>DATLRS010000014.1:0-12657 GCA_035534535.1 Allostellaceae bacterium | reverse complement strand
GATCTGCGCGATCAGGGCCGGATCGGCGGCTTTCGAGAAGCTCTCCTTGCGGTAGTAATTGACTGCGGCAAACGCGAAGCGCTCGCCGAGCCGCGCCGCCGTCTTGCGCAACAGCCGGCCGGCATTCCATTTGGTGTTGTCGAGGATGCCGAGGCGCATCCCGTCGAGCGAAACGACGCGCGGCGCCGGCATGACCCGCTCGGTCTCGACCCGCCCGCGCGGATCGAAGACGATCTCGTACCCGTCTTCAGCCATTTCGGTCACCTCCGGCATTCATGTGTCAGTTTCGTACTTTTTGCATAATCCTGAGATGCAGCCCGTATGTTTCCCCGCATCCCTCGCAATTCCATTCAACACCGGGTCGGATCTCGTCCTCCCACAGCTCTTTTTTCTGGTCGCAACCGGGAGTTTCGCAGTCGATCTTGTGAATCTTTGGCGTCCACCCCTCATGCGTTCCCATATATTCGGCACCACACTCGATGCAACGAGTCTCAAAGGTCTTCGTTGAGTTCGGTGGAGACCGCTTTACTACGAGATGACCGCATCGTAGGCATTCCCATTTGGAATATTCACCGAGTGCGACCTTCGATACAGGAGATTTCAGAACTCTATCGAGAATGGCGATACATTTTTCACAGTGTTCTATGAGGCGAATCTTGTCTGGCTCCTTATTGTCAGCGATTTGATGAGGGGTAGGAACGTGTAGGAAACTCCCCAACGCATCATAGTGATCCTTGAGATTTCCCTGAGTCAGAAGGGTCTCGGTGCCGAGAGGAATCCAGGGATTCTCCGGTTGGCCTGGTTTGTGTTGCGGCTTGAACAATACCTCCCAATTTTTGAAAGACACCATCCAGTCGATTTCGGCCATGTATCTGATGACTTTCCGTGGCTGCCATGTCCGATACACGTCGGCGGGAACCTCGTCCTTGTATAGCCGCGCTCTGTCATATATCACCGCTTCCAGTGCGTTCCGCAGTTCGAGCGCCGCGTATACCAGCCGCTCGGGATCACCGCTCTCTGTTTCCGCTCTGGCCCGCTTCAATGCCTGTCGGGCGATCGTTCGGTAGTCTACGGTCATGACTGAGGGCCAAGGGCATTTGGATTTGGTTCGCTATATGAGCTACTGGCGCGAGGTTTCAAGCACCAGATCATGTGCTCCGGTTCCTCCAGTTCACAAATAGCAGGTGCCGTCGACGCAGATGGGGCCGGCATTGGCTCCAGTGGCGCCGCCGCCTTCGATGCTGCGCAGCACCGGCGACGACATATGCCCCCAGCCCGGGATGAAGGCGGAAAACCGGCCGGCGGCGCCGCCGATCACGAACAGGTGGATGTGGTCGGGGCTCGGCACGATCGGGATGCGCGACTCCGGCTCGCGCTTGTACCAGCGCGGCAGGTTGCGGTTGTAGATGCGGCCGTAGCGGTGGTCGAAGGCCAGTTCGCGGAACAGATTATAGGCGTTCATGTGCAGGTAGCTTTTGACGTCGTGCCGGGTCCAGCCCTTGCCGGCGATCGTCTGGGCATGCTCGGGGCCGATCACGACGGCGCAATGGCCCGAGGACACGGCATTGTTGTGGGCGATCGTCGTCATCGCCGACGCGATGCTGTCGAGGATGCCCTCGGGATCGTCGGCGAGGTGGTTGGTGACGCTGTGCGGCGGCTCGGCGGCGATCACGAAGACCGTCGAATCCTCGGGCGCAAAGCCCTTCTCGACGTGGTAGGGCGCCCACGGGCTGTCGCTTTCGTTCTCGGCGACGGCATAGCTGTATTTGCCGGGGTGCCCGAGCGTCGATTTGTCGAGGTCGCCCGGCCAGCCGCCCCCGACATTAAGCAGGACGAGGCGGATGGCGCGGCCGATCGTGGCGTTGGCGCGGTTGCCCGAGCCGAACGCGTTGACCCCGCCATTCATGCCGATCGCGGCGGCGACCGGGCCGTTGACGACGAGCAGCGGCGCCGCCATGTGGGTCGTCGCCTGCACGCCGTTGAGGTTGAAGGCGGGCTGCGTCAACGCCAATAGCGCGGCGCGCACCACCGGCGCGTATTCGGGCTTGCACCCGGCCATCACCAGATTGATCGCCAGCACCTCGCGGCTCAGGCTGCCGTGGCGCGGCGGCACCCGGCACTCGACGAGTTCGGGATCGCCGCCGAGCGCCGCGACCATGGCATCGAGCTTGTCGCGGGTCGGCGGCACGACCGGCAGCCCATCGGTCCAGCCCTCCTCGTAATACCATTCGACAAGGTCGCTGCTCGCGGGCGCGCGCGCCGATCGCGGCTGGATTGTGCCCGCCTGCGCGGCCATACCGGCTCCTCTTGCGATCCATCCCTGGGTGCGGACGCTACCACCGAGGCACGGTCAGCGACAACGCGCGAACCTCGGATCGCGCTATCAGGCGTTTCCGCCAACCCTCACGGCGTCGTGATGAGAGCGTGCGACAGATAGACGAATAGCGCGCAACCCAGCAGGAACAGCAGCGCCGCGAGCGCCAGATCGATGCGTGCGCGGGGACCTGGGTGAGGCTCTGCGCTGTCGATGGCCTTCGCGGTCGTCAGAAAGCGGAAGCCGGCGAGCGCGACCATCACGGTCCCGAGAAGGATCAGCCCGAGACCGGCGGCGTTGCCGAATTTCTGGCCCGGCAACGACAGGGCGCGACCGGCCAACGACGGCGCGGCAATTTCCAGGAACACGTCGAATTTCTCGACGATGAAGCCGAACGCCATGACGGCGATGGCCGTGCGCACCCAGGCGAGGAATGTACGTTCGTTCGCTGCATGATCGCTGAAGTTCCGGATCATGTCCCTGTCGTACCGCGGGCGACCGCGGCCGAGTTGACCGGAGCGTAGCCCGGCTCGACCCGGACATCGACGACCGCCAGCCCGCCGCCCGCGACGCAGTCGATCGCCGCCCTGAGCGCGCGCGCCAATTCGTCCGGTCGCCGGATCGGGCCGAAGCCTTCGCCGCCCTGGGCCTTCGCCAGCATGCCGAGATCGGGCTCGGGGTCGGCGATGCGCTGGCCGATCCAACGGTTCTGGACCGGCCGGTTGCGCTGGCGCGCCATGCGGTCCTGGTGCAGTTCATCGTTGAAGAAGGAATTGTTGTTGGAGACGACGACCAGCAGCGGAATGCGGTAATGCGCCGCCGTCCACAGCGCGGTCGCGCCCATCAGGAAGTCGCCGTCGCCGAGCACCGCGATCGGCAATCGGCCGCTGCCGCCCGGCAGGTCCCTCAGCCCCAGCGCGGCGCCGACCGCCATGCCGGGGCCGCCGCCGATGCCGCCGCCGCCGTCGCCGCCCAGCGCATCGAGCGGATGAGCGACATCCCAGGTGTTGTTGGCCCAGGCGAGCGGGCTGCGAATGAGGCAGGTCGGGCGGGAGCCGACCGCCTCGCGCAAGGCCGCCGCAAGCGCCAGCGGGGTGATCTTGTCGCCGCCGCCGAGGTCGGGCGGCTGCAGCGCCGCTTCCGGGCGGTCGCGCCATCCCGGCTGGCGCGGCTTGACCAGCGGCAGCAGCGCTGCGACGGCGATGTCGGGCTCGACCGCGAGGTGCACATCGACCGGCGGCAGGCCCTGGTAATCCATGCTCCAGCCGTTGTGAACGAGGTGGTCGAGCGAGGCCGAGATGATTTTGGCCGCAACCGGCTCGCCGCCAAAGCCGGCCTTCAGCGCGCCGGCGAGATCGACCCAGTCGAGGCTGAGGATCACATCGGCCTGGCGGATCAGGGCCGCGGCATCCGGGCTCGGGTTGCTGCCGGCCGGCGGCCCGTGCAGTTTGTGGCGCGACGGGAAGCCGGCGCCGGTCTTGGCGTCGGTCAGGACGATCGCGCCCAAGGCCTCGGCAAGCTGGACGCGGCGCTGCCAGTCGGCTTCGCCCCGCGAGGTGCGGCCGACCAGGATCAGCGGCCGCTCGGCGGCGCCGAGCAAGGCGGCCGCCTCGGCGAGTGCCGCCGGGTCGGGCGCGGCAGGGCGCGGGGCGCGGAACCGGTCGGCCTTCGGCAATTGCGGCAGGGCGCCGATGCGGCTCTCCTGCAATGCCGCGTCGAGGCAGATATAAACCGGGCCGCACGGCGTCGTCGTCATCATCCGGTAGGCGCGCAGCACCGATTCGGCCGCCGCCGCGACCGAAGCCGGCTGGTCGTCCCATTTGGTGAAATTGCGGATGAGGGCGCCCTGGTCTTGCGCGGTGTGGATCCAGTCGATCCACGGCCGCCGCTGGGCGGCGTCGACCGGCCCCGTGGCGCCGAGGACGAACACCGGCGCGCGATCGCACCACGCGTTGAAGATCGCCATCGTTGCGTGCATCAGCCCGACATTCGAATGCACAATCGCGCCCATCGGCTTGCCGGTCACCTTGGCATAGCCGTGCGCCATCGCGACGGCGTGCTCCTCGTGCAGACACAAGAGCATCTGCGGCTCACGGTTGCCGAGCAGGTTGACGAGGCTGTCATGCAGCCCGCGATAGGAGGCGCCGGGGTTGAGCGCGACATAGGGCAGCTGCAATTCGCGCAGCATCAGCGCGACCGCGTCGCTGCCCCAGTAATCGCCCGGCTCGTTGGGCAGGATCGGCCGCTCGATGCTGCCCGGCCCCTTCGCTGCGTCGCTCATGTCTCGCTCCCTGCCGCAATGCCGACGATCGGGGCCATATTATCCGAGAGTGCGTTGCAGGGAAGCCGATGAACCGACCTTTGCTGATCATCGACGGCGATTCATTCGCTCATCGCGCCTACCACGCGCTCCCGAAATCGCTGCGCCGGAAGGGTGGCGGTGGCGGAGGTGGCGGCGCCGGGGCGATCGTCGGCTTTGCCAATTTCCTGTTGCGGCTCCACGACGACGAGCGGCCGCGCGCGGTGCTCGCCGGCTGGGACACGCTCGGCACGCCGACCTACCGGCAAGAGCTGTTCCCGGCCTATCAGGGTGGCCGCCAGTTCGACGACGACCTGGTCGAGCAGCTCGACCTGCTGCCACTGTTCGTCGCCGCCTGCGGCTTCGCCAACGCCAAGGCGGCCGGCTACGAGGCCGACGACTTCCTGGCCGCCGCTGTCGCCGTGGAGGAGCGGCAGGGCGGGCTTGCGCTCGTTGCCAGCGGCGACCGCGACGCCTTCCAGCTGGCGTCCGAGCGCACCACAATCCTGCATCCGGTCAAGGCCGGCGAGATGGCGCGCATCGGCCCCGCCGAGGTGCGCGCCCGCTATGGGGTCGAGCCCAAACAGGTGCCCGATTTCATCGCGTTGCGCGGTGACCCGTCGGACCGGCTGCCCGGGGCGCGCGGCGTCGGCCCGAAGGGCGCAGCGGCGTTGCTGCACAAATACGCCAGCCTCGAAGACGCCTTCGCCGCCGGCCAGTTGCTCGCCCAGGCCGAACAGTTGCGGCTCTACCGGCGCATCGCGACGATGGATAAGGCGGCGCCGATTCCGCCGCTGCCCGACTGCACACCCCGCTGGGACAGGGCCGCCGCGCTCGCCCGCGAGTGGGGGCTCGACCGCCTGGCGAGCCGCCTCGATGAACGCGCGGCGGCGCCAGGCGGCTGAGCGTGCCGGCCGTCAGGCGTGGTTGGCCTTGTAGTAGGTGTTGCGCAGGACGCGGCCGGGCAGCGCGCCGGTGTGCCGGCCTTCCTTCATCAGCATCTCGCCGTTGACAAAGGTGGCGTAGATCCCCTGGGCCGGCTCCTTGATCCGCTTGGCGCCGGTCGGGAAGTCGTGCACGACTTCGAGCGGCAGCGGCTTGACCGTGTCGGGGTCGAAGATCGTGATGTCGGCGACCATGCCGGGGCGCACGAGGCCGCGGTCATAGAGCCCGAAAATCGAGGCGGATTCGAAGGTCAGCCGGCGCACCGCGGTTTCCAATGACATGATCTTCTTCTCACGCACCCATTCGGACAGGAGGCGGGTCGAAAAGCCAAAGCCGCTCTGGAACTGGACATGCGCACCGCCGTCCGACAGCCCGATGATGGCGTTCGGATAGGTCAGGATCTGGGCAACCGCGGCATCGTCGACATTGTTCTCGCCGTGCAGCCATTCGGTGTCGAGATGCTCTTCGACCGCGAGGTCGAGGAACGCGTCGATGATGCCCTTGCCCTGCGCCGCCGCGATCTGGCCGAGGGTCTTGCCTTCGTACTGCTTGTTCTTCGGCAATACGGCGGTCTGCAGGACCATATAGTCCCACCAAGTCGAGCAGATGCCGATCGCCGGCCCGCTCTTGAATTCGACCGCCTCAGCGTGAAGCTTCTGGCGCACGTCCGCGTCGGCATAGGCGCGCAGCTGCTCCTCGGGCGAGGACAGGCAGATCGGATGCCATACCGGCAGGCCGCGGAAGGTCTGGGTGTTGCGCATCTGGAAGTAGTCGGTGATGCGGTTGGGCGTGCACATCGGGAAGGCGCGGATGCCGCGCGCGGTCGTCGCATCGACCTGCGCCATCTGCGCCTGCCATTGGCCGGGCCGGCGCATCGTCTGGCCGAGATTGTTGTAGACGACGGTGCGGCCGGTCGCCTCGCTGAGGCGGCTCATCAACGCGTCCTTCATTTCGGCGCCGTTGCCGCCGCCCGACTGGATGAGACCGGTGCCCATCTCGCGCAGCACGTCGCCGAGCGCGAAAATCTCCTTCTCGTCGGCCCAGATCGCCGGGATATGGACGCCCTGCGGGTCATAATGGCCCTGGTTGCGCGATACCGAGAGGCCGAGCGCGCCCGCTTCCATGCCGTCGCGCACGAGGCCTTGCATCTCTTTGATCTCGTTGTCGGTCGCGGTGCGCTTCTGGCAATCCTCGTCCATCACGTAATACCGCACCGCGGTATGGCCGATCAGGTTGCCGACATTGACCCCGAGGTTGCGGTCGAGCTGGTCGAGATATTGCGGGAAGCTCTCCCAGGTGAATTCGAGCGTCTTCAAGACCTCCATCGGGATCGCCTCGACATAGGAGAGGAATTCCGACAGGCGCTCCTCCTTGCCCTTCTTCACCGGCGCCAGCGACAACGAGCAATTGCCGAAGACGACCGAGGTGGCGCCGTGGTCGCAGGAGAATGAGCACAGCGGGTCCCAGGTGACCTGGGCGTCGTAATGGCAATGGTTGTCGATAAAGCCCGGGCTGACGACGCGGCCCTCGGCATCGACGGTCTTCGCCGCCGCGCCCGACAATTTACCGATCTCGGCGATCTTGCCGTCCTTGACCGCGACATCGCCGCGGAAAGAGGGCCCGCCCGAGCCGTCAACGATGCGGCCGTTCTTGATCAACAGGTCATAAGCCATCCGGTTCTCCTGTGTTGCCCCTCACCCTCCCGCTTCGCGGGTCCCTCCCTCTCCCCGCAAGCGGGGAGAGGGAGGGGGTGAGGGGCGGTTGCAGCGCAAGCGTCAGTTGATCAGCCCGTAAAACTTGGCGGCGTTCTCGCAGGTGATCTTGTGGATCGTCTCGGCCGGCAATCCGGCGAATTGTTCCTCGATGTATTTCGTGGATTCCGGCCAGACGCCGTCGGGGTGCGGGTAGTCTGAGCCCCACATCAAGGTTTCGACCCCCATTTCCTCGATCAGCTTGGGGCCGATGCGGTCGAACTGGAAGGTCGCGCGGCACTGGCGGCGCCAGTAGTCGCTCGGGCGCATCTTGAGGCCGAGATCGCGAAAGCGGTCCTCCCACTCGAAATCCATGCGGTCCAAGGCATAGGGCAGCCAGCCGATGCCGGATTCGCCAAGGCCGATGCGCAAATTCGGGAAGCGCTCCAGGACATTGGCGCCGATGATCGCGGCGATGATGTTGATCAGGTTCATCTGGAAGCCGGCGACGCCGGTGAACTGGGCGGCGCGGCGCGAGGAACTGGGGGCGCGCTCGCGCACGCTGCGCGGCGTCGACGGGAAGGTGTGGAAATGCAGCGGCAGCTGCACCTCGTTGACCGCCTGCCAAAGCGGGTCCCAGAGCGGGTGCCACATCGGCTCCATGTCCCACGAGCACGACAGTTCGAGGCCCCTGAGGCCGAGCTTGGCGACCCGGTGGATCTCGGCGACCGCGGCGTCGATGTCGCCATAGGGCAGGCAGGCCAGCCCGATCTGACGGTCGGGGTATTTGCTGCAGAACCCCTTCAGCCAGTCATTGTAGATGCGCAGCATCTCGTTGGCGGCGTCATGGTCCTGGACGCGCGAGGCGACCCCCAAGATGCCGAAGATGATCTCGGCATCGACCCCGTCGCGCTCCATATCCTTGATCCGCTGGTCGGGGTCGCCAGGGCGGCGGATGCCCTTTTTGGCATCCTCGTAGAGGCCGGTCTCGGCCATCTTGTCGACCCGGTAGTTTTGCCCCGGCACGAACTTGCCGCCGACCGAGCCGATGCCGCCGACCAGGCCCATATTGACCCCGGCCCTGGTCACCCATTGCGGCCCGTCCGGCCCGTCCTCGACATACGGCATGCGCTCGCGCAATTCGCGCCGCGCCTCGGAGACAAACAGTGCCGGCGGCAGCCACGGCAGATCGAGATGGCAATCGGCCGAAATCCTGCGGTACTGCATGGCGCCCTCCGCGTCTGTGCTGCGAGTGTAAAGCCAGATTCGCCGAACGACGTTCGCTTTTTTCGCATGACGGCAACCGGCCGGCTGGCGCGCAGACTCGAAATTTGGCAGGATCGTCCGATATCAGCGGGGAGTACTACCCCAAGCGGCGCAGGTTCGTTATGTCCGATCAAACGCTCACCGAAACCGAATTTCTGCAGGACGTGCAGGCATTCGTCAGTGAGAAATGGCAACGTCGCCCCTGTGATCGGTGCAACACCTTTCAATGGTCCATATTGCCGAACGACGCTCTTCTCAGCATAACGGCGCATACGTTGGCCAATTTTCAAATGGGCGATCGAATTGTTCCCTTTCCAACGTCGTCTTATCCGGTAGAATTTATTGCAGTCTATTGTGATAACTGCGGAAACACGGTGAGTATCTTCAAAAGAGTATTCGACGAATGGCGCAGGGTTCGGAATCTGACAACATAATCGGCCACGGCCGATTCGGTACGGGAGGTTCTGGAACCAACGATCCGCCCGTTGAAACTCGCCTTGTTCACCTAGAAGCCGCGGTTGGCGCGATCCGGCTGGATCTGGCCGAGATCAAGGGCAAACTGTCGAACATGCCGACGACGTTCCAGCTTGTATTCATGCAGGCGGCAATCATCGTTGCCGTCTTCGCCGGCGCAATCGGGCTTTCGCTCGCGCTGTTAAAGATTGCCTCCGCCCATTGAGCGGCCGATCGCCTACGCCGCCCGTGCGTCCTCCAAAATCATTGCGGCGCATTTTTCGCCGATCATGATCGAGGGGGCGTTGGTGTTGCCGCCGGGGACCTGCGGCATGATCGAGGCGTCGGCAACGCGCAAGCCGGCGATGCCGTGCACGCGCAGCCGCGGGTCGACGACGGCGTCGACCTCGTGCCCCATCCGGCAGGTGCCGACCGGGTGCAGGTTGGAGACGCCGCGCACCCGGATCTCCTCGACCAGCTGGTCGTCGCTCTGGGTGGCGGGGCCGGGGATGACTTCTTCCAGGATGAACGGCCGCAGGGCCGGCTGCGCGGCGATCGTGCGGCTGAGCCTGCTGCCGTAGATCAGCGCCTGGAAATCGTATTCGCTGGCGAGAAAATTGAACTGGATCGAGGGTGGCGCCTGCGGGTCGGGGCTCTTGATCTTGACCGTGCCGCGTCCCTCCGGGCGCAGATGCACCGGGCTCATCGTGAAGGCGGAAAACGGGTGCGGCTTGATGCCGGTGCGCAGCCGCTCCATCGCACTCCAGCCGAACATGTTGATCTGCAGATCCGGCTGTTCGAGGCGCGGGTCGCTTTTGACGAACGCGCCGGCATAAATCCCGGCATTCGACAGGTGGCCGGAGCGCGCCACGAAATATTGCACGCCGGCCTGCAGCTTTTTCAGCCCGCTCATCGCCAGATCGTTGATCGTGATCGGCTGCGAGCAGCGCCACACCAGATAGGTGTTGAAATGGTCGTGCAGGTGCGCGCCGACCCCGGGCATGTCGCGCACCAGCGGGATGCCGAATTGCTGCAACAGCGCGGCCGGGCCCAGCCCCGACAGCTGCAGCAGCTGCGGCGAGCCATAGACGCCGCCCGAAACGACGATCTCGCCGCGGCAACGCGCGGTGACGAGGCCCTGCGGCGTCCGGTATTCGACGCCGACGGCGCGGCCCTCCTCGATCAAGACGCGGGTCGCGTGCGCCTCGGTGACGACCGTGAGATTGGCGCGGCTGCGCGCCGGACGCAGATAGGCCTTGGCGGCGCTCCAGCGGCGGCGGTTGCCGGTCGTCGTCTGGTAGTAGCCGACGCCCTCCTGGCGGGCGCCGTTGAAATCGGGGTTGGCCGGGATGCCGGCCTCGATCGCCGCCGCGACCATCGCGTCGCCCAACGGCGAGCGCACCGGGTTCGAGACGCGCAACGGGCCGCCGACGCCGTGAAAATCGTCGGCGCCGCGCTCCTGGTTTTCGGCCTTCTTGAAGAACGGCAGGACGCTGTCCCAATCCCAGCCCTCGCAGCCGCGCTGGCGCCAATTGTCGTAATCGGTGGGGGTACCGCGCATGTACACCATGCCGTTGATCGAGCTGGTGCCGCCCAACACCTTGCCGCGCGGCTGGTAGAGGGTGCGGCCGTTGAGCTCCTTTTCGGGTTCGCTGTCGAACATCCAGTTGACCCGCGGGTCGGTGTAGGTGCGGGTGTAGCCGAGCGGGATGTGGATCCACGGGTTTTTGTCGGGCGGCCCGGCTTCGAGGATCAGCACCCGGTAACGCCCCGACTCGCTGAGCCGCGCCGCGACCGGGCAGCCCGCCGAACCGGCGCCGGTGACGATGAAATCGTAGGTTTCTGCCGCGTCCGTCACCGCTGCGCCCCGATTCGCTGTGGATTGCCTATTCGGCTGGCACGATAGCCAATCGCCGAGAGATCGGAAAGGGCGGCGCCACCTCGCGCTGCGCCGGCGCCGCCGCCGATGATCAGCAGCGACCGCGGCAGGTGTTCCAGTTCAAGGGCCGCATGCGCTGTTCGAGGAGGCGGATACGCCGCCGTCTTAGCTCCGGCGGCAGGACTACCGGCGGCTCGTTGAAAAGCGGCGCAGTTCAGTGGCCGCGCCACCGCGTTCTGTGCCTGCGCCGCGCTCTGCGCGACGCGCAGCGCGGCCGGTTCAGGCATGGATTGGGGCCGCAGCGGTTCAATTCGTGGCATCGTCCTCTCCCTTGAATGGTCATCTGAAAAACACCGCGGCTCCAGCGCGGTCACCCGCCGCCCGCCGACGCCGCCCGCCGACGCCGGACAAAACGCCAACGGAATCAATGTCGTGAATTGCATTTCTGATGGTTGAAATAGGCCGACCCGATTCATATACTCCGCGCCCGTCATTGACGGGTTTTGGGGAGAGTGATGCGTCCGGTATTGCCGCCCGATTATCGGCCCTCCGATGATGAAGAGTTTATGAGCCCATTCCAGGCCGAGTATTTCCGGCAAAAGCTGTTGCGCTGGCGCGCCGAACTCCTGGCCGATTCATCCGGCACCTTGCGCCACCTCAAGGAGGAGAGCCTGCTCAAACCCGATTTGACCGATCGCGCCTCGCTGGAAACCGAGCGGGCGATCGAGCTGCGGACGCGCGACCGCGAGCGC
Organism: Allostellaceae bacterium; assembly: GCA_035534535.1. Classification (GTDB taxonomy): domain Bacteria; phylum Pseudomonadota; class Alphaproteobacteria; order ATCC43930; family CGMCC-115725; genus DATARH01. The sequence continues at coordinate 1,058 of DATLRS010000014.1, read as the reverse complement.
AAGCTGATCTCGAAGATCGAGGCCGCGCTGGCCCGTATCGATACCGGCACCTACGGCTACTGCGAGGAAACCGATCAGCCGATCGGCATCCGCCGGCTGGAGGCGCGGCCCATCGCCACCCTCTCGATCGAGGCGCAGGAGCGCCACGAGCGCCTCGAGCGCACCTACCGCGACGAATGATTGCCGCCTGAGCCCGGGGGCGAGGGATCGCGCGATTGTCGGAGCCCCGGTTAGAGGCTGCTTGCTCACAGGCCGCGCGACCAGCGGGGCTGCACCATGGTATTCTGAGCGGGACTGGCACGAGGCGGGACACAGATCATGGTGGCCGATACTGGTGGCGCCCGCCGCGGGACACGGTGGACCGCCGCGCGCCGGCAGCCGAACTGGATCATGCTGCTCGGCAATTTCGCGTTGATCCTCGCGACGACCGGGCTCGGGGTCGGCTCGCTCTACGGCGCGCAGGTCATTTCGGGGGCTACTGTCCCGGGGGCGGCGCTCTCGATTCTCGGTGTGGCCGGGGTCATCGGGGTTGCCGCCGGCGTCGCGCACCGCATGCACGAGGCGCTCGGCGGGCGGGTCGACATCTTGAGCCAGGCGCTCGACACCTCGCCCGACGCCCAGTTGATCATCGCTCCGAACGGGCGTATCGCCTACGCCAACACCGCCTTCCACGACCTCTTCCCCGATCTCGACAAGCCGCCGATCGCGCGCATCGCGGCGGCCCTTCCTGACGACGATTCGAGGGCGGATTTTGAGCGGCTGCGCAGCCAGGCCGCCGCCGGCGCGCGCGCGATCACCGCGCTGCCGCTGCGCGACGCGCGCGGCGCCGCCGCCGGCTGGTTCAACATCGCGGTCAATCCGATCGCCGGGCGGCCGGGCTACAGCTTCTGGAGCATCCAGGACGCCACAGCGCGCCATGAAATGGAGGCGGTGATCCGCGACGAGCGCAACAAACTGGTCGAATTCCTCGACCAGGCGCCGATCGGCTTCTACTCGGTCGATGCCGCCGGACGCTTTCTGTTTGCCAACCAGACGCTGGCCGGATGGCTCGGCAGCAC
>DATLRS010000013.1:0-5249 GCA_035534535.1 Allostellaceae bacterium | reverse complement strand
TTCGAGGCACGGGTCGTCCTCGTCGCCGGTGGCGATCAGGGTCGGCACGTCGAGCGCCTTCATCTGATCGGTCAGTTCCCACAGCGAGGGGCGGCGCGCCTGGACGCCGCGCATCGTATTGGCCGAGCCGCGCGTCGAATGCTCGCTCAGCTGGGCGAGGAATTCGGCAAAGCCGCGCGGGTCCTTGTTCTGGTATTGCACGCGGGTCGGGCCGGTGCCGTAGGTCTTGGCCACTTCATCCATCCCGCGGCTTTCGATCTGGGCCGCGGTGCGCGACGTCTCGTCCTGGAATTGCTGGCGCTTGTCGGGCTGCGCGCCATAGCCGCAACCGGCGACGACCAGGGCGCTGGCACGCTCGGGATAGGCAAAGCCGAAATGCAGCGTCGCAAAGCCGCCCATCGAGATGCCGACGACATGGGCCCGGGGCAGCCCGAGCGCGTCGAGCACCGCGCGGATGTCGTCGCGTGCCCGCTCCTGCGAGTATTGCCGCCAATCCTCGGGGACATCCGAGGGCGGATAGCCGCGTGCGTTGAACGCGACGACGCGATAGCGCCGCGCGAAATAGCGCAGCTGCGTCTCGTAGCTGCGATAATCGCCGGCGAATTCGTGCACGAAAACGATCGGGTATCCGGCCCCCGCCTCCTCGTAATAGAGGCGGACGCCGTCATCGGTGGTCAGATGGGGCATTACGTCGCTGCCTGCGGGTTGTTGAGAACGGTCTTGGCGATGTCCTTCTGGCGGTCGAACTCGGCGCGGCGGGCGGCGATCTCCTCCGGCGACAGCCGGGCGATGTTCGAATAGTCGAGCTTCCAGTCGGGGTTGGCGCTCCACCGCAACGGCGATTGCACGGTGGTGCGCGGCGCCGGAGCCGCGGCGAGAAGGCGCACCGCGAGATCGAGGGTGAAGGCCTGCGACTCCCGGTCATTCGGCCGCCCGGCCGGGTTGCCGAGCGGGAAGTCGCTGAACAGAAAACGCGGCACGCCGACAAATTCGACAATGTCCTTGGCGCATCCCATGACGATTGTCGGGATGCCGTTCGCTTCGAGGTGACGGGCGGCCAGACTCACGGTCTGGTGGCACACCGGTCAAACCGCAGCGAGAACGACCGCGTCGACCGCGTCTTGACGCACCCGTTTGAGCAGCTCCAGGCAATCGCGCTCCAGCGTCGTGCGATGACTGCGATTGGTCGGCGCGCCGTGGAAACGCGGCGCCACCGCGCCGATTTTCCCCGCGGCCGCCAGCTGCCGCAACGCCGGCAGCGGGAACCAGGTGTTGGGGTCCTCGGCGGTGGTGTGGTCGCGGTCGTAGGCGATATGCGAGATGCGCAGATCGTGGTCCTGTGCGCTGTCGCCCGAATAGACCTCATAGAACTTGACGGCGGAATTATAGGCCGCGCCCGGACCCTGGTCGCCGTGGCCCGGCTGATAGGGCGCCGCCGTCGTGATCAGCCCGATGCGGCTCGCCGCCAGCGGCTTTTGCAGCGGCGCGAACGGTACCTCGGCGTAATGCGCCCAGCGATAGGGCGCGCCATAGCCGAGCCCCTGATAATAGCCGCTGATGCGCTGCATGTAGGGGATCGGCCTGTCGTGCTCGGGCGCGAAGCCGAACCCCTCGTCCTCATGGTCGCTCATCCTCGCTCCCCTCACCCAGCCTTGAAATATTCGACATCCTCGGGGCGCGGGCGCCAGTCCGGGTTGCTCGGCCATTCCCGGGTGCGCCCTGCCATGTCGTGGCCATAGCGCACGCGGAACAGCAGCGTGCGCGCGGGACCGGTGATCCATTCGTGCAGTTCGCCGGGCGGATGCACGACAAACGAACCGGGCACCACGCTCACGCTCTCACCCGGCGTTTTCATCGTGCCGCCGCCCTCGAAACAGAAATAGATCTCGGTCGCGTGCGGGTGGCAGTGATAGGGGCTGGTCTGTCCCGGCTCCCAGCAGGCGACCGTGACATCGCCCTCGGCGACCCGCCCGAGCACCCGCTCGACATGTTTCTTCGGGTCGAATTTCTCTTCGTGCTTCAGATTGAAGGTGTGCATCGCGTCCGCTTCCCCGAAATGATCGTCAATGTCGCCATTCGTTGGCTGGCGGCGCGGCCTCGTCGAGCGGCAGCGCGGCCGCAGCCGGCGGCGGCGACGCCTCGACCGGGCGCGCCGGGCGCGGCGCGGCGCGGCGCATCCGAGACGACGCGCGGATCGTCAGCGGGATCGAACCGAGATACAGCGCCCCGACAACGACCAGCGTCGGCCACGGCGCCGTCGTGAAGAACGCCGCCGTCACGCCGACGCCGAGCAAGGTCGGCACCACGAAATGGTGCGGGATGCGGACACGCTTCAGCGACACGGTCGGGATCGTGCTGACCATCATCAGCGCGACGCCGGTGATCCATATCGCATTGAGGTAGGGTGAACGCGCGATCCAGTCGCCCCATTCGAAGCTGACGAACATCGGCAGCATCAGGAGTCCGGCCCCGGCCGGCGCCGGCGCGCCGCTGAAGAAATTGGCCGCCCAGGGCGGCGGCTCGGCCGCCAGCTGGGTATTGAAGCGCGCCAGGCGCAAGGCGCAGCACACCGCATAGAACAGCACGATGGTCCAGCCGACGCTGCGCAGCGTCGCCATCGTCCACAGATAGAGGACCGCCGCCGGAGCCACCCCGAAGCTGACGAAGTCGGACAGGCTGTCGAGTTCGGCGCCAAAGCGCGAGGTCGCCTTCAACAAGCGCGCCAGCCGGCCGTCGAGCCCGTCGAAAATGCCGGCCGCGATGATCGCGAACACGGCGTACTGGAAATTGCCGCTGATCGCGAAACGGATCGCCGTCATCCCGGCGCACAGCGCCAAGAGCGTCAGGATATTGGGCACCATGCGGTTGAGCGACAACTCGGACAGCGCCCGCCGCCGCATGCGCGGCCGCCGCATCCGCACCCGAGACGAGCGTACCGCCACCGATCTTCTCCTCGCCGCCCGCACCTTCGGCACAACCCTACACCAATTCGGCATTGGCAGGGTTAACGCCGATCAATGTGCGAGGCCGCCGCGCTCCGGCGCGCCCGCCCGCCGGTCGGCGAGCACGCTCTCGCCGGCGACCATGCGCTGGCCGAGCGCGACCAGCGGCCGGTAGGGTGGCGGGCAATAGACGTCGACCCGCGAGCCGAAGCGAATGAGGCCGACGCGTTCGCCGGCGGCGAGGCGCTGGCCCTCGTAGAGCGAGCACACGATGCGCCGCGCCACCAGCCCGGCGATCAGCACGAAAGCGATATCGGGCCCCTCGTCAGGTCCCTCGGCGGCTCGCATGCGGATCGCCAGCCGTTCGTTGTCGAGGCTCGCCTTGTCGAGGCTGGCATTGATAAAGCGCCCCTTGGTGTAGCGCCGCGCCGCAACCGTGCCGCCGACCGGCGCGCGCGCGACATGGACATCGAACAGGTTGAGAAAGATGCCGATGCGCGGCACCGGTGCCGTGCCCATCGCCAGTTCGGGCGGCGGCGCTGCCGGGCCGAGCGCGACGACGATGCCGTCCGCCGGGCTGACGATCAGCCCCGCGCGGGTCGGCGTCACCCGCCACGGATCGCGAAAGAAATACACGATCCACAGCGTCACGATCAGCCCTGCCCACCCCGCCGGCCGCCAGACCAGAAACAGGATCACGCTCGCCAGCGCCGCCGCGGCGATGAACTTCCAGCCATCGGGATGAAGGGGGGCGAGCGTGCGTCGGAGCATGGCGCCGGACTATACGACCGCACCCCCGTCCGCGTGCACCAAAGAAGCGCCGCCAGCGCTAAGCCGGCTTATCACGTGCGACAGCTGGGCACCCCGCTCCTCCGCCGGGCCGTTTGTGTCGCATAAGGGGCCTTACGGAAAATCGCCGCGCGCCGGTCGCCCTGCCAGAGTGCGATAATCGGCTTTGCAGAAAATCATGCCTTTCGTCCTTAAATTAAATGGACAAACACAAATGAGTGATAATTACGTCCATATCAGGTTCAGGTAAAGGCCAATCCACGCGCCAGTCGCGATCCGTTTTTTATCGACGAACCACACTACCTTGCACGGCGTTATACTTTTCTGTGAAGGAAAGTATAGACAATCGATCCAGACCAGCAAACGACAGCGCACACCTCTAAAGGAAACACTGAAAAATCCGGCCGCGGGCGCTGGCATCGGGTAGAATCTGCCGGTGCGGGGGCCGAGGGACGGGGCAATGCAGCGGCAGGGGATCTTTTCGCAGGCGGAGTACGCCGGCAAGAAAAAGCAGACGCGGCGCGACAAGTTTTTGGCCGAGATGGAGCAGGTGGTGCCGTGGGCGCGTCTGGTGGCGCGTCTGGTGGCGCGGCTCCGGCCGTTCTACCCGAAGGGCGAGCGCGGCCGGCCGCCGATTGGGCTGGAGCGCATGCTGCGGATCTCCTTCTTGCAGCAGTGGTACGGGCTGGCCGACGAGGCGCTGGAGGACGCGCTCTATGATAGCCAGGCTTTGCGCGGCTTTGCCGGGATTGATCTATCGGTGGCGGCGGTTCCGGACGCGACGACGGTGCTGAACTTCCGCCATTGGCTGGAGGAGCACGAGTTAACCCGGGCGCTGTTCGATGAGGTCGGGGCGATGCTGGAGGAGCGCGGCCTGCTGATGCGGCAGGGAACCATCGTCGACGCCACGATCATCGCCGCCCCGCCCTCGACCAAGAACAAGCAGAAGGCCCGCGACCCGCATCATCAAGGCATTGCCCAAAGGCCTGCGGGATTGGGCAGAGGCGGTCGAGCGGGCGCTGTCGCAGGTGCGGGCCTGGGTCGAGCACCCGTTCCACATCGTCAAGAACCTGTTCCACCACAAGAAGCTGCGCTACCGCGGCCTCTTCAAGAACACCGCGCAATTGCACACCCTGTTCGCGCTTGCTAACTTGGTGATCGTTAAAAAAACCCTGCTGGCGCACGGCCATGTCTGATTACGCCGGGACTCTGTCTTGACCCCGAAAACAACAACGGGGAACCTCAATACAAACCAAATTCTACCAGACGCAGACCGTGACCAGGTATGCCGCTGTGACAAGCCATGCTTGCGACCGCCAACCGTCACCTACGCCGCCATTGTTCGGCGTTTCCTTAGCGCAGCCGCTTGGCCCGTATGCGCGTCACGCTGGCCGAGGGTATGGAAACGGGGGGCGCCAATGAAACCCGGGCTTTTTCTTATGACTCTCGCCGCTGCCGTCGTGGCCTGGGGTCCGGTGAGCTATGCGCAACGGCAGGCCGCCATCGGCCCCGGGGTTA
>DATLRS010000012.1:0-43122 GCA_035534535.1 Allostellaceae bacterium | reverse complement strand
TATCGCGGCCTTGATCGAGGGCCGGGTTGACCCGGCCTGGGCGCGCTGGGTGCGGCCGTGGACTTTGGCGGCGTGGTGCGCCCTGACGATCGGCATCGCGATGGGCAGCTGGTGGTCGTATTACACGCTCGGCTGGGGCGGGTGGTGGTACTGGGACCCGGTCGAGAACGCCTCGTTCATGCCGTGGCTGGTCGGCACCGCGCTGTTGCATTCGGCGATCGTCGTTGAGAAGCGCGAGGCGCTCAAGACCTGGACCGTGCTGCTCGCGATCATCACCTTTTCGCTGAGCCTGCTCGGCACCTTCCTGGTGCGCTCCGGGCTGCTGACCTCGGTGCACGCGTTCGCCTCCGATCCGCGGCGCGGCGTCTTCATTCTGCTGATGCTGGGCGCCTACACCGGTGGAGCGCTCGCCCTGTTCGCCTGGCGCGCGCCGCAACTCCAGGGCGGCGGGTTGTTCGCACCGATCTCGCGCGAGGGCGGCCTGCTCCTCAACAATCTGCTGCTGACCACCGCGGCGGCGACGGTCCTGCTCGGCACGCTTTACCCGCTGTTTCTCGATGTTGTCTCGCACCGGCGGGTATCGGTCGGGCCGCCATTCTACGCGAAGACCTTCGTGCCGATCATGGTGCCGCTGCTGATTGCGATGGCGGTCGGGCCGATGTTGCCGTGGAAGCGGGGCGACCTCGCCGCCGCGTTGATCCGGCTCAAATGGGCGTTTGCCGCGACCGCCGCGGCGGCGCTGGTGACGCTGGCGGCGACCGGCACGCGATCGCTCGGCGCCGCCTGCGGCCTGGCATTGGCTGCCTGGTTGTTGGCCGCGACGGTGAGCGAACTGGCCGAGCGGGTGCACCTGTTTGCCGATCCGCTGCCGGTCGTGTTGCGCCGTGCGCTGCGCCAGCCGCGCGCCGCCTGGGGCATGACCCTGGCGCATGCCGGCATGGCGGTGGTGATCGCCGGGATTACCGGCTCGACCGCTTGGAGCACGCAAAAGATCGTCGACGCCCGGCCCGGTCAATCGGTCGAGCTGGCCGGCTACCAGATCGCGTTCGACCGGGTGAGCGAGGTCCGCGGCGCCGATTACACCGAGAACCGCGCCGACATGCGGCTGTTGCGCGACGGCAGCGAGATCGCCGCGCTGCACCCCTATAAGCGCGTCTACCCGGCCGAAGATGGCGGCTCCACCGGGGTGGCGATCCATACCAATCTGCTGTCCGACGTTTATGTCGTGATCGGCGATCCCGACGGGCACGGCGGCTATGCCCTGCGCCTCTACTACAACCCGCTGGTGCCGTGGATCTGGCTCGGCGCGGCGGCGATGGCGTTCGGCGGCCTCGTCTCGCTGACCGACCGGCGGCATCGCGTCGGCGCGCCGGCGCGCCGCGGCCGCAAGGTCGCCGCGGCACGGGTACAGGCGGCCGAATGAGGCGGCGCGGCTGGATCTATCTGCTGCCGGTCGGGGTGTTTGCGGCCATGCTGGTGGCGTTCTATGTCGGGCTCGGGCTCGACACGATGGCGCTGCCCTCACCGCTGATCAACAAGCCGGCGCCGCATTTCACGCTGCCGCCGCTGGCGCAGGGATATCAGGGCTTCTCGACCGCCGATCTGCACGGGCATGTCAGCCTCGTCAACGCGTTCGCCTCGTGGTGCGCCCCGTGCCGCGAGGAACACCCGGCGCTGAACGCGCTGGCCCGCACCGGGCGCGTAGCGATCTACGGCATCGACTACAAGGACAAGCCGCAGGCCGCGCTCGCGTGGATCGGCGCGCTCGGCGATCCCTACACCCGGATCGGTGCCGATGACGGGCGGGTCGGCATCGATTGGGGCGTCTACGGCGTCCCCGAGACCTTCATCGTCGATCGCACCGGCCGCATCCGCTACAAGCATGTCGGCCCGCTGACCACGGCCGATATCGAGAACACCATCCTGCCGCTCGTCGCCAGGCTCGACAAATGATCCGCGCCCGTCTCGCCGCCCGTCTCGCCGCCCGTCTCGCCCCGGCCACCCTGGCCGCCCTGGCCGCCCTGACGCTCGCGATGCTGTTCGCGGCGGCGCCGGCCGTTGCGGTGCAGCCCAGCGAGATGCTGTCCGATCCGGCGCTGGAGGCGCGCGCCGAGCACGTCGGCCGCGAGCTGCGCTGTCTGGTGTGCCGCAACCAGTCGATCGAGGATTCCGAGGCCGATCTCGCGCATGATCTGCGCCTTCTGGTGCGCCGGCGCATCGCGGCGGGCGACAGCGACCAGCAGGTCATCGCCTATATTCGCTCGCGCTACGGCGATTACGTGCTGTTGCAGCCGCCGTTCGAATTCGGCACGGCGTTGTTGTGGGGCGGCCCGGCGCTGATCCTGCTGCTCGGGGGGATCGCCCTCGTCCGGTTCTACCGCCGGCGCGGCGCGGCGGCCGAGGCATCCCTCAGCCCCGACGAGCAGCGGCGTCTGGCGCTGATCCTGCGCAAAGGGGTACAGGGGTGAGTATCGGGCTCGTCGCCGCGCTGGTCGGCCTGACCTCGCTGACGCTGGTGTTGCTGCTGGTCCCCTTGTTGCTGCGCCGCGGCGCACCGGCGGCACGTGACGCCTACAACCTCGCCGTCTATCGCGACCAGCTTGCCGAGGTCGAGCGCGACCTGGCGCGCGGCGTGCTCGGCGCCGAGCAGGCCGAGGCGGCGCGTGCCGAGATCGGCCGACGCATCCTCGCGCTCGGCCCGGCCAGCGGCCAGACCGCGCCCGACCCGCGGCCGTTGGCTGCCGCGGTCGTCGCGATTCTGCTGCTGCCGGTGGCGGCGTTGCTGATTTACGGGCAGCTCGGCTCGCCCGCGCTGCCCGACGCGCCCTTTGCCGCGCGCACGGCCGCCGCCACAGAACCGGCCGCCGACAACCCCGCCCACCTCGACATGACGGCGGCGGTGGCGAAGCTGCGTGCGCAGCTGAAAGAGCATCCCGACGACCTGACCGGCTGGCTGCTGCTGGCGCGCTCCGAATTGAGCCGCGGCCATTACCAGGAGGGCGCCGACGCCTATCGCCGCGCCGCCGATCTGTCGGGGCACCGCGCCGACGTCGTCGGCGACTGGGGCGAGGCGCAGGTGCTGGCGGCCGGCGGCACGGTGACGCCGGCGGCGCGCCAGGCGTTCAAGACCGCGCTCGACGATCCGCAAACCGCGCCGCGCTCGCGCTATTATCTGGCGCTGGCCCAGATGCAGCACGGCGACGTCAAGGACGCGCTCAAGGCGTGGCGCGCCTTGGCGGCGGATTCGCCGGCCGATGCGGCGTGGCAGCCGCTGCTGCGGCAGCGGATCGCCGAGGCGACCGCGAAGCTCGGTCTCGCGGCGCCGCCGGCGAGCGCCACCAACCCGACCGCCGCCAACCCGACCGCTGCCAATCCGACTGCCGGGAACGGCGGCATGCCGTCGGCGGCGGCGGTTGCCGCGGCCGAGCAGGCGACCGCCGGCTCGCCCGACGCGCAGCGGGCGATGATCGACGCCATGGTCGCACGACTCGCCGCCCGCCTCGAACAGCAGCCGAACGACGTCGAAGGCTGGACCCGGCTCGGGCGGTCCTACATGGTGCTGAACGAGCCCGCCAAGGCGCGCCAAGCCTATGCCCGTGCGGTGAAGCTCAAACCCGACGATCCCGCGCTGCAGCAGGCGCTGGCCGCGGCAACCCTCGCCGCCGCCAAAACCCCGGCTCAGCCGAGCCGGTAAAAGCGGGTAGCGGTGCCGCCGAACAGCGCGGCCTTCTCATCGGCGGAGCAGCCGGCGGCGATGCGCTTGAAGGCGTTCCAGAAGACGTGATAGCTGCCGCTGCCCTTGTCGACCGGGAAGTTGCTTTCCAACATCGCGCGGCTCGTCCCAAAGGCGGCGATGCAGGTCTCGACATAGGGGCGCCACAGCGCGGCAAGCTGTTCGGAGCCCGGTGGCAGTTCCTTCTCGTGCACGTCGAAGCCGAACAGGCGCATGCCGAGCCCGCCGAGCTTGACGTGCACGTTGGGACAACGCGCCAGTTCCTGGATCGAGGTGCGCCACCCGGCGAACACCTCGTCGCGCCGCCCCGCGTAGGGGCCGATGCCGATCGGGCCGCCGACATGGTCGAGCACGATCGGGGTCTCGGGAAACGCGCGGGCGAGATCGGTGAGTTCGGCAAGCTGCGTGCAATACAGCCACGCGTCAAAGCTCAGACCCAGCGGATGCAGCCGGGCGAACCCCTCGCGCAGCTTGTCGTTGAGCAGCAGCCCGGCCGGCCGGTTGAGCGAGGAACCCCGCGCCGCCTCGTCGGGGTGCGAGGCGGAGATGTAGCGGATGCCGCGAAAGCGGCCGCCGCCGGCCATGATCATCGCCTCAAGCACGGCTTCGACCGGCGCCCCGAGCATCAGATCGGCATAGCCGACGATGCCGGCACAGACCTGCGTGCGGCCATAGGCGCCGCTCGCCGCCATCGCCGCAACGCCATTGGCGAACTCGACCTCGCCGACGGGGCGCAGCGCGACCGGCCCCGCACCCCGGTACATCGACAGCCATTCGAGATAAACCGTGGCGGTGATGTTGTGGCCGGAGCCAGTGTCGGCCAGTAGATCGGGCAGCAGGTAGCGGCCGGTGTTGGCACGATCGACGAGATGATGGTGCGGATCGACGATCGGCAGATCCGGTTCGAGGATCTCTTCCTCGCGCGAGGCCAGCCATTGCGGCCGTACCGCCAGATGCGGGCTGGGGGCGGTCGCGGGATCGGCGGATTGCATCGGCGGGCTTTCAGGTGAAAGCCGCAGCCCCGGCGAGGGCCAAGCCTTCGCCGGGGCCGCGGTATTTTCGTCTACTGCGCGGCGACCGGCTGCGCTGCGGGCGCGCCGTCGGCGTGGATCTCGGCATCCCACGGGCCGGGGAACTGGCCGCGGGCCACCTTGTCGCGCGAGAAGATGTGATAATCGACCGGCCACTCGGCGCGCGGCTTCTCGTAGAACACTTCGACGCCGTTACCGTCGGGGTCGCGCAGATAGATGCCGAGCGAGATGCCGTGATCGGCGATGTGCTCGATCGGCTGCCCCTTCTCCTTGATGCGCCGGTAGAATTCCTTCAGATCGTCGAGGCTTTCGAGCCGCCACGCCATGTGGTTGAGGCCGACCTGGCCCTTGCGCTGCAACGGCGCGTCGTCGCCGACCTGCATCAGCGCCACCTCGTGCGACTGCTCCTCGTCGGCCGACATGAAGGCGGCCCAGCCCGGCCGGTACTCGTAGGTGTGGAGGCCCAAGAGGTCCTCGTACCACGCTTTCGAGCGCTCGGCGTTGCGCACGTAGATGTTGACGTGCTGGAGATACATCGGTCGCGTGCTCATCCTGTCCTCGCTTTCGGTGGGTAATCGGCGGCCTGCCTTGGCCGTCATTCTATCACGGGTCGTCGTCGCGACCCAGAAACTCCAAGACCCGTTCGGTCACTTGGCCCTTGGGATAGATTGCCGCCATCGCGCGGGCGCGGGTCAACGGGTCGCTGGCAAAGAAGCGCTCGTACAGTACCTGCCGGCTGCCGAAGGCGCTGCCCGCGGTATCCCAGGCGAGGCGGAACAATTTGACCCGGTCCTTTGCCGCGAGGCTGTCGGTGGCGAGGTATTGCTCGATGTCCGGCCTGAGCGGTCCGGCGAAATCCTTCTCGCTCGGCTGGATCAGGAAGCTGCTCGACCCGAGCAACTGCAGGATCTCGATCATCCGCGGATAGCAGGTCATCATCAGGTTGCGGGTGCTCTCGACCGGCAGGATCGCCGGGCACATGACGCCCCACTGGTCGATCGCGGCGTCGGCCTCGGCGGCGCGCCGGCACGAGCGCATCAATTCGGTGTACAGCATCAATTCACCGATGCGCTCTTCGGTATGCGGCAATTGCGCATTGCCGAGCGCCTCGGTCATCAACAGCGCAAGGCCGAGCACGAACTCGCATTTGGCGAGGTTCTTGGCGGCGCCCTGGTGCGCCGAATGGGCGGTCGAGTGGGTGACGTGCGGCGTCTGGTTGAGCCGCTCGACATCGTACAGCAGAAAAACCCGCTCCCACGGCACCAGGACGTCATCGAAAAACACGACGCAGTCCATCTCCTCGAACCGCGAGCCCAGCGGGTGGTCGAAATGCGACCGGCCGAGATCGAAACTGTCGCGGCACAGAAAGCGCAGGCCGGTGGTGCCGCAGGGGATCGAGAAATTGACCGCGAACGGGCTGTGGTCGTCGCTGTGGCGTGCGAGGCGCGGCGAATAGACCGCGATCTCGTCAGCGAGCGGCCCCAGCGTCGCCAGGATGCGGGCGCCGCGCACGACGATACCGGCATCGGTCTCGCGGATCACTTCGAGCGCGGTGCCCTCCTTCAGGTTGAACATGCCCGAGAGATTGCGGCTGCGCTGCAGGTTGATCAGCGAATGGGTCAGCGTGATGTCGTTCTCGCGGATGTATTCGACATAGCGGCGCATGTTGGCGGCGAATTCGGGCCGCTTTTCGCCGAAGAAATCGGCGGCCGCGCCCCAGGCGGCGAAGGTGACGTTCATGAAATCGGGCGAGCGGCCCATCATGCCGCAGGTGGCGCGCGCCCAGTTCAGCATCATCTGGCTGCGGGTTTCGAGCGCCTCCCTGGTCTTCGGGGTATCGAACGAGCGGCCGACCAGCGCGCCGCTCGACGGCGAGGGATAGGTCATCACCTCGCGCAGCTTGGCATCGTGCTGCATGTCGTAGAGATGGGCGATCGCGCGCACCCCGCCAGCCAGCCCAGGATGCGTCGTCACATCGCGCACCCGCTCGCCGCCGAGCCACACCTCGCGCTGCTGTTCCCGCAGGCCGTTGATGTACTGCTGTCCCGTGCGCGCCGGCATCGCTTCCTCCCGCCGCGCCCGGCATCGGCATCGCCCGCGCGGTCCGGCGATGCTAACGCCTCCGCCGCGATTGATCCAGATGCAGTAGCCCGGATCGGCGCGCCAGGCTGGCGTCGAACCCCTTGCCGAGACGCCGCTCGCCCCTCGTGAGCCCCTCGTAAGCCCCTTGAAAGCCCCTCGTAAGCCCCTTGTAAGCTGGGGGCACAACCCCATTTTAATGGCGTCGAATTCTTCATCGTTCGGCCTGCTCTCCCAGCACGGTCTGCTGCTGGACCGGCTCCCCGTTCAATGTCGCGGTTTGACCCCGCCGGTCACCGTGGGCGGCGGCGATCCGGTGTGATGCGAAGGATGACGATGACGATCGGAACCGTAAAGTGGTTCAATGCCCCGCGGGGCGGCGGCTTCATGTCGCCGCGGGACGGCGGCAAAAACAAGTCCTGCACGCGCAACCTGCGGCGGGCCTGAAGACGACGGCAGGGGAGCCCGGTTCGCGCGGCTTCCCTTACGGCCGCCGGACGACGGAAAAACAACAACCATCGGAAAGGCGTCCTGGCGATGCAGGTTTTTGTACGCGACAACGACATCAATTCGGCGCTGCGGGTGCTCAAGAAGAAGATGCAGCGCGAGGGCACTTTTCGCGACATGAAACGGCGGCGAGCCTATGAGAAGCCGTCGGAACGACGGGTCCGCGAAAAGGCGGAGGCGATCCGCCGCCACCGCAAGATGTTGCGCAAGCGGCTCGAGAGGGAAGGCTATTGAGCGGCGGCATGATGCAATACCCGGCAACGACGCCGCCATTGCCGGCCGATTACTATCGCCGCCACGCGGCGCGGGTGCGCAAATTGGCCAGCGAAGCGACAACCCCGGCGGTCAAAGACCATCTGCGCGAGGTCGCCCTCGAATACGAGCGGCTGGCGGAACGGGTCGATGGCGTCGCGCCGTCGGACGAATGCTGATGCCGCTCACCGGCCGTCCGCCTGATCCGCGCGGCGCGCTTGGATAGCCCCTGAATGGCGGCCCACAAATTCATCATCGGACAGACCGTCCAATTCTCGCCGGACCGATACCAGGACAGCGCGGGGCGCGGGCGCTTCAAGGTCGTTCGGCTGCTGCCGGAAGCGGCCAACGTCCTCCAGTACCGGGTAAAAAGCCTGGTCGACGGGCACGAGCGCGTTGTCCGCGAAGACCAGCTCGCGCGATCATGACGATGAGTTTCCCCAGCTTGCGCGCATGAGTCGGGCGGCCAGTCTGCATACGCTCGACAAGGAGAATCCGCGATGGCAACCGAGACGGACAAGATGGCGGCGGCGATATTGATCGCGGCACCGCTGCCGCCGGAGCAACGCTTCAGCGATATCGCCGGCCCGGAAACGGCCCGATCGACCGCCGGCCCGCGTGCCGCCGCGTTCGATCTCGAGATCCTGGCGGCCCTTCACTCCCCGCCGCGTTGAGGATCAGCCGAGATGCCGAAGACCCATCCTCATGCCGAAGCGACCTACCGGGTGATCCCGCTTGACGGCGGCGGCTCGTTCGGCGTCGAAGTCAGCATCCCCGACAGCCACCCGACCACGGTCAGCCCCTTTGCCAGCGCGGCCGACGCCGAGGCGTGGATCGTCGATCATCGTCGCCGCGTCGAGTCGCAGGCCCAGACGGGCGGCTGGTTTCGCCGCTCGAGCAACCGCGGCGGTTAAGCCGCCGCCGCCCGCCACCACCCGGCGGCCCCAAGCGGCCCCAACCGCACGAACATCGGCGACCATGCCCGCCACCCCACCCCCCGATCCCCAGAGCTATCCGCCCGGCCCGCCCGGCCCGCCCGGCCCGCCCGGCGCGCCCGGCACCACGCCGGCGTGGACGAGCAGCGCCAAGGACATGGTGGGCTGCGGGCTGGGGCCGTCGCGTCTGTGGTTCACCCTCGGCTTCGGAATCGTCAACGAGGTCTATTACCCGCGCGTCGACATCCCGCAGATCCGCGATCTCGGCTTCATCGTCGCCGGCCCCGGCGGCTTCTGGTCCGAGGTCAAGCGCAACCAGAACTACACGCTGCGGCTGCTCGCGCCGGGCGTGCCGTCGGTCGCGGTGGTGCACGAGCACGCGCGTTACACGCTGCACCTGCGCATCACGCCGGACCCGCGGCGCGACGTGCTGGCGATCGAATGCCGGCTCGACGGCGACGGCGACCTCGCCCTTTACGTGCTGGTCGCGCCGCATCTTGGCGCCACCGGCTTTGCCAACACCGCCGCGGTGGCGCGCTATCGCGGCCGGCGCGTGCTGTGGGCCGCGCAGGGCCCGTTCGGCATGGCCCTCGCCGCGGCCGACGACAAGCAGGCGGACGCCTTCGGCAAGGCCAGCGCCGGCTATGTTGGCACGAGCGACGGCTGGCAGGATTTTGCCCAGAACGGCGCCCTGACCTGGCAGTACCAGTCCGCCGGGCCGGGCAATGTCGCGCTGATCGGCGAATTGCCGCGGCGCTGTGTTCTGGGATTGGGCTTTGGCAGCAGCGCCGAAGCGGCGGCGACCTTGGCAATATCGAGCCTGATTCAGCCGTTCGACAGCATCTTGCAGCAGCAGATCGCCGACTGGGAGGCCTGGCAGGCACGCTGCACCGAGCGCGCCGCGGCGACGGTCGATGTGCCGACCGCAATCCGCGAGCAGGCGGTGGTGTCGGCGATCGTGCTGCGTGCCCACCTCGACAAGACCTACCCCGGCGCGATGGTGGCGAGCCTCAGCGTGCCGTGGGGCGACACCGGCAACGAGCGCGGCGGCTATCACTTGGTGTGGCCGCGCGACCTGGTCGAATGCGCCGGGGCGCTGCTGGCGCTCGGCGCCGCACAGGAGGCGCGCGACACGCTGCGCTACCTGATCGCGACGCAGACCGAGGACGGCCACTGGAACCAGAACCAGTGGCTCGGCGGCACGCCCTATTGGCAGGGGATCCAGCTCGACGAGACCGGGTTGCCGGTGCTGCTCGCCGCCGCGCTCGACGAGCGCGACGCGCTGCGCGGCATCGCGGTCGAGGACATGGTGCGCCGCGCGCTCGGCTACATCGCACGCACCGGGCCGTCGACCTTGCAGGACCGCTGGGAGGAAAACGAGGGCATCAACCCGTTCACCCTGGCGGTATCGATCGCGGCGCTGGTCGCCGGCGCCGCGTTGCTGCCGGGGACCGAAAGCGAGTGGGCCCTGGCGCTCGCCGATTTCTGGAACGCGCAGATCGAGGCGTGGCTGACCGTCGCCGGCACCGACCTGGCGCGACAATACGATATCCCCGGGTATTACGTCCGGATGGCGCCGCCCGACATCCTCACGCACGCCGGCGCCGACAGCGCGATCATGCCGATCCGCAACCGGGTCGGCGACGGCGGCCTGCGCGGCGACGAGCAGGTCGGCACCGAGTTTCTGCAACTGGTACGGTTCGGGCTGCGGCCGCCCGGCGACCCGCTGATCCGCGGGTCGCTCACGCTCGCCGACGCGCTGTTGCGCAGCGACACCCCGAACGGCCCGGTCTGGCACCGCTATCGCGACGACGGCTATGGCGAGCATGCCGACGGCGGCGCCTTCGACGGCACCGGTATCGGCCGCGGCTGGCCGCTGTTGACCGGCGAGCGCGGCCACTACGAGCTCGCCGCCGGCAGCGACCCGCTGCCCTGCCTGGCGGCGATGGCGGCGATGGCGAGCCCGGGCGGAATGATCCCCGAGCAGGTGTGGGACACCGACCCGATCCCGGGGCGCCGGCTCTATCCCGGCCGCGCCAGCGGCTCGGCGATGCCGCTTGCCTGGGCCCATGCCGAATTCCTCAAGCTCCTGGTGTCGCGCCAGATCGGCCATCCCTACGACCGGCCGCGCTCGGTGTGGCAGCGCTATCGCGGGTGCCGCCCGGTCGCCCAATACGCGTTCTGGTGGCCGCATGCACCGATCGGCGCGATGCCGGCCGGCGCACGGCTGGCGGTCGCCTTGCCGGTGCCGGCTGTCGTCCATTGGGGCCGCGACGGCTGGCAGGCGATCGAGGACACGCCAAGCACCGACACTGGCCTCGGCTTTCACGTCGCGGTGCTGGAGACGGCGGCATTGCCCGCCGGCGCCCAGGTCGATCTGACGTGGCGGCGCCAGGACACCGGCGCGTGGGCCGGGCATGACGCGACCGTCCGCATCAACCCCGCCGCCCCGGCCCCGGTCCCGGCTGAGGTCCCAGCCGAGGTCCCCGCCGCGACAACGCCATCTCCTGCGGTCAACGCACGATGAGAATGTCGCAGGCGAAGTGCTCGACAAACTCGCGCAGGCGCTCGCCTCCACCTTCCGCCCCGCCGGCTTCGACCGCCAGGGTGCGGCAGCCGAGTTCGGCGATTCGCGCACGCAGCTGAGCCGCTTCGGCCGGCGCCACCTCGACCTGCAGCCGCACGGCGGTGCCGGCCAGCTGCTCGCCGAGCCATTGCTCGAACCCGTCCCGGTCGGCCACCGCCGGCGGGCAGATCACGGTCAGCGTGCGGTCGGTGGCCGCGGCGACCTGCGCCGCCGCCGCGATCAGCCGGCGCGAGGCGATGCTGCGGTCGCGCAGCAGGATCACCACCGCGCCGGTCGGGCTCCCGGCGTGGTGCACCAGGAGGAACGGGCCGGGCGCCGCGTCGAGCGCCGCCCACCACCGACATTCCAGCCGGAAGTGCCGGCCGATCGGGCGGCTCTGCCCGCCCGCCACTACCAGATCATGTTCCGAGGCGCCGGCCAGCGCGCTACTCGAATCCCCGCGGACAACCTCGAAGGTGCATTCGACGCCATGCCGCCTGGCGACCGCGAACAACTCCTGGCGCACCCGCCCGGCGGCGGCCCTTAGGTGGCGTTCGAGCTGCCCGGTGGTCAGCGTCTCGGCACCCGCCCCGAGCGTGAACTGGCGCGCGAACGGCAGTCCCGCCAGGCTCAGCAGGTTCTCGTCCTCGACAAAGATCGCGTGCAGCGGCGCCCGGGCGCGGGCGGCAAGCCTGACCGCGGTGTCGATCGCGGCGCGGCTCTCCGAAGCCGCGTCGAGCGGCAGGACGACGCGCTCGATCGTCCCCGTTATCGCCGGCCCGGTCATCGCCGGCCCGGTCATCGGCGTCCCCCCACCGTCAAGGCGAGGCGCGCCAGTTCGGGCGCCTGGGCTGCAAAGGCGTCGAGCCGCGCCGCGACGCGTTGGTTGAGCGTGCCCGCGGGAAAGTTGCCGGCCGCGTCAGCCTGTCCGGCGGGCACCCCGGTCAGCAATTCGATGCCCTGGTCGATCGTGTCCATCGGGATGACGGCAAACCGGCCCGCTTCCGCTGCCGCGACGATGTCGCGGCGCAGCATCAGGTGCCGGACGTTGCTGGCCGGGATGATGACGCCCTGACGGCCGGTGAAGCCGGTGATCCGGCAGCTGTCGAAAAACCCTTCGATCTTTTCGTTGACGCCGCCGATCGCCTGGATCTGGCCGCGCTGATCGACCGACCCGGTGACCGCGAAGGACTGCGTGATCGGCGTTTCCGCCAGGGCCGAGAGCAGCGCGAACAGTTCGGCGGCGGAGGCGCTGTCGCCCTCGACCCCGCCATAGGACTGCTCAAAGACGAGGCTCGCGTTGAGCGTCAGCGGGCGGTTTTTGCCAAAGCGGCCGCCAAGAAAGCCGGCGAGGATCAGCACGCCCTTGGAATGGATCGGCCCGCCGAGCGCGACCTCGCGCTCGATATCGACGACCTCGCCGCGGCCGAGCCGCACCTGGGCGGTAATCCGGCTCGGCGTGCCGAAGGCTTGGGTGCCGAAGCTGATAACCGAGAGCCCGTTGACCTGGCCGATCGCGGCGCCGTCGGTTTCGATGCGGATCGTGTTGCGGCCGATCTCTTCCTGCAGCCGGCGATAGACCCGGTCGCCGCGCCAGATCTGCGCGTCGATCGCCGCCTGCACCTCGGCCCCGCCGATCACCTCCTTGCCGGCATCGGCGGCGAGCTGGTCCGATTCGCGCAAGAGATCGGAGAAGGCGCTCAGGCTCACCGACAATTTGTCGGAATCGCCGGCCAGCCGCGCCGCCTGCTCGACGACGCGGGCGACCGCCGCGCGGTCAAGCGGGCGCAGTTTCTCGCGCCGCGTCATGCCGCAGATCAGCCGTGCGTAGAGCAGCGTCGTCTGCGGCGTGCGCTCGACCCGATCGTCGAATTCCGCGGCGATCTTGAACAGCGCCGCGAAATCCTCGTCGTGCGCGCTGAGCAGGTAATAAAGGCTCGGCGGGCCGACCAGCACGACTTTGACCGACAGCGGGATCGGCTCCGGCTGGAGCGCGACGGTGCTCGCCATGCTCAGCAACTGCTCCAGCGACTCGATGCGGATCTGCTCGGCTTCAAGCGCGCGCTTCAGCGAGGCCCAGCCGAGATTGCCGGTCAACAGCTTCTGCGCGTCGAGCACGAGATAGCCGCCATTGGCGCGGTGCAGCGCGCCGCCGGTCAGCAGGTTGAAATCGGTGACCAGCGCGCCGAATCGCGCCAGGTGCTCGGCCCGGCCGACCAGCGTCTGGTGCGTCGGGTTGTCCTCGTAGACGACCGGCGCGCCGTGCTGGGCGCTGTTGTCGACGATGACGTTGACCTGATAGCGGCGGAAGCGGGCGTCCGCGATCTCGCGCATGAGCGGCGCCGGAATCGCCGCCCCCGGCTCCATCGCCCCTGGTGGCGCCCCCGGTGGCGCCCCTGGTGGCGCCCCCGGTGGCGCCCCGGACTGCGTCCCGGCCGGTGCGAGGAAATCGTCGACATTCTCCTTGATATCGCGCTCGACCGCATCGAGGTATTGCGCGACCTCGACAAGGTCGCGGTAGTCCTGGCGCAGCTCGTCGATGAAATGAGCGATCGCAAAGCCTGTCGTCTCGCGGTTGAGCGCCTGCACGGCGTCGCGGTGCTCGCGCTCCCACTGCGGCACCTGGCGCATCGTCGCCTCGAGGTCTTTCTGGATCGCTTCGATCTCGTGCTGGATGCGCTCGCGCTCGGCCGCCGGCAGCGCGTTGAACACCTCCGGCGTCACGACCTTGCCGTCGCGCGCCGGCGCCAGGCCGAGACCCATCGGGGTGCGCAACAGCGCAATGTCATGGCTTTCGGCCTGCTGTTGCAGCGCGCCGAAAGCCGCCTCGCTGCGCTCCTTGAACTGCTGCTCGATCGCCTCGCGCCGCGCCCGATATTCTTCGCGCTCGAAGGCGGCCGGCAGGGCGGCGCGCAGTTCCTCGATGAGCCGCCGCATGGCGGCCGCCAGGGCAATGCCGCGCCCCGCCGGCAGTTGCAGCCGGTGCGGCTGTTGCGGGTCGCCGAAATTGTTGACGTAGCACCAATCGGGCGGCGTCGGCTCGCCTGCCGCGCGGTGCCGCAGCAGTTCTTCGATCAGCGTGTGGCGGCCGGTGCCGCTGGCCCCCAGCGCGTAGACGTTGTAGCCCTTGCCGCGGATGCGGACGGCGAATTTGAGCGCCTCGACGGCCCGCTCCTGCCCGATCAGCCCCGGCGCGTCGTCGAGCTCGCTGCACAGCGCGAACGGCAATTCGGCGGGGTCGCAGGGGCGGTAGAGAAGCGCCGGCGAAAGGGCCCGACCAGGCGCAAAGCTCGAACCGGCGGGCTGCGGCACGAACCCCGCGCCGGGGCTGGGAACCGGTTGATCGGTCATGGGCGGCCTGCCTCCTCTCCTCGTTGCCCCATAATACCCTACGGTGCGATTTGCTGCCGCCGATTGCGCTGGATCAATCGCCGCCAGCGAACCCACCTCTACGCTGTCGGGTTATCAAAAACAGGAGACCGGCGATGCAATTGCCGCTGCAGATCACGTTTCGCCACATGGACACCTCTGCCGCGCTCGAGGCGCGCATCCGCCAACGGGCCGAGGAACTCGACCAGTTCTTCGACCGGATCATCGGCTGCCGCGTCGTCGTCGAGTGCGAGAACCGGCGGCGCCAGCAGGGCAACCTGTTCGAGGTACGCATCGACCTGACGATCCCCGGGCATGAGATCGTCGTCGGCCGCGAGCGCAGCAGCAACCACGCACACGAGGACCCGCATGTCGCGGTGCGCGACGCCTTCGACGCGGCGCGCCGGGTGCTCGAAGACCATGCCCGGCGGGACCGCGGCGAAGCCAAGACGCACGCCGTTCCCGACCACGGCCGCGTCGTTCGGCTGCTGCCCGAGAAGGATTGCGGGTTCATCACCGCCGCCACCGGCGAGGAGATCTACTTCCACCGCAACAGCGTCTCGGGCGACGCCTTCGACAAGCTCGCAATCGGCAGCGAGGTCCGTTTCGTCGCGCAAGCCGGCGAAAGCGCCAACGGGCCGCAGGCGAGTACCGTGGTGCCGCTTGGCAAGCGCCACCTGCCGCCGGCCGCGACGATCCGGGGCTGAGGGCGCGTCGGCGGCGCGCTCAGTCGCTCAGTAGCGCCGCAACAGGCCGACGAGGCGGCCCTGCACCTTGACCCGGTCGGGCCCGAAAATGCGGGTCTCATAGGCCTTGTTGGCGGGTTCGAGGGCGACCGAGGCGCCGCGCCGACGCAACCGCTTCAGCGTGACCTCGATGTTGTCGACCAGCGCGACGACGATGGCGCCGTTATCGGCGGTGTCGCAGCGCTGGATGATGACGGTGTCGCCGTCGAGGATGCCGGCCTCGATCATGCTGTCGCCGGCAACTTCGAGCGCGTAATGCTCGCCGCGCCCGATCAGGCTCCCCGGCACCGCGATCGAGTTATTCTGATCGCGCAGCGCCTCGATCGGGGTGCCGGCGGCGATGCGGCCATAGAGCGGCAGGTCGACCGCCGCGCTGTCGGCGGCGACCGGCGCGCCGGGCAGCGCGGCGGCAAAATCGCCGCGGATGACGGTCGGCGAAAAGCGGACGCGCTCGCTCGCGCCGAAGGCGGCCGCGGCGCTCTCCGGTGCCGCGCTGTCCTCCGCCAGCCTGACCACCTCGAGGGCCCGGGCGCGGTGCGGCAGGCGGCGAATGAAGCCGCGCTCCTCAAGGCCGCTGATCAGCCGGTGAATGCCGGATTTCGAGCGCAGGTGCAGCGCGTCCTTCATCTCGTCGAAGGACGGGGCGACCCCGGTCGCGACCAGCCGCTGGTTGATGAAGGTCAGCAACTCGTGCTGCTTTTTTGTCAGCATTGGCGCTCTCCCGCCGGGAACAAACCCAAAACAATTTCGCCGTTCTACTTTGGTTCGCGGCTCAGGTCAAGCCCGACTCGGCGCGCCGCCGCGTTTTTGCTAGGGTCCTCCAGGCGACTTGACGTCGACATGACGGAGGAGCAATGCCGCGGCCGATCATCATCGACACCGACCCCGGCATCGACGACGCGGTCGCGATCCTCTTGGCATTGGCCTCGCCCGAGCTCGCGGTCATCGGGCTCATTGCGGTTGCCGGCAACCTGCCGCTGGCGGCAACGGTGCAGAACGCGCGCCGCCTCGTCGAACTGGCCGGCCGTCCCGAGCTGCCGGTCTACGCGGGTTGCCCGCGGCCGCTCGGGCGCAACGGAGTCGCGGCCGAAGAGGTGCATGGCGATAGCGGCCTCGGCGATCTCGTCCTGCCGCCGCCCGCCCTGCCGCCGCTTTCGGAGCACGGCGTCCTCTACCTGATCGAGACGCTGCGCCGTGCGGCGCCCAACAGCATCACGCTGTGCGCCCTCGGCCCGTTGACCAACATCGCGACGGCCCTCGTCATGGCGCCCGAGATCGCGACCGCGATCGCCGAATTGGTGGTCATGGGCGGTGCCTCGCACGGGCGCGGCAATGTCACGCCGGCGGCCGAATTCAACATTTTTGCCGATCCCCTGGCGGCGGCGATCGTCTTTGACTGCGCGCTGCCGATCACGCTGGTGCCGCTCGACGCCACCGAAGGGGTGCAGAGCACCGCGGCGCACATTGCCCCGATCCGCCGCCTCGGCACGCGCTGCGGCGCCGCCGTCGCCGGGCTGCTCGGCCCGCGCCGCGCCCTCGGCCAGCCGCCGATGGCGATGCACGACCCCTGCGTCATCGCCTGGCTGATCGCGCCGCACCTGTTTCGCGGGCGCGAGGCCAATGTCGCGATCGAGACCGCGAGCCCGCTGGCGCGCGGCATGACGCTCATCGATTGGCGCGGCCGCAGCGGACGGCCGGCCAATGCCCGGGTCATCGAGGCGATCGATGCCGAGGGGCTTTACCAGCTGCTGGCCGAGCGGCTGGCCAATCTGCCGTGAGCCGGCGCCCGTGCGGGCTGATGCGCAACCCGCTTTCTCTCGCTACTATGGCTCGTCACCTTCCCCTGGAGAAAACGCGATGATCATCGAAATGCGCACCTACCGGCTGAAGCCCGGCTCAGTCCCCGAAGCGGAAAAGCGGTTTGCCGAGGGGCTGAAGGAGCGGACCAAGGTTTCCCCGCTGGGCGCCTTCTTCCACACCGAGGTCGGGCCCTTGAACCGCATCATCCATTGCTGGCCCTACGAGGATCTCGCGCACCGCACCAAGATCCGCGCCGAAAAGATCCCGGGCTGGCCGCCGAAGATCCAGGAATTCATCGAGGAGATGGAAAGCAAGATCATCATTCCGGCGCCGTTCTCGCCGAAAATGGAGCCGCGCCAGCTCGGCGGTCTTTATGAAATGCGCACCTACACGATGCTGCCGGGCGTGACGCCGCAGGTCGTCGAGCGCTGGGCCGAGAAGATCGAAGGCCGCACCAAGATCTCGCCGCTCGCCTTTTGCGGCTATACCGAGCTTGGCAACCTCAACCAGTGGATTCACGTCTGGGCCTACAAGGACGCCGCCGAGCGCTTTGCGGTGCGCGACAAGGCGCGCGAATCGGGCGCCTGGCCGCCGGCCACCCGCGGCATGTTCGTCCGCCAGGAAAACATGTTCGTCGTACCGGCCGAGTTCTCGCCGCTGCACTAAGCAAGCTTTCGTTGATTGGCGCACAAATCGTCAGCCTTCGTCGTTCACTCCCTCTCCGCCCCCGTGGGCCATGGCGGGGGGCGGAGAGGGTCGGGGTGAGGTGGGGGATGCCAGAGCGCGGGCCGACACCCACCTCACCCTCCCACGCCTGCGGCGTGGGTCCCTCCCTCTCCCCCCTGAAGGGCGGAGAGGGGAAATGTGGATCGCGCTAAGCAATTCTGCTTAGCCGTCGGCGTCGCCAGCCCCTCGCCCCCGCGGCGAGGGGCTGGCCGCATCAGCGCCCGGTCGGTAAGGCCGAGACCGCATGACGCACGGCCTTCTTCGTCAGGGTCGGCAGCGCGTAATCCTTGAATTCCTCCGGTTTCGCCCAGATCCCCGCGACCGGCTCGTCGGTCGTCGCCGCAACGAGCGCCAGGTCGAGACGGAAATGGGTGAAGCCGTGCTCGACGGTTCCCGGCAGCGCCGTCCATTCGGCCGCCACCGGCGCGGCGCCAAGCGCCTCGGCAATCGTCCACGGCATCGCGCGCCACGGCGTCGACGGCAATTCGATCATGCCGCCGAGCAGCCCCTTGTCCGGGCGCCGGCGCAGCAAGACAGCGCCATCGCCGCGGCTCAGCCAGAACGCCACGCCGTGCCGCAGCGGCCGCTCCGGCTTCGCGGCCGGCACCGGCAATTCCTCGGCGATCCCGAGCGCCGCCGCGGCGCATTCGCCGCGCCACGGACACAGGACGCAGCGCGGCCGGCGCGGAGTGCAAATGACCGCGCCCAGCTCCATCATCGCCTGCGCGAAATCGCCGGCCCGCTCGTTCGGCAGCAACGCGGCCGCCAGTGCCCTGAGGCGCGGCTTGACCGCGGGCAGCGATTCGCGCTCGGCACAGAGCCGCGCCACCACCCGCTCGACATTGCCATCGACCGCCGCCACCTTTCGGTCGAAAGCGATCGCGGCGATCGCCGCGGCGGTGTACTCGCCGATTCCGGGCAAAGCGCGCAGCGCCGCCGGGTCGTCGGGAAAGCGCCCGCCGTGGCGGGCGGCGACGGCACGCGCGCAGGCGTGCAGGTTGCGCGCCCGCGCGTAGTAGCCGAGCCCCTGCCACAGATGCAGCACCTCGTCGAGCGAGGCCGCGGCAAGCGCATGAATATCGGGCCAGCGCGCCACGAATCGGTCAAAATAGGGGATGACCGTCACGACGGTGGTCTGCTGCAGCATGATCTCGCTGAGCCACACCCGGTAGGGATCGGGGCGCCGGCCCGGCGGCGAGCGCCACGGCAGATCGCGGCGCTGATGGTCATACCAGGCGAAGAGCGCCGCGGGGTCGGGGCGGCGCAGGGCCGGCAAGCGATCGGAGCGGGGTGAATTCATGGCGGGCGGGGGCACGGATCGGCAAGGCGCCAGATTACCCAGAGTACCCAGAGTACAAGGTGTCGCGCGAGAGGGCGAGCGCCGGCCCGGGCTGCGCGCCGCCGGCATCGCCGCCGCGCGCATCGCTGCCCCGATTGTCGCCAAGCGCGGCGGCGTTCTGGCCCGGCTCAAGGCGCACTGGGCGGAAGCGGCCGGCGACGAGTTTGCCGCCATCGCCTGGCCCGAGGCGCTCGGCCGCGACGGCGGGCTGAAGCTGCGCGTGCTTCCCGGATTCGCCCTCGAGCTGCAGCACCGCGCGCCGCTCTTGATCGAGCGGATCACGCTGTTTTTCGGGCACGCCGCGGTGACGCGCCTCGCGCTCGTCCAGGGGCCGCTGCCGCTGGCCGCCCAGCCCCGGCCGGCCGCGCCGGCGCCGCTGTCGGCGGCGGCGCAGCAATCCCTCGATTCCCGACTGGCCGGGATCACCAACCCCGAATTGCGCGCCGCGCTGGCCGGGCTCGGCCAATTGCTGCCGGGCGGCGCGCGGGGCGGCCGATAACCGCCGACAACGGACGTTGCGTCCGCCCCGCGAAGCGTCTAGCATCAACATGTAGTAGCAGGAAGGTTGCAATGCGGGAAATCTGGTTTGTCGCGCTGCTCGGTCTAGTGCTCGCCGCGGTGCATCCGGCATCCGCCCAGGCGCCAAAGCCGGGCACCAAGGCGGACGCCGACAAGGTGCTGGCGCTGACCAGGGAGGACCGCATCCTCGGCAAGCCCGACGCGCCGATCACGATCGTCGAATACGGCTCCTTGAGCTGCCCGCATTGCGCCCATTTCGACGTCACGGTGTTGCCGAAGATCAAGAAAACGTGGATCGACACCGGCAAGGTCCGGCTGGTGTTTCGCGATTTCCCGCTCGACGAGGAGGCGCTGCGCGCCGAGATGATCGCGCGCTGCGCCCCGCCCGCCCGCTACTACGCGCTGATCGACCTGCTGTTCGGGAACCAGGACAAGTGGGTGCTGGAGAAGGACTGGCAGGGCGCGCTCGAACGGCTGGTGCAGCTCGCCGGCATCGGCAAGAAGCAGTTCGATGCCTGCCTCGCCAACAAGGCCGTCGAGGATCAGGTCGCGCAAAGCCGGCTGACGGCGGCGCAGCAGCTCGGCGTCGACGCCACCCCGACCTTCTTCATCAACGGCAAGAAATTCGAGGGCGAGCCGACCGTCGAGGCGTTCGATCAACTGCTCTCCGGCCTCGCCGGAAAATCATAGCGGAGCGGCGATGCTGGTAGAGCGTCTGCGTCTCGCCGGCTTCAAATCCTTCGTCGAGCCGACCGAGCTGGCGATCGAGCCGGGCCTTACCGGCATCGTCGGCCCCAACGGCTGCGGCAAATCCAACCTCGTCGAGGCGCTGCGCTGGGTGATGGGCGAGGCGTCTGCCCGGCGTCTGCGCGGCGGCGAGATGGATGATGTGATCTTCGCCGGCTCCGGCAGCCGCCCGGCGCGCAACCTGGCCGAGGTCGCGCTGACCCTCGACAAGGGCGCCCGCGAGACGCCGTTCGCCCAGGGCGAGCACGCGACGATCGAGGTGGCGCGGCGCATCGTTCGCGGCGGCGGCTCGGCCTACCGGATCAACGGCCGCGAAGCGCGCGCCCACGATGTGCAGCTGCTGTTCGCCGATGCCGCCACCGGGGCGCATTCCGGCGCGCTGGTCGGCCAGGGACGGATCGGTGCGCTGGTCGGCGCCAAACCGAGCGAGCGCCGCGTGCTGCTCGACGAGGCCGCCGGCACCGCCGGGCTTTACGCGCGCCGCCACGAGGCCGAATTGAAGCTGCAGGCGGCCGAAGACAATCTGGCGCGGCTCGACGATGTCATCGCGACGCTGGCGGCGCAGATCGAGACCCTGCAGAAGCAGGCGCGGCAGGCCCGCCGCTATCGCCGGCTCGGCGAAGAGATCCGGCATACCGAGGTGCGGCTGCTTGACGCTGGCTGGCGGGCGGCCGAAGCCGAGGCCGAGAACTTCGCCGCCGAATTGCGCGCCAGCGAGCGCGCCCTCGCCGCCCTCACCGAAACCGCCCTCGCGCAGGAGCGCGCCCGCGCCGCGGCCGATACGGCATTGCCCCCGCTGCGCCTCGCGCAGGCCAACGCCGCGGCCGCGCGGCAGCGCCTCGCGCACGCCCGCGAGGCGCTCGATGGCGAGCGGCGTCGCGTCGTCGCAGCGCACGCCGATGGCGAGCGGCGCCTCGGCCAGATTGCCGCCGACCTCGAACGCGAGGCCGGCCATCTCGCCGATGCCGATGCCGCGCTCGCCCGCCTCGCCGACGAACGCCGGCTCTTACAGCACGCCGAGGACACCGCCGCCGCGGCCCGCCGCGATGCAGCGGCACGAGCCGATTCGGCCGCGCGCGAGCTGGCGGTCGCCGAGACCGGCCTGTTGCAGATGACCGAGGCCTGTGCCACCGGCGAGGCGCGGCGCGCCGCTCTGGAGCGCCAGCGCCGCGATGTCGCCGAGCGCCGGGCTCGCCTGCGCGCCCGCCTCGCCGAGAGCGAACAGCAGCGCGCCGCGCTGCACCGCACGTTGGTGCCGCCGACCGCCATGGCGGAAGCGGAAGCGGCCGTCGTCGCGGCGGCGGAAGCGGTCGAGCAAGCCCGCGCCGGCGTCAGCGAGGCGACCGAGCGGCTCGCCCGCCGCCAGCAGGACGAGGCCGGCGCCGCCGACGCGGCGCGCGCGGCCGCGAGCACCCTGGCGCGGCTGCAGGCCGAGGCCGAGGCGCTGGCGCGGGTGCTGATGCCCGCCATCACGGCGACGTCGCCGGAGCCGTCGATGCTGTCGCTGATCGCGGTGCCGCCGGGGTTCGAGGCGGCGACCGCGGCATTGTTCGACGGCGAGCTGGCGGCGCCGTCGCTGCCGGCGCCGGCCGCGTCCGGCGATGCCAGCGGCTGGGTCGAGCTGGCGCCGCTCGCCGCCGCCGCGCTGCCCGATGGGGCCTATCCGCTGGCCGGCGCGATCGTCGCACCGCCGGCCCTCGCACGCCGGCTGACGCATACCGGCTGGGTCGAGACTGTCGCCGATGGCTGGCGCTTGCAGCCGCAGCTTGGTGCCGGCCAGAGCCTCGTCGACCGCGACGGGCATCTGTGGCGCTGGGACGGCTATGCCAGATCGGCGCCGGGCTCCGCTGCGACTGCGGAATTGCTGCGGCAACGCAACCGCCTCGCCGAGCTGGCCGAGGCGATCATCCCCGCGACAAGCGCCGCCGAGGCGGCCGGCGAACGGGCCGCCGCGGCGCGCGCGCAGCGCGACGCAGCCTTCCCCGGCGAGCGCGCCGCTGCCGCGGCGTTGCGCAACGCCGAAGAATCGCACGCCCGGACGCGCGCCGCCGAGGCGGAACTGGGCCGCCGCGGGCTGGCAGCGCAGACCCGCCTCGCCGGCCTCGCCGAAACGATCGAAAAGCTGAACGCCGAGCTCGCCGAACTCGACCAGCAAGGGGCCGAAACCGAACGCTCGCTGGCGCTGCTGCCCGATCCGGGCCTGGCACGCACCGCGCTGGAGGCGGCCCGTGCCGAGGTCGGCGCGGCGCGGCGGTGCGATGGCGAAGCACGGGCCGCGCTCGACCGGCTGGCCGCCGACGCCGAGGCGCGGCAGCGGCGGCTGACCGCGATCACCGGCGACGACGCATCGTGGCAGAAGCGGCGCGACGCCACCGCGGCGCAACGCGCGGTCCTCGCCGAGCGGAACCAGGCGCTGGCCGGCGAGATCGCCGAACTGGCCGCCCGACCGGCCGCGATCGCGGCGGCCGACGAGGCGCTCGTCGCGAGCGCCGCCGCCGCTGCCGCCGCGCAGAGCGCCGCCGAGGATGCCTTGGCCGCGGGCGAGACCCGGGCGCGCCAGGCGGCCGAGGCGGCGCGCCAGGCGGATGCCGCCGTCGCCCAGGCACGCGAGCGCCGCGCCGGGCTGCAGGCGCGCGGCGACGCCGCCGAGGCGGGCCTCGCGCGGCTGCGCGGCGAAATCGCCGAGCGACTCGACCAGACCCCGGAAGAGCTGCGCGCGCTGGCCGCGGCGGGCGCGGACGATGCCCCGCCCGACCGCGCCGATCTCGCCCGCCGGCTCGACCGCCTGTTGCGCGAGCGCGACGCGATCGGCCCGGTCAACCTGCTCGCCGAGCGCGAAGCCGGCGACGTCGAGGCGCGGTTCGCCGGGCTGGCGCACGAGCGCGCCGACCTGACCGCCGCGATCGCCCGGCTGCGTCGCGGTATCGCGACGCTCGACGAGGAGGGCCGCAAGCGACTGCTGGCGGCCTTTGCGCAGCTCGATGCGCATTTCGGGGAGCTGTTCGCGCGGCTGTTCGGCGGCGGCAAGGCGCAACTCGCCTGGGCCGATGACGGCGATCCGCTTGACGCCGGGCTCGACATCATGGCCAGCCCGCCCGGCAAACGCCTGCAAGCCCTGTCGCTGCTGTCGGGCGGCGAGCAGGCGCTGACCGCGATCGCCCTGATCTTCGCCGTGTTCCTGACCAACCCGGCGCCGATCTGCGTCCTCGACGAGGTTGACGCGCCGCTTGACGACGCCAATGTCGATGCGCTGTGCCGGCTCGTCGCCGACATCGCCGACACGACCGGCACGCGGTTTCTGGTGATCACCCATCACCGCGTCACAATGGCGCGGATGGACCGACTGTTCGGCGTGACAATGGCGGAGCGCGGCGTCTCGCAGCTGGTTTCGGTCGATCTGGCGCGCGCCGCCGAATTGCGGCAGAGCGCGTGAGGCGCGACCCCGTCGATGCCGCCCATCGATCGACAGCCTGGCCGTTTGACAGGCAGGGGCCGGCTCACTATGGTGCGCGCCGCTCCGGCCGGCCCATTTGGGCCAGGCGTCGGCGAGGATCGCTGGGCGGCCACAGATGAGCGAGAGCGGGCCACCCGACCCGTTGCGGCGGCTCGGCGAAGAGATTGACCAGGCCCGCTCGCGAGCGGGCGAGGAGGACAAGCCCGGCCGCGGCGACATCACCTCGGGCGGCGGCGCTCTTGGGTTTGGGCTGCGGGTCGGCATCGAGCTCGTCGCCGCGCTGTGCGTCGGTGTCGCGCTCGGCTGGGTGGCCGACCGGTATATCGGGACGCGCCCCTGGGGTTTGATCCTGGGCTTTTTCCTGGGCAGCGCGGCGGGAGTGGTGAACGTGTTCCGGGCGGTGCAGGGCATGGGCGGCGGCCCGCCCGCCGGCCGCCGCGGCTGAGGCGAGCAGCGCGCGGCATCGCGAGTTGGGGAAGAATGTGGCGGAAGTTAGCGCTCCACTAGAGCAATTCGTGGTCAAGCCGCTGGTGTCGTTGCACATCGGCTCGATCGACATCTCCTATACGAATGCGGCGCTGTTGATGACCATCGTCGTCGCGGCGGTCATGCTGCTGCTGGTCGGCGGGACGCGCCGCGGCGCGCTGGTCCCCGGGCGGCTGCAATCGCTCGCCGAGTTGTCCTATGAATTCGTCGCCGGCATGATCCGCGAGAATGTCGGGACCGAAGGTATCGTGTTCTTCCCGCTGATCTTCTCGATATTCATGTTCGTATTGTTCAGTAATTTTCTCGGCCTCATTCCGTACAGTTTTACCGTTACCGGGCAGATTGTCGTCACCTTTTCGCTGTCGATCTTTGTTTTCTTGTTGGTGACAGTCGTCGCCTTCGCGCGCCACGGCGTGCACTTCTTCAGCTTCTTTTTCCCGCCAGGAGCGCCGGTGTTCATGGCGCCGGTGCTGGTGCCGATCGAGATCATCTCGTACCTGTCGCGGCCGGTCAGCCTCAGCATCCGGCTGTTCGCCAACATGATGGCCGGACACACGATGATGGCGGTGTTTGCCGGCTTTACGATAACCCTCGGAATCTTCGGCTTTCTGCCGATCGCGATCAATGTCGCGATGTTCGCGCTGGAGATCATCGTGTGCGCCCTGCAGGCCTATGTGTTCACGATCCTGACCTGCCTCTATCTGCGCGACGCGATCCATCTGCACTGATCGCGCCCCATCGACCGATCGCGCCGCCATCTGCTCTGCCACCACCCAGCAAAGGATTACGCAATGGATCCCACCTCCGCGAAGATGATCGGCGCCGGCCTCGCGGCGATCGGCGTCGCCGGCGCCGGCGTCGGCATCGGCAACATTTTCGCAACGCTGGTCAGCTCGATCGCCCGCAACCCGGCGGCGCGCGACCAGGTGTTCGGCATCGGCATGCTCGGTTTCGCGTTGACCGAGGCGGTAGCGCTCTACGCGCTGCTGATCGCGTTCCTCGTGCTCTACGCCGTCTAGACCGCCTCAACCCGGGGCATTCGGCCATGCCGCAACTCGATCCCGCGGGCTTTGCGCCGCAGCTGTTCTGGCTCGCGGTGACGTTTCTTGTCCTGTTCCTGCTGATGCGCAGCGTTGCCGTGCCGCGGGTCGGACGCGTCATCGCAGCCCGGCGGCAGCGCCTCGATGCCGATCTCGGCCGCGCCGCCGACCTGAAGGCGCAGGCCGAAGCGGTGCTGAGCGCCTACGAGACGGCGCTGGCGGCAGCGCGCCGCGAGGCACAAACGAAGCTGCAGCAGGCCGCGCAGCAGATGGCGGCCGAGGCCGCTGAGCGGCACCGCATTCTGGCCGCAGCGCTGGCGCAACAGGTCGAAGCGGCCGAGCAGCGCATCGCCGCCGGCAAGGACCAGGCGCTCGCCGATATGCGCGACATCGCCGCCGATGTCGGCCGCGCGATGGTCGTCAAGCTGACCGATTTGACGCCCGACGCGGCAAGGATGGCGGCGGCGGTGGACGATGCCCTGGCGGGGCGGGCCGGCTGATGCACCTGTTCGGCGATCCCGAATTCTGGGTGGCGGTCGCCGCCGCGATCTTCATCGCGGTGGTCTGGAAGCCGGCGCGCCGGGTGCTGATCGGCAGCCTCGACGAGCGCGGCACGCGGATCCGCAGCGAACTCGACGAGGCGCGCACGCTGCGCGAGGAGGCCGAGCAGCTGCTCGCGCAATATCAGCAGAAGCAGCGCGAGGCCGCGGCCGAGGCGCAGGCGATCATCGTCCATGCCGAGGAAGAGGCGCAGCGCATCGCGGTGCAAGCGGCGCGCGACCTCGAACAGGTCGTGGCACGGCGCCAGCGTCAAGCCGAGGAGCGGATCGCGCAGGCCGAGGCAAAGGCGCTCGGCGAGATCCGCGCCGGCGCGGTCGATGTCGCGGTCGCCGCGGCGCGCGCCGTTATCGCCGCCGAACTCGACGAGCAGCGCGGCGGGGCCCTGCTTGACGCCGCGATCGCGGCCTTGCCGCAACGGCTGCGCTAAAGAGAGCGGACGCCCTTCGGACGAGGCTTTCTTAACCCGCGTCGGCAATATCTAATGCGGAGCACCGGTGATGCCGGCGGTTCTGCCGGTTGGTCGGTCGGGGTGTCGTGCTTACAGCTATCCTCTTCGCATCGTGCCGCCGCGCCGCGCCGCGATTGCTCGTACTTGCCCTGGTCGCCGCCGGGCTGGGCGCCGCCGGGCTGGGCGCCGCTGGGCCGGCCGCCGCTGGGCTCGCCGCCGCTGGACTGGCCGGCGCTGGGCTGGCCGCGCCGGCCCGCGCCACGGACGCCGTGGTGCTCAATTCCGACGACGATTCGCTGAGCATTATCGACACCGCGACCTACAAGGAAATTTCGCGCAGCTATATCGGCCGGCAGCCGCATCACCTGATCGTGACGCCGAATGGCAAGAGCCTGATCGCGGCGATGGCCAGCGGCAACGAACTCGTCTTCATCGACCGCGCCACCAACACGGTGCAGCAGCGGCGCGAGGCCAGCGACCCCTATCAGATCGGCTTCAGCCCCGATGGCAAATGGTTTGTCGCGAACTCGCTGCGCCTCGACCGCATCGACATCTA
Organism: Allostellaceae bacterium; assembly: GCA_035534535.1. Lineage (GTDB taxonomy): Bacteria > Pseudomonadota > Alphaproteobacteria > ATCC43930 > CGMCC-115725 > DATARH01. The sequence goes on along the minus strand of DATLRS010000012.1, from coordinate 16,228 downwards.
TGACGGCCACACCTACCAGCTCGTCCACCGCCTGCCGGCCCCGACGATGCCAAGCCATATCGGCTTCTCGCCCGACAGCCGCACGGTCTACGTCACGCTGCAGGGCACCGGCAATCTGATCGCGATCGATCTCGCCTCGGGCAAGCCGCTGTGGACTGTCCCGGTCGGACCGCAGCCCGCCGGGGTGCTGGTGCGCGCCTCGGGCACGATCCTGGTGGCGATCATGGGCACCGACCACGTCGTCGAGGTCGATCCCGCGGACGGCAACATCATCGGCCTCGTCCACACCGGCAACGGTGCCCACAATTTCGTCCTCTCGCCCGACGGCAAGACGCTTTATGTGTCCAATCGGGTCGAAGGGACGATCTCGGTGCTCGACGCCCTCACCCTCGCGATCACCGGCACGATTGTTGCGCCTGGCGGGCCGGACGACATGGCCCTGACCGCGGACGGCAAGGAGCTGTGGGCCACCGGCCGCTGGCGGGCCGCGGTCGATGTCATCGACCGCGCGACCAATACGCTGAAGACGACGATCCCGGTCGGCCGCTCGCCGCACGGGATTGCCCTGAACTGAGATGCCGGCGACGACGACAGGCCGGGGGCGGCGACGATGATCGACGGCGTGTTGCGGTTGATCGAGCAGGTGCAGGGAGCGGTTTTTCAGGCGGCGGTCGAGCCGGCGCTCTACCGGCTCGGCCTGATGGACTGGGCCGAGGATGTCTATGACGGGGTTGGCGTCGCGTTGTTCGGCGCGGTTGAGATCGCGCTCGCCTACCTCCTGCTGCGACCGCTCGAATGGTGGCGGCCGGTCGAGCGCTGGGCCGAGCGGCGGGCGGTGCGCACCGATGTCATCTACACGCTGGTGCACCGGCTGGGCATTGTGCCGGCGATCCTGTTTGTCGTGCTGACCCCGATCGGCGTCATGATCGACGGCGATCTGCGCTTCCACGGGTATATCCCGCCGGCCCTCGAACAACTGCTGCCAGCGCTGCGCGGCTGGCCATTCGCGACCTTTCTCGTTTATGTGGCACTGCTCGATCTGGGGGAATACTGGCGCCACCGGCTGCAGCATCGCCTGCCGTGGTGGTGGGCCCTGCACAGCCTGCACCACGACCAGCGCCAGATGACGCTGTGGTCGGACGACCGCAATCACCTGCTCGACGATGTCCTGGCGGTGGCGTGGAGCGGCACGCTGGCGTTGCTGATCGGCGTCGAGCCGGAGGAATTTCCGCTGGTGGTGATCGCCTTCCGGCTGATCGAAAGCCTGTCGCACACCAATCTGCGGCTCGATTTCGGCCGGGTCGGCAGCGCGCTGATGGTGGGGCCGCACTACCACCGGCTGCACCACGCGATCGAGCACGCGCAGGCGCCCTACGAGCGGACCGCGGGGTGCAATTTCGCCGTGATCCTGCCGGTCTGGGACCTGCTGTTCGGCACCTGGCGGCACGGACCGGTCTTTCCGCCGACCGGCGTCACGCAGATCGCCGGCGCCGCGGTGCGCTGCGGCTATCTGCGCCACCAGATCGACGGTCTGCGCCGCCTCGGCGCCGAGTTCGCCCGGCTCGCCGATCGCCGGCGGCCCGGCTTTGCCGGCGCCCTGGCCGCCCGAGCGGGCTTACACGCGGCAGCGCCCGGGGCGCCGCCCGGGGGGCCGCCCGGGGCAGCGCTCAGCCCGGCTCGATCGGCGGAGTGAAGATGTAGCCGCTGCCGCGGACGGTCTTGATCAGCGTCGGGTTCTGCGGATCCTCTTCGAGCTTGCGGCGCAACCGGCCGACCTGCACGTCGATCGTCCGGTCGAACGGCCCGGCCTCGCGATTGCGCGCCAGGTCCAACAGCCGATCGCGCGACAGCACCTGATTAGCGTTATTGACAAACGCCGAGAGCAGATCGAATTCGCCGGTGGTCAGGCGAACTTCCGCCCCGCTCGGCGACAGCAGCTCGCGGCTCGACAGGTCAAGGTTCCAGCCGGCGAACCGGGCGCGCACCCGGCTCGCCGGCGGTGTGTCGCCGTTGCGGCTCTGGACGCGGCGCAAGACGCTCTTCACCCGCGCCAAAAGTTCGCGCAGATGGAACGGTTTCGGCAGGTAATCGTCGGCCCCCATTTCGAGGCCGATGATCCGGTCGACGGTCTCGCCCCGCCCGGTCAAGATGATGATCCCAATGCCGGATTCGCTGCGCAGCGAGCGCGCCAGGGTCAGCCCGTCCTCGCCCGGCAGCATCAGGTCGAGGATGACCAGATCGGCCGGCGACTGGCTCATCGCGCGGCGCATCCCGGCCCCGTCATGCGCGGTCGATACGCGATAACCCTCGTTGGTCAGGTACTCTTGGACGACGTCGCAGATTTCCTGCTGATCGTCGACGACCACGATATGGCCGTTGTCGCTCATTCGGGGCGGTCCTGCCTTGCCTGGGCCGTGGTGTCGCTATCGATGAGGCACGGCCGCAGCCGCTGGGTGAACATATGGGACCCCGCACATATGGTTACAAATTCTTACACAAAACCAAATTCGCTGACATCATTGGATTACAGCGCGTCGATAGAGTCCCCGCTCGTTTGGGACCGGCGGATTGCCGGTCGCGATCCGCGGGAGGGGTTCTTGGCAACAATCCATAGCTGCATCGAAGCCGAGATCCCGCGCCTGAGGCGTTACGCCCGGGCGTTGTCGCGCGACGTCGTCGCGGCGGATGATCTGGTGCAGGATTGCCTTGCCCGCGCCCTCGGCAAGCTGCATCTGTGGCGCGAGGGCACCGACCTGCGCGCTTGGCTGTTCACGATCCTGCACAATCAGTACGTCAATCAGGTCCGCAGCGCAGTGCGCGAAGGCACCTCGGTCGGCTTGAGCGAAAGCGAGCCGATGCTGACCCGGGCGCCGCAGCAGACCAAGAGCCTTGAGTTGCGCGATCTGCAACGCGCCCTCGCCAAGCTGCCCGCAGAGCAGCGCTCGGTGATCCTGCTGGTTGGCCTGGAGGGGATGCGTTACGAGGAAGTCGCCGCGGTGCTCGGCGTGCCGGTCGGCACAGTGCGCTCGCGCCTGTCGCGCGGCCGCGAGGCGCTGCGCCAGCTGATGGGGATCGTGCCCGATCGGCAGGCCGAGATCGCGATGGCCGAACCGGCCGCGTTGCGCCGCGGCCGGCAGCGCTTCCCGGGCACAGTCGCCGCGGTCAACTGAACTGCGGCGTCCTCCTTCGGCGACGCGCAAGTCCGGCGGAACCTTATCGCGACGAGTGCGTTGGCAGACGTTGCAGCGATGTGACGGGCAAGCGCCGGACCTTGCCCTAAAACTCCTGGTCCGGCTCGGCAAAGTCTCCCTGTCGCGGGTTTGCCACCCGCATACTTGATCCGGGATCAGTGCGCTGGTCCCGGTCTCTTTTTGCGCTGAGCGCCACCCAAAATCAATCGAGCCTGCCACCCGGATCGAGCCCGATGCCGGCTCGCCAGGCCGCGCTAATCGACCTGCTTGCCGTCGAGGTCACGGGCGATGCGCTCGCGCTCGCTGTCCGCTTTCTGCCGTTCGGCCTTGCTGCGTCCGAACGTCGCGCGGTTTTCCGCGGCCCGGCGCTCGTCTTCGGTGCGCTGCCTAGCCTTGCGGAACCGGTTGAGATTGACGACCGACGCCATCACAAGCCCTCTTCCTGGGCCATCAGAATGGCGCGCGCCGGCGCCGCGCGCAACCCCGGCGCTGTCAGCGATCATGATCATCCGGGCGATCCTCCTCGGGAGTGTCATCGCGCAGCTCGCCGCGGCGGCAGCATTCGAGAACGAAGAGCCGGATGGCGCTCGACAGATTGCCGCTGCGCTCGGCGTCGATCGCCGCCAAGAGCGCATTGACGGCGACGCCGCGCCGCGCCGCGATCGCGCGCAGCGCCGCCCAGAACGCTCGTTCGAGCGACACGCTGGTCGCGTGCCCCGCGATCCGGACCGAATGCTTGACCAGCGTCGCCTCGCTCATGCTCGCGGACGATGCCAGGGTGCGCAGTTTTTTCAAGCGGCTGCCGGGGCCGGGGCCGCCTTTTATCGCCGCGCGTCTCGCGCCAGCAACTATCCGTTGCCGGGCGGGGTCGATAATGTCATTGATCGCCAAGCTGATTTAACGCAGGACCGCAAGGTGCGGTGGGGTCTCGGATCGGCTGCAACTTTGGATTTATAATTGCAATGATTGGCAGAATGCTGGGTTTGTTGTCCGCCGACATGGCGATCGACCTCGGCACGGCAAACACGCTGGTCTACGTCAAGGGCCGTGGGATCGTGCTCAACGAACCTTCGGTTGTCGCCATCGCCAGCGTCCGGGGCAAGAAGCAGGTCCTGGCGGTCGGCGAAGAGGCCAAGCTGATGCTCGGCCGCACGCCCGGCAATATCCAGGCGATCCGGCCATTGCGCGACGGCGTCATCGCCGATTTCGAGGTGGCGGAGGAAATGATCAAGCATTTCATCCGCAAGGTGCACAACCGGCGGAGCTTTGCCAGCCCGCAGATCATCGTCTGCGTGCCGTCGGGCTCGACCGCCGTCGAACGCCGCGCCATCCAGGAATCGGCGGAAAGCGCGGGCGCGCGCCGGGTGTTCCTGATCGAGGAGCCGATGGCGGCGGCGATCGGCGCCGGCTTGCCGGTGACCGAGCCGACCGGCTCGATGATCGTCGATGTCGGCGGCGGGACGACCGAGGTCGCGGTCCTCTCATTGGGCGGCATCGTCTATTCGCGCTCGGTCCGGGTCGGCGGCGACAAGATGGACGAGGCGATCATCGCCTATATCCGGCGCAATCATAATCTGCTGGTCGGCGAGGGCAGCGCCGAGCGCATCAAAAAGGAAATCGGCTCGGCCTGCATGCCCGAGGACGGCGACGGCCGGGTCATGGAAATCAAGGGCCGCGATCTGATGAACGGCGTGCCCAAGGAGATCGTGATCAGCGAGCGGCAGATCTCGGAAAGCCTTGCCGAGCCGGTCGGCTCGATCGTCGAGGCGGTCAAGGTGGCGTTGGAGCACACCGCGCCCGAACTCGCCGCCGACATCGTCGATAAGGGGATCGTGTTGACCGGCGGCGGCGCCCTGCTCGGCAATCTGGATTTTGTGCTGCGCCACGCCACCGGCTTGCCGGTGTCGATCGCCGACGAGCCGTTGAGTTGCGTCGCGCTGGGGACGGGGCGCGCGCTCGAAGAAATGAAGACCCTTAAAAACCTGTTGATCAACATGTGGTGACGGCGGTTATCTCGGGCTAAGCTCCGGACTGGGGGGTGTCGGGGATATGAAAAACCAGCGCTGCTGCGCGGGCCGAACCGAGACGTTCGGCGCCGTCGAAACCTAGGGGGCATCGGTGCTTCGGCCATCAGCGCCGCTGCGCGCGACGATCCAGCGAACCGCACCGCCGTTTCTCGTCCTGCTGGCGGTGGCGATCATCCTCCTCGGCAAGGCCGACGAGACGATGTTCGCGACCTTCCGGACGACGCTGACGGACGACTCCGCCCCGGTCCTCGAGGTGCTGTCGCGACCGCTCGGCGCCGCGGCGGCCGTGGTCGAGCGGGTGCGCGGCGCCGTCTCGATGTACCGCGACAATCTGCGGCTCGAACGAGACAACGAGCGGCTCCTCAAATGGCAGCAGGTCGCGCTCAACCTGGCCGCCGACAATCGCGAACTGCGCCGCCTGCTCAAGGTCGTGCCGCACGATGCGGTGTCCTACGTCACGGCCCGCATCATCGCTGATTCCGGCGGCGGCTTTGCGCGCAGCGTGCTGGTCAACGCCGGCGCCGAGCAGGGTCTGGCGCGCGGCCAGGCGGCGATTACCGGCGCCGGCCTCGTCGGGCGGCTGACCGAAGTCGGCGAGCGCGCCGCGCGCATCCTGTTGATCACCGACCTCAACTCGCGCATTCCGGTCGCCGTCGCCGGCACCGAGGCAAAGGCGGTGCTCGCCGGCGACAATTCCGAGCGCCCGCGTCTGCTCTATCCCGACCAGCCGCAGCCGATCAAGATCGGCGACCGGATCGTCACCTCGGGCGAGGGCGGCGTGTTCCCGCCGGACCTGCCGGTAGGCGTCGTCACCGCGATCGAGCACGGCATGCCGCGGGTCGAGCCCTATGTCGAGCTGTCGCAACTGGGCTATGTGCTGGTCGTCGATTACGGCCTGTCGCGCGGCCTGCCGCAGCCGGTACCGGTGGCGGCGCGGCACCGCAGGCGCGGCACGCCGGCGATCGCCGACGAGGCGAGCGTGCGCTGAACCATGGCGCTCAAGGTTTCCAGCATCCCCTCGCTGCCGCCGGTCAACAGCGGCATGGCCCGGATGCTGCCGATCGCCACCACCGTGCTGGCGGCCGTCATCGCGATCCTGCCGGTGCGCGTTCCGGGCTACGCCACGCTGACCCCGGCGTTTACGCTGATGGCGGTCTATCACTGGACGATCTACCGCCCCGACCTGCTGCCGCCGCTCGGGCTGTTCGCCGTTGGTCTCGCCGAAGACCTGCTTTCCGGCTCGCCGATCGGGGTTACCGCGCTCGTTTTGTTATTGGCGCGCGCCGCGGTGCTGCGCAGCCGGTACCATTTCGTCAACCGGACATTCGCCTTCGTGTGGGGCGGCTTCACGCTGCTCAGCTGCGCCGCGATGTTCGGTTTGTGGGCGCTGCATTGTACGATGCAGCTGACCCTGCTCGGTGGGCGCACGATGGTTTTTCGCACGGTGCTGACGATCGCGATTTTTCCGGCCGCGAGCTTCGTCCTGGGGCGCACTCAGCGGGCACTGATGGGCGCCGCCGCATGATGCGCCCGGGCTAGCGGTTCCGGCGGTGCCCCGCGATACCCTGCGCGAGAAGCTCTTCACCCGGCGCGCCGCCCTGCTCGGCGGCGGCCAGGCGCTGCTGGCGGCCGCGCTCGCCGGCCGGATGTATCAGCTGCAGGTCCTGGAGAAGGACCGCTACACGCTGCTATCCGACGAAAACCGCATCAATCTGCGCCTCCTGGCGCCCCCGCGCGGCCGCATTTTCGACCGCTTCGGCATCGTTCTCGCCGATAACGGGCACAATTATCGCGTCGTCGTCGTGCCGGAGCAGACCGGCGACCTCGCCGCGACGCTGCAGGCGCTCGGCACGCTGATCGCGGTCAGCGATGCCGATCGCACCCGCGTCTTGCGCGAGGCGCGCCACCGGCACGCCTTCATCCCGCTGTTGGTGCGCGCCAATCTGACCTGGGACGAGATGGCGCGGATCGAGGTCGCGGTTCCCGAACTCGCCGGCGTCGCCATCGAAGAGGGGATGATCCGCAACTACCCCTATGGGGCGACCGCCGCCCATGTACTCGGCTACGTCGCCGAAGCGTCGGAGAAGCAGCTGACCGGCGACCCGCTCCTGGAACTGCCCGATTTTCGGATCGGCAAGACCGCCATCGAGAAGTCGCAGGACCTGGTGCTGCGGGGCGAAGCGGGCACCAGCGAGGTCGAAGTCAACGCCTATGGCCGGGTGGTGCGCGAGCTCGCCGAGCAGCCGGGACAACCGGGCCAGGACGTGGTGATCGCGCTCGACATGGTGATGCAGGATTTCGTCATGCGGCGCTGTGCCGCGGAGCCCAGCATCGCCTGCGTGCTGCTCGATGCGGTGAGCGGCGACGTGCTCGCGCTGGCGTCGAGCCCGAGCTTCGACCCGATGCTGTTCTCGAATGGGCTGACGCCGGCCGCCTGGCACGAATTGGCGACCGATCCGCGCAAGCCGCTCACCGACAAGGCGATCGCCGGGGTCTACCCGCCCGGCTCGACGTTCAAGCCGATGGTCGCGCTGGCCGCCCTCGAGGCCGGTGCCATCACGCCCGATACCGCGATCACCTGTCCCGGCTATCTGAAGCTGGGTGAGGCCGTGTTCCACTGCTGGAAGAAAGGCGGCCACGGCACCTTGCATTTGCGCGATGCGATCAAGGAATCCTGCGACGTCTTCTTCTACGAGACCGCCCGGCGCACCGGCATCGACCGGATCGCCGCGATGGCGCGACGGTTCGGGTTTGGCGCCGCGCTGGGGATCGACATTCCGGGCGAAGCCGGCGGGCTGATCCCGACGCGGGAATGGCAGCTGGCGGCGCGGGGGACCCCGTGGCAGCCGGGCGAGACCCTGATCGCCGGCATCGGCCAGGGTGCGGTGCTGGCGACGCCGTTGCAGCTCGCGACGATGGCGGCGCGGCTCGTCACCGGCCGCGCGGTCGTTCCCCATCTCGTACGCGCCGGGCGCCTGCCGGCGGGGGGCGATGCGACGCCGCCCGATTTTGCCGCGCTCGACGTCGATCCGCAGAATCTCGCCGTCATCCTCGACGCGATGAACGCGGCGGTCAACGAGCCGCACGGCACCGCCTACCACGCTCGCATCACCGATCCGGCCTTTGCGATGGGCGGGAAAACCGGAACCTCTCAGGTGCACCGCATCTCGCAATACGAGCGGGAGCACGCCGCCTTGACCGGGGCCAAGGTGCCGTGGAAAGACCGCGACCACGCGCTGTTTGTCGGCTTCGCCCCGGTCGACGCGCCGCGCTACGCCGCCGCCGTCGTCGTCGAGCATGGCGGGGCGCGGGGCGGCGAGGGCGGCGCGGTGGCGGCACCGGTCGTTGCGGACGTGCTGGTCGAGGTACAGAAGCGCGACCCGGCGCGCCAGGTGCCGCCGCCCGGCGCCCTCTCCGAGGCCGCGCCCGCCGAGCCGCCGCCGGCGCCCGCGTTGGCCGCCGCCGCGACGCGCCTCTAGCCGACTATGAGCTATGCCCCCGACATCGGCCGGCACGAACTGACCTTCGCCGACAAGGTGCGCGCCATCCAGTGGGGGCTGGTGCTGCTGATTGCCGTGATCTCGGGCATCGGCTTCGCCATGCTGTATTCGGCGGCGAACGGCAGTTATCAGCCCTGGGCCTCGCGCCAGATGACGCGCTTCGCGATCGCCCTGATCCCGATGATCGCGGCGGCCCTGGTCGACATCCGCTACTGGTATCGCAGCGCCTATTGGATCTATGGGGCGGCGCTGTTGCTCGTCGCCGCGGTCGATGTTCGCGGCACGGCGGGACTGGGCGCGCAGCGCTGGATCAGCCTCGGCAGCTTTCAGTTGCAGCCGTCGGAGATCATGAAGATCGCGCTGGTGCTGGCACTCGCGCGCTATTTTCACGGCCTGCCGGCGGAGAATGGCGGCCGGCTGCGCTCGCTGGTCATGCCGGCGGTCATGGTCATGATGCCGACCGCGCTCGTCCTGAAGCAGCCCGATCTCGGCACCGCGATGATGCTGCTGGCGACCGGCGCTGCGCTGTTTTTCATGGGCGGCGTCCGCCTGCGGATCTTCGGGGTGGCCGCGCTCGCCGCCGCCGCGGCGGCGCCGCTCGGCTGGTCGATGCTGCGCGACTATCAGAAAATCCGCCTCTATACGTTCCTCGATCCCGGCCGCGATCCGCTCGGCGCGGGCTACCACATTCTGCAATCCAAGATCGCGTTCGGCTCGGGCGGCCTGTTCGGCAAGGGCTTTCTGCTTGGCACCCAGAGCCATCTGAGCTTCCTGCCCGAACGGCAGACCGATTTCATCTTCACGATGATCGCCGAGGAGTTCGGCCTGGTCGGCGGGCTGACGCTGCTGGCGCTCTACTTCCTGGTGATCGCCTATGCCTTCGCGATCGCGCTGCGCAGCCGCAGCCAGTTCGGGAAGCTGCTCGGCCTGGGGATCTCCGTCAATTTCTTCCTCTACGCGTTCATCAATACGGCGATGGTCATGGGGCTCATTCCGGTGGTCGGAGTGCCGTTGCCGCTGATCTCCTACGGCGGAACCGCGATGGTCACGGTGATGCTGGGCTTCGGCTTGTTGATGAACGTCGGCATCCACCGCGATGTGCGCATCAGCGGGCAGGGCGAGAGCCGCCTCGGCTGAACGGTGATGTCTGATCACGCCGGTTGCGCAGACCGCGTCGCTGCTTGTATCCCTTTATCTTTCGGGGAGAGGCGATGGCCGAGAACGAGGCGCCAGAAGCCGGCCGCCGGCTGCATGTGACGGTGCTGCTCGTCGCCTCGCGGCGGGCGCTCGACAACGCGCTGACCGACCTCGGATTTGCCGAGGACGACGACCGCGTCATCGAGCACGATGGCCGGCTGGCCTTTCTGACCTGCAGCCATGAAGACGATTGCGACGATTTGTTCACGCTGATCACCGAACTGTCGGCGCGCAGCGAAAGCTGGGAATTGCAGTCGCGCATCGATACCGAGGCGGGCCGCGCGATCTACCAGTCGCTGGCGCGGCACCGGCCGGTCGAGGCGGTCGATGCTGCGGTCGACGAGGAGGTCGAGCCCGATGCCGCCGAGGCGCCGGCGCACGACGTCGAGACCGCCGAGGGGGTGCAGACGTTGAAGCGCCTGTTGCGCCGCGTCGATCCGGCCGAGGTCTTTGCCACGATCCGGCCGGGGCGCGACGGGCGGGCCACCGCACGCATCCTGCGCCGCGGCTCGCGCCGGCTGCTGGCCGCAGCGACCGCCAACGACGAGGCGACATTGCGCGGCGTGCTGCGCGAGATCCTGCCTCATGTGATGCTCGACGTCGCGATGAAGCCACCGAGTTGAGCATGGGCGGTTCCCGATGCCCCCGCCCGCTTGCCGCCCGCTTGCCGCGCGCTTGCCGCCCTGGGCGGATTGGCGCGGAATTTGCCCAAATCCCAGAATCAACGAGATCCAAGGGAGATCGACCCATGCTGTCGCGCCGCGCGCTCCTGATCCACCTGCCCGCCGCCGCGCTGGTCGCCGGCTCGGTTATGCCGGTTTTCGCCGCCGACAAGAGCGTGACGATCGGCATCGCCCTGCCGCTGACCGGCGCCGACGCCGATGACGCCGCCTTGATCAAGGACGGCGCGACGCTGGCGATCGACGACGCCAAGGGTGAGGTGGCCGGCTACAAGATCAACGTCACCGTGCTCGACAACGGCACCGCGACCGCCGGGCAATACGATCCGGCGCAGGCCGCCACCAACGCCCGCAAGATGGTCTCGGACCCGAGCGTCGTCGCGGCGGTCGGGCCGCAGATGAGCGGTGACGGCAAGGCGATGTCGGCCATCCTGAGCCAGGGCGATCTCGCGACGATCACCCCGGCTTCGACCAATCCCGACATCACCGATCCCAAGTTCGCCGGGCAATACCGGCCGGCGGGCAAGGCGGTCTATTTCCGCACGGTGACGACGGACGCCTTTCAGGGACCCAACATGGCGAATTATTACGCCAAGTCCTTGAAGGTCAAACGCGTCTACATCGTCGACGACAGCGGCGCCTATGGCGTCGGGATGGCCAATGCGTTCGAGGAACAGGCCAAGAAGGTCGGCATCGCCGTTCTCGGCCATGACCAGCTCAACCCGAAAGAGGCCGACTACACGACGAGCCTCACCAAGATCAAGGCGCTCAATCCGGATGCGCTGTACTACGGCGGGGTGGCGCTGGCCGGGGTCAAGCTGGTCAAGCAATCCTTTGATATCCTGCCCCATATCATCAAGGGCGGGGGGGACGGCATGTACAGCTCCTCGGTGCTGAAGGGCGCCGGGTTCCCCGCCGTCGCCGGCTGGTATGCGACGATCGCGGCACCCTATGTGTTCGACGATCCCGAGGTCACCGCGTGGGCGAAACGCTTCCAGGCCAAATACGGCAGGGCGCCCGAGGGCTATTCGGTCACCGCCTATGACGCCGCCTCGGTCATTCTCGATGCGATCAAGCGGGTCGCCGCCTCGGGCAAGCCGGTGACGCGGTCGGCGGTGCGCGATGCGATCCAGTCGACCCAACTCAAGACGCTGCAGGGGGTCGTCAGCTTCGACGAGAACGGCGACATCAAGAACCGGATCGTCAGCGTCTTCCAATGCGTCAAAGATGACAAGTTTCCGCTCGACGACGTGCTCCACCAATTCAAATATATCGGGGTCGCTCCGCAATCGGCATAGCGTCGGCCGCAGCATGACCGATTACGCCGTCCTGTTGCAGCAGGTCATCAACGGGCTGAGCCTGGGCGCGATGTATGCGTTGCTGGCGATCGGGTTCACCCTGGTCTACGGCATTCTGGAGCTGATCAACTTCGCGCATTTCAACGTGTTCATGGTCGGCTCGTTTCTTGGCATGTGGGCGCTGGAATTCCTCGGATTGTCCGGGCAGAGCCGGGTGCTGACCGGCTTGGCGCTGGTCGGGGCGCTGGGCTTCGCCTTCGCCGTCGCGATGCTGGGCTCGGGGCTGCTCGGGGTCGCTATCGAGCGCATCGCGCTGCGGCCGTTGCGCGGGGTCGGCGGCACCACCGGGATGATCACGACGATCGGGGTGTCGTACATCCTGTTCAACATCGTGTTGTTGGGCGCCGGCGCCGACGCCAAAAATTTCCCCAACCCGATGCCGGTCGTACGCTGGCAGGTGGGCGGCGCCGTCATCGACCTGCGCGAGGTGCTGATCTGGGGCATCGCGCTGGTGCTGATGGCGGCCTTGCAGCTGTTTGTCGGCAAGACCCGGCTCGGCAAGGCGATGCGGGCCACCGCGCAGGACAGCGAGGCGGCGCGGATGATGGGCGTCGATGTCGACCGGGTGATCATGATTGCGTTCTTTCTGGGCTCGGCGCTGGCGGGTGCGGCGGCGCTGATCTTCGGCCTCTATTACGACTACACCAGCTTCCTGATCGGCTATACGGCCGGGCTGCGGGCCTTTACGGCGGCGGTGCTGGGCGGCATCGGCAGCGTCACCGGCGCGATGGTGGGCGGCATCATGATCGGGCTGATCGAGACGCTGGGGGGCCAGTTCATCGCGGTGCGCTGGACCGATGTGATCATCTTCTCAATCCTGATCCTCGTGCTGGTTTTCGCCCCGGCCGGCCTGTTTGGCCGAGCCGCGCCGACCCGATCCTGAGGGCGGCGGCGCGCGATGGTAGGCGAGGTCCGGGAGGAAATCGACGCGGTCGCCCCGCCGGCGGCGCCCGCCTTGCTCGGCTGGGTGACGCCGCAAATGCAAGCGATCGGCATCGCCGCCGTGGCGCTTGCTGCCGTGCTGTTTCCGCCCTTGATCCGCAACGACGGCGACATCGACGCGGCGGCCAACGGGCTGTCCTTTGCCGCCCTGGCGCTCGGCCTCAATATCGTCGTCGGCCTTGCCGGGCTGTTGGACCTCGGTTACGCCGCGTTTTTTGCAATCGGCGCCTATACCTACGGGGTTGCCGCCTCGTGGCAGCTGATGCCGCATTGGAGCCAGTTCTGGGAGCCGTTCCAATGGCTCGGCCTGGTCGCCCGGGTGCATCAGGCGGGCGGCGATCTGGTGCATTTCCAGGTGTCGTTCTGGCTGATGATGCCGATTTCGGCGGCGATGGCGGCGTTTTTCGGGATTCTGTTCGGGGCGCCGACGCTGCGCTTGCGTGGCGATTATCTGGCCATCGTCACGCTCGGCTTTGGCGAGATCGTGCCGATCGTCGCGCGCAACACGCCGACCATCACCAATGGCGCGATGGGCCTCAATGGCGTCGTCGCGCCGCAATTGTTCGGCTGGAGCTTCGGGGTCAGCGCGACGCCCTATTACTACGTTGGGCTGGGGCTCGTCGCGTTTCTGATGTTCGCCAGCCAGCGGCTCAAGGTGTCGCGCATCGGCCGCGCCTGGATGGCGATCCGCGAGGACGAGATCGCCGCCGCCGCGATGGGCATCAACCGGGTCCGCTACAAGCTCCTGGCCTTTGCCACCGGCGCCGCCTTCGCCGGGGCGACGGGCACGCTCTACGTCGCCAAACTGCAGACCGCGACGCCCGACATGTTCATGTTTCCGGTGTCGGTGATGATCCTGGTGATGGTCGTGTTCGGCGGCATGGGCAGCGTCTGGGGCGTCGTGCTCGGGGCGTTGATCCTGCAGCTGCTGCAGTCCTGGTTTCTCCAGGATCTGTCGGGCTGGCTGCACGCGCTCGGCCGGCTGCTCGATGTCGCATGGCTGCAGCATGTCGAGCTCGCGTCATCGATCGAGCTGATCTTCGGCGTCATCCTGGTGGTGATGATGCTGTATCGCCGCGAGGGATTGATCCCGGCGCGCCGCGCGGTCGCGCCGCTGAGCCTCGCCGAGCAGACGACCCGCGTCACAAGCGGCGGCGTCGAGCGCCTGCAAGGGCTTGGTGAGCTGGATCAGGCATCGGCCGGCCCGCTCCTCGAGATCGATCGCCTCGCCGTCCGGTTCGGCGGGCTCGTCGCGTTGCGCTCGCTGGCGCTCGTGATGCCGGCGCATTCGGTGCTCGCCGTGATCGGCCCCAACGGCTCGGGCAAATCGACGCTGTTCAACGCGGTCACCGGCCTGGTGCCGGCCGACGAGGGCAGCATCCGCTTTGCCGGCGCCGAGATCGCCGGCCGCCCGGCGCATGTCGTGCTCGACCGCGGCATCGCCCGCACCTTCCAGAACCTGCGCCTCTTTCCCAACCTGACGGTTCTCGAAAACGTCATGATCGGCATGCACGCCCGCCTCCGCACCGGCCCGCTCGGCGCCCTGCTGCGCCTGCCGCGGACCCGGCGCGAGGAGCGCGAGGCGCGCGAGCGGGCGCTGGAGATCCTGGCGATCTTCGGCAACCGGCTGGTGCCGCGCGCCGATCACGTCGTCGCCAGCCTCAGCTACGCCAACCGCCGCCGGGTCGAGATCGCCCGCGCCCTCGCCTCGCAGCCGAAGCTCCTGCTGCTCGACGAGCCGACCGCCGGCATGAACCCGGCCGAAACCCTGGAACTCGCCGGTCAGATCAAGAGCCTCAACCGGCTCGGCCTGTCGATCGTCCTGATCGAGCACAAGCTCGACGTCGTCGTGAACCTTGCCGAGCGGGTCATCGTGCTCGACCATGGCGAGAAAATCGCCGAAGGCACGCCGGCCGAGGTGCGCCGCGACCCGGAGGTGATCCGCGCCTATCTCGGGCGGAGCGCCGCTGGTGCCTAATGCATTGCCCCTCACCCCGGCCCTCTCCCCGCACGCGGGGAGAGGGCGCTCTTGCATCGCTGCACGTCCATCGGCGTCGAGCGTTATACACAGCCGCGCCGCCACGTTCCCTCGCCCCGTTCACGGGGAGAGGGACAGAGTGAGGGGCGGGCACGTCGACGGGGGCTGCCGTTGATGGCCAACGCTGCGCTGCTCGAATTCCGCGGCGTCGACACGCATTACGGCGATTTGCACGTGTTGAAATCGGTCGATTACCGCATCGACCAGGGCGAGATCGTCTGCCTGCTGGGCGGCAACGCCTCGGGCAAATCGACGACGATGAAGGCGATCATGGGGATCGTCGTGCCGACCGGCGGCGAGATCCTGTTCGCCGGCGGCTCGCTCGCCGGGGTCAGGGTCGCCGAGCGGGTGCGCCGCGGCATCGCACCGGTACTTGAGGCGCGCCGCCTCTTTCCGCGCATGACGGTGTACGAGAACCTCGAAATGGGCGCCTATACGCGACCGCGCGGGGCCCTGTTCGACGAGGATCTGGAGCGGGTCTTCACGCTGTTTCCGCGGGTCAAGGAGCGCTTGAAGCAGCTCGCCGGCACGCTGTCCGGCGGCGAACAGCAGATGGTGGCGATCGGCCGGGCGTTGATGGCGCGCCCCAGGCTCCTCTGCATGGACGAGCCGTCGATGGGGCTGGCGCCGGTCTTTGTCGAGCAGGTGTTTGACATCGTCCAGACGATCAACCGCCAGGGCACGACGATCTTCATGGTCGAGCAGAACGCCAACATGGCGTTGCAGATCGCCGATCGCGCCTATGTCTTGCAGACGGGCCAGGTCGTGCTCAGCGGCGACGCCGCCGAATTGCGCCAGAACCCGCTGATCCGCGAAGCCTATCTCGGCGAGATGAAGCTGGAGTAAGGTTCCGGGCAACCCGGCGGCAATCGCCGCATCGCGCGCGATGATTGCACCGGCCCCGACATCAGGAACGGCGCCGCCAGTTTGCTCGGTAACCTCCACGTCTCCGATTTTATGTCCTGGGCGCGCGACATCGCGGTGTCGCGCCAGGTGCTTCAGAGCCTGGCGCTGCAACTCGCGCTGACCGGCGCGGTCGTCGCGCTCGCCTGGGGCATCCGGGCCGCGACGCGGGCGTCCGTCGACCGGCTGATCGAGCGGCTTGTCCCGTCGGAGTGGGTCAGGATCGAGCTGCGCCGCCTGGCGATCTTCGGCGTTGCCTGGCTGCTGCTGGTCATTGTCGAGAGCGCCGGCGCCGGCCTGGGGCTCAAGGTCGGGCTGATCGGCATCGCCGCGACGCTGAGCGCGCTGTGGATCGTCTTGCGGGCATCCTCGCTGTTGTTCCGCGACGCGCT
>DATLRS010000011.1:0-5405 GCA_035534535.1 Allostellaceae bacterium | reverse complement strand
CCGGCGCGGGCTTGCGATGCGCCCGCCGGGGGCGGATGCTGCACCCGACTCTTTCGTCCGGAGGCCGCCGATGCGCACCACCTTGTTGATGCTGCCGCCGCAGACCGAGACGACCCGCGCCTGGGTCGAGCGGCTCGCGGCGGTGAGCCCCGAACTCGACATCATCGCACCCGAGACGATGGAGGGCGCCGAGCAGGCGATCGCGATGGCCGAGGCCGCCTATGGCACGATCCCGCCGGCGCTCCTCAAGCGCGCCGAGAAATTGCGCTGGCTGCAGGCGCCGCAGGCGGCGCCGCCGGCCGGCTACTACTACCGCGAACTGATCGAGCATCCGGTCGCGATCACCAATTTCCGCGAGATCTACAACGATCATATCGGCGCGCACGTGATGGCCTTCGTGCTGGCCTTCGCGCGCGGCCTGCACGTCTACCTGCCGCAGCAGCAGCGCCGCGAATGGAAAAAGCAGCCCGAGCGCCGCGTCGTGCACCTGCCTGAGGCAACCGCGCTGATTGTCGGGGTCGGCGGCATCGGCGCCGAAGTGGCGCGGCTCGCCAGCGCCTTCGGGATGCGCGTCATCGGCGTCGACGAGCGCCGCGCCGCGCCGCCGCCCGGCGTGACCGAACTGCACCGCGCCGCCGCCCTCGACGCGCTGTTGCCGCAGGCCGATTTCGTGATCCTGACCGTGCCCCACACCCCCGAGACCGAGGGCTTGATGAACCGCGCCCGGTTTCAGCGCATGAAGAAAAGCGCCTATTTCATCAATATCGGGCGCGGCATGACGACCCGGCTCGACGATCTCGTCGCAGCCCTCGAGGCCGGCGAGATCGCCGGCGCTGCGCTCGACGTGTTCGAGCAGGAGCCGCTGCCGGCCGGCCACAAATTGTGGACGATGCCCGGCGTCATGATCACGCCGCACACCGCCGGCCACGGCCCCTATCTCGAGGAGCGCCGCTTCGAGGTGCTGAGCGACAATTGCCGGCGTTTTCTTGCCGGCCAGCCGCTGCGCAACCTGGTCGACAAGGCGCGCTGGTTCTGAGCCGGTCAGGTAGGGGCGGGCCGATGGAAATCCGCGTCGAGCGGCGCGAACCGCACATCGCGCTTCTGACGATCGCCAACGAACCGCGCCGCAACGCGATGACGCGGGCGATGATGGCCGATCTGGCGGCGTTGTGGGACCGGCTCGACGGCGACGATTGGTGCCGCGTCGTCGTCCTGACCGGCGCCGGCGACAAGGCGTTCTGCGCCGGCGCCGATCTGGCCGGCGATCTCAGCGCGTCGGCCGAGGCGGCGCGAATCATCAACCGCGCGCTCCTCAAGGACACGCCGTTTGCCAAGCCGATCGTCGCCGCGGTCAATGGCGATTGCGTCGCCGGCGGCGTCGAACTGCTGCTGTCGACCGATATCCGTGCTGCCGTGCCCGAGGCGCGCTTTGGCCTGCCCGAGGTGCGCTGGTCGATCTATCCGTTTGGCGGCGCCACCGTGAAGCTGGCGCAGCAGATCGGCCATGTGCACGCGATGGACCTGTTGCTGACCGGGCGGCTGGTCGATGCCGAATTCGCGGCGCGGGTCGGCCTCGTCAACCAGACCGTCGAGCGCGACCGGCTGCTGCCGTGGGCGATCGAGACCGCCGCGGCGATCGCCGCCAACAGCCCGGCCGCGGTGCAGGCGGTGCGCACCCAGATCAGCAGCGCCATCGCCGACTACGCCAAAAGCCGCGAGGCGATGGAGCAGCAACTCGGCGACCGGGTCCGCGCCAGCCCGCATTTCGCCGAGGGCGTCGCCGCCTTTCTCGCCAAGCGCAAGCCGGATTACCGCTAATTTCGCCGCGCGGAACTGGGCCTCGCGCTGCCCGGCCGGCGGTAGCATACTCGGGGCCATCTGGAGAGGGAGGCGCGAGGTGCTAGAGGGCCGGCGCATTCTGCTGATCATCGCGGGCGGCATCGCCGCCTATAAGAGCCTCGAACTGATCCGGCGACTGCGCGAGCAGCGCGCCGCGGTGCGCTGTGTGATGACCGAGGCGGCGCGCCACTTCGTGACGCCGCTGGCGGTTGCCGCGCTCAGCGAAGAACAGGTGTACGGCGATCTCTGGTCGCTGACCGACGAGAGCGAGATGGGCCATATCCGGCTGTCGCGCGAAGCGGATCTGTTGGTCGTCGCGCCGGCGACGGCCGATTTGATGGCGCGCATGGCGATCGGTCTCGCCGACGATCTCGCCGCGACGACGCTGCTCGCCTCCGACAAGCAGGTGCTGATCGCACCGGCGATGAACGCGCAGATGTGGGCGCATCCGGCGACCGCCGCCAATCTCGCGACGCTGTTGGCGCGCGGCGTCATGCAGGTCGGCCCCGGCGCCGGCGAACTGGCGTGCGGCGAAGTCGGGCAGGGACGCATGGCCGAGCCGGCCGAGATCCTCGCGGCGATCACCCGGTTTTTCACCCCTGACCGGCGGCTCGCCGGGCGGCGCGCGCTGGTCACCAGCGGCCCGACGCGCGAGCCGATCGATCCGGTGCGCTACCTGTCGAACCATTCCTCGGGCAAGCAGGGCCACGCCATCGCCGCCGCGCTCGCCGCGCTCGGCGCCGAGACCGTGCTGGTGTCGGGACCGAGCCAGGAGCCGACGCCGCCCGGCGTCCGGCTGATCGCGGTCGAGACCGCCGAGGAGATGCTGCGTGCCAGCGAAGCCGCGCTGCCGGTCGATGTCGCGGTGATGGCGGCGGCGGTGTCCGACTGGCGGGTCGAGAGTGCGGCGCCGCAGAAGCTGAAAAAGAACGGCGAGGGTCCGCCTGCGCTCCGCCTCGTCGAGAACCCCGACATCCTGGCGCACATCGCCGCCCGCCACAACGACCGGCCGGCGCTGGTCATCGGCTTTGCCGCCGAGACCGAGAATGTCGTCGCCAATGCCCGCGCCAAGCGGACGAAAAAAGGCTGCGACTGGATTCTCGCCAACGACGTCTCGCCGGGCACCGGCATCTTTGGCGGCGACCGCAACACGATTCATCTGGTCGACCGCGACGGGGTCGAGGACTGGCCCGCCATGACCAAGACCGAGGTCGCCACCCGCCTCGCCGAGCGCATCGCCGCCGCGTTCGCCGTCACCGCCTCGCCGCCGAGCAGCCATGTTTCCGGCGCCCAGAGCCGGCCGCGTTAGCCTCGATGCCGCTCGACGTCGCACTGAAGCTCCTTGATCCGCGGCTGCCCGGCTGGGGATTTCCGCATTACGGGTCGGATCTGGCCGCCGGCCTTGACCTGCACGCCTGCCTCGACGAGCCGCTCCTGCTGCGGCCGCAGGCGGCGGCGGTGTTGATCTCGGCGGGGATCGCCCTGCGCATCGCCGATCCGCGGTGGTGCGCGCTGATCCTGCCGCGCTCGGGTCTCGGCCACCGCGACGGGCTGGTGCTCGGCAATGCGCTCGGGCTGATCGACGCCGACTATGCCGGAACCTGCCTCGTTTCCGCATGGAACCGCAATCCCGCGGGTTCCGGCGGCGCGGCGGACGGGATCGTGATCCGCCCCGGCGACCGGATCGCCCAGCTCGTCTTCACCCGCACCGCGCGACCGCAATTCACGATCGTCACCGAGTTTTCCGAGGCCGGCGGGCGGCAGCAGGGAGGCTTTGGCTCGACCGGCATCGCGCCCGTTGTCCAGACGCTTGTCCAAAGCAGGCGCGGGGGCGAGACTGCCGATCCATGATCCGGCTGACCAAGAAGCTGCTGTTCGCCATCGAGGCGGTGCTCGACATCGCCTATAATGGCGGCGCCGTGCCGGTGCGCTCGGTGGAGATCACCGAACGCGAGGGGATCCCGCGCCGCTATCTCGAGCCGGTGCTGCAGGAGCTGGTGCGCGAAGGCATCCTGATCGGCATCCGCGGTCCCTCTGGCGGCTATCGCCTGGCGCGCGAGCGCCGCCGCATCTCGCTCGGCGATATCGTGCGCACCGTGCGCCATCTGGAAACCGGCGACGACCCGATCAGCGACCCCGCCGGCAGCGCGCTTGGCCACCGGGTGGTGCGCCCGCTATGGCTCGAATTCCAGGAGGAAACCATGCGCCGGCTCGACGCGTTGACCCTCGAAGATTTGTGCGCCCGGGCGCACCAGGCCGGGATCGAGGGACGCGTGACGCAGGGCGGCGATTTCGAGATCTAGGCCGCCTGCCACGTTGCCGCCGCCGCCCGGCGCGGCTAAATGAGAGCTGACCGACAGGGAGATGGCTGATGGCAACCGGGGAATTTCGTGGCCGCGTTTATGACAGCATTGCCGACACGATCGGGGCGACGCCGCTGGTGCGTGTGAAGCGGCTGGCCGCCGAGGCCGGGGTCAAGGCCGACATCCTCGCCAAGTGCGAGTTCTTCAACCCGCTCGCCTCGGTCAAGGACCGGATCGGCGCGGCGATGATCGAAGCCGCCGAACAGGCCGGCCGCATCAAGCCCGGTACGGTGCTGGTCGAGCCGACCTCCGGCAACACCGGCATCGCGCTGGCCTTCGTCTGCGCCGCCAAGGGCTACCGCCTCATTCTGACGATGCCGGAGAGCATGTCGATCGAGCGCCGCAAGATGCTGCTGCTGCTCGGCGCCCAGCTCGAGCTGACGCCGGCGGCGCAGGGCATGCGCGGTGCCATCGCCAAGGCCGAGGAGATCGCCCGGAGCCTGCCCGACGCATTCATTCCGCAGCAGTTCCAGAACCCGGCCAACCCCGACATCCATCGCCGGACGACCGCCGAGGAGATCTGGAAGGATACCGGCGGCGCCGTCGATATCGTCGTCAGCGGCGTCGGCACCGGCGGCACCTTGACCGGCGTCGGGTCGGTGCTGAAGCCGCGCAAGCCGGGCCTCAGGATGGTCGCGGTGGAGCCCGAGGACAGCGCCGTCTTGTCGGGCGGCCCGCCCGGCCCGCACCGCATTCAGGGGATCGGCGCCGGCTTTGTGCCGGACATTCTCGACGTCTCGCTGATCGATGAGGTCGTGCGCATCGGCAACGACAGCGCGGTCCGCACCGCGCAGCGGGCGGCGCGGATGGATGCGCTGGCGGTCGGGATTTCCTCCGGCGCGGCGCTCGCCGCCGCCCTCGAAATCGGCGCGCGTAGCGACATGGCGGGCAAGACGATCGTCGCGATCCTGCCCGACCACGCCGAGCGCTATCTCTCGACCGCTCTCTTCGACGGATTGTGATGGAACTCAGCGAACAGCAGTTCCGGCGCTACGCCCGCCACCTGATCCTCGACGAGGTCGGCGAGGACGGGCAGCAGAAACTGCTTGCGTCGCGCGTGCTGGTGGTCGGCGCCGGCGGGCTCGGCTCGCCGATGCTGCTCTATCTTGCCGCCGCCGGGGTCGGGACGATCGGCATTATCGACGATGACCGGGTCGACCTGACCAACCTGCAGCGCCAGATCGTGCACGCTACCGAGCGGGT
>DATLRS010000010.1:0-5420 GCA_035534535.1 Allostellaceae bacterium | reverse complement strand
GGCACGCCGCAAGATTTTGTGGCCATGGCACAACTTTATACCAAATAAGGTGTCAACTTGTGTTGTGGGGATGCTATGGGGTAAAAATGCGGTAGAGTTAAAGGCTGTAAGATCGCGTGGTAGGTTATCTATTCAACCTTGCATCCTGGGCGGATTGGATGTCGCGCGTTAAGGAAACGCCGAACAATGGCGGCGTAGGGGACGGTTGGCGGTCGCAAGCATGGCTTGTCACAGCGGCATACCTGGTCACGGTCTGCGTCTGGTAGAATTCGGTTGGAATTTTGTGGCCCTTAAATGTCCGATACGCCGTTGAAATTGTTGTGCATCGGTTTTGGTCCGCCAGAGCGGCCAGTTTTGTTGCGTCATTCATCAAAAGCTCACTTCACTTTTCAGTTGGCTGGACTGCCGGCCAGCGGCCGAATGCGAAGCACCACAACGCTATAGCGTTGCCTGCTGGCACAAAAACCAGGAGCACCCACCAGCCGTTATACCCAGTGCGATGAAGTATTTTGACCATAGGAAATAGGTAGATGAAAAAGAACAGTGTCATCGCTGTTACAATAGCAAAAACCGCGAAGGGATTGAACTGAATTTCGTATTCGCTAAATGGGATGCTCATGGTACCACCCTCGCCGTTTCTTTGATCACGCCGGAAACCATATCTGGGGCGGCCGGTCATGCGGTCAATCTCGTCCAGCCGCTTACGTTGTAACTGCGGCCGATCTCGGCGTGTGTCTCGTCGCCGCGCTCGCGGCGCTCAAGCGCCTCGCGCTTCTGGTGCGGCGTCAGCTTCGGTTTGCGGCCGAGCTTGCCTTCATTTGCTATGTTCGGCCTCACCGTCCCTCGCGACGCCAAGCGGCGAGCAGCAGGCCGATCGCCAGCAACAGTGCGACCAAGGCGGGCAGCAGCGGCGTTTCGCTGAAGCCGGTCACGACGTAATCGCCGTTTTGCCGCAACCCCAGCCAGGTGCGGCCGGCGGCGGTGCGATCCGGCGCGACCCGGCGAATCTCCGGCATGCCATCGTCGGCGACCCAGAACACGCCGCCGCCCGTCGCCTGCGCCATCGGGCCGAGCTTGTCGGCGGTCGTCCGCACATCGGCGAACTCTACGGGATTGAGCGGACCGGCCGCGGCGAGCGCGGTACGGGTGCCGTCGCCGACATGGTAGAGACCCATCTGCGAAATCGCCAGCGTCGCGGCGCTGCGCCCGCCATGCGTCGGCGTCAGGTCGAGCGTCTTGGTCGTGCCGTCCGGTTGCGTCACCGTCACCGGGCGGTTGTCGGGTTCGAGCGATTGCCGGGTCACCTTGAGCTCGTTGCCTTCGACCGCCGCGCGCAAATCGTTTTCTTCCAGTTCGGGCTCCTTCATCAGCCAGTAGGCCAGCCGGCGCAGCAGCTCGGCCTGCGGCCCGCCGCCCTCGAAACCGCGCGCCCACAGCCACATCTGGCTGGAAAGCAGCTGTGCCACCCGGCCCTTGCCGACGCGGTCGAGGATCAACAGCGGCTCGCCGTGATCGCCCTTCATGACGACCGTGCCGTGATGCACCCGCGCCTCGACCTGCTGGAACCAGCGGCCCCAGGTCGGCTGCCCGCCGGGCTTGCCAGCGCCCGGCAGGTCCTCGGTCACCGGATCGCGCCGGCCCAGCGCCGTCAGCTGCGGCTTGAAGCCCTCCTCATCGACGGTTCCGGTCGGCTCGGCCGGCAGGATCTCGCCGAGCGGCGTGCGGTAGAGGCTGGTCGGCGTGCCGAAGCTCGGACCGGCCGCTTCGAGGAAGGCGCCGCCATTGCGCACATAGCGCGCCACATTCTCGATATAGGCCTGCGGAATGATGCCGCGCCTGGTGTAGCGGTCGAAGATGATCAGGTCGAATTCGTGGAGCTTGAGATCGAACAGCTCGCGGATCGGAAAGGCGATCAGCGACAATTCGCGGATCGGCGTGCCGTCCTGCTTTTCGGGCGGCCGCAGGATCGTGAAATGCACGAGATCGACCGACGGGTCGGATTTCAGGATGTTGCGCCACACCCGCTCGCCGACATGCGGCTCGCCCGACACCAGCAGCACCTTCAGCCGGTCGCGCACCCCGTTGACGACGACGACGGCGCGGTTGTTGGCGAGGGTCAACTCGTGCGGCCCCGGTTCGACGGCGAGCTCGATGACGTTGGGACCGCCATGGTCGATCGGGATCGACAGTTCGGCATCGCGGTCGATCGGAACCATCACCGGGTGCGGCACGCCGCCATCCTTGCGCCAGGTCAGCCGCGCCTCGGCGCCTCCCGCCGAACCCGGCGGCGCCGGCAGATCCTCGACGCGGACCCTCAGCGACATGTCCTTGCCGACCAGCCCGAAGCCCGGCGCCTGCGCGACGACGAGGCGGCGATCGCGTTCGTTGCGCCGGCCGGACAACAGCACCTGCAACGGCGCGCCGAGCTGCCGCGCCGCTGCCTTGGGGTCGCCGGCCGGGACATCGTGAACCTCGCCGTCGGTGAGCATCACCACCCCGGCGAGACGCTGCCGCGGGATGTCCGACATCGCCTGGCCCAAGGCGCTGAACAGCATGGTACCGTCGTCGCCACCGCCGGGCCGCGGCTGGCCGGCCCGGATCACGCGCACCTCCAGATCGCGCTCGTGCCGCAGCTGCGCGGTCAGCGCCGCCAATGCCTTCGCGGTGACCTCGCGGCGCTGCCCGATCGCCTGGCTCGGCGACTGGTCGACGACGACGACCGCGATATCGCGCAGCGGCTGACGCTGCTGCGCGACGAGCGAGGGGTTGACGAGGATCGCCAGCAGCATCGCCAGCGCCACGCCCCGCCAGGCGACGCCGCGCGCGCGCCGCCAGATCCCCAGGGCGAGCAGCAGCACGGCGGCGCCGGCGAGCGCCGCGATCGCCCACCACGGCAACAGCGGCGCGGTCGCCAGCGTATAGGCGCTGCCGTCGATCGCCGCGATCATTGGCCGAGCCGTTCGAGGATCGCCGGAACGTGCACCTGATCGGTCTTGTAGTTGCCGGTCAGCACGTACATGACGAGGTTGACGCCAAACCGCGTTGCCATCTCGCGCTGCTCCTCGCCGCCCGGGACGCACGGGTATATCGGGCGGCCCTGATCGTCGACCGCCCACGCGCCGGCCCAGTCGTTGCCGCCGACGATGACGCTCGCCACCCCGTCATTGACGCGGTCCTCGACCGGCTCGATCCACACCTGCCCGCTGTTCCAGCGGCCGGGAAATTCGTGCAGCAGATAGAACGACTTGGTCAGCACATGGTCGGGCGGCACCGGCACCAGGGGCGGGATCTTGACCGCGGCAACGAGGCGGCGCAGGCGGGCCTGCGTCGCGGCGGCGCTGCCGAACGGCCCCGGCGTCGCCTCGCCGGCGTCGCGCGTGTCGAACAGGATCGTCCCGCCGGTCTCCATGTAGCGGTTGATGCGCTCGGCGGCGCGCGCCGAGGGCGGCGTCTGCGTCGCCGTGACCGGCCAGTAAAGCAGCGGGAAGAAGATCAGATCGTCGCTTTCGATATCGACCGCCATCGGCGTCGCGGTCTCGACGGCAGTGCGCGCGTTGAGCGTCGCCGTCAGCCCGACGAGACCG
Organism: Allostellaceae bacterium; assembly: GCA_035534535.1. GTDB lineage: Bacteria > Pseudomonadota > Alphaproteobacteria > ATCC43930 > CGMCC-115725 > DATARH01. The sequence goes on along the minus strand of DATLRS010000010.1, from coordinate 1,836 downwards.
GCGCGGCTCTCGGCATCGACGGTTGCATCGCCGGTCAGGACATAGGCGAGGCGCACCGCCGAGGTCGCGCGGATGATAAAGGCGTCGTCGGCATGCGCCGCGCCGGGCGCCAGTACCAGCGCCGCCAGCAGGATCCCCGGCAGCACCCTTGGCAGCACCCCCGGCACCGCCCGCGCCGGTCGCCGCCACAACAGCCCGCGCAGCGCGTAGCCGATCACCAGATCGATGAGGGCAAGCAGGAAGGCCAGCGTCAGCAGCGGCGGCAGGCCGTCGATCTCGGCGCTCTTGTGCGTGAAACTCTCGCGCACGACGCCGGCGGGCAAGTCGCCGATCGGCTTCAGTTCGGTGATCCCGGCAGAGAGGTTCAGCGCGCGCCGGGCGTCGAGCGCGCCGTAGAACCCCGGCGGATGGCGCGGCGACGGCTGCACGGTTGCGATGTCCTTGCCGGCAATCGGTCGGGCGCTCGACGGGGCGCGCTGCAGCCGGCCGAACCCGTCGAGCGTCTCAAGCGGCGCCAGCACAGCCTCGCTGGCGCCCGCGACGCCCTGGCTGATCGCCACGATGCGCCGCAGCATCTGGACGAACAGGCCGGACAGCGCCAGGTTCGACCAATCGGGGTTGGCCGTCGTATGCACCAGCACTGACCAGCCTTTGCCGAGCTTCTCGCCGGTCACCAGCGGCGTGCCGTCGGCGAGCCGCGCCCAGGTCCGGTTGGCAAGGTCGAGATCGGGCTCGGCGAGCACCTGTCGCGTCACCGTCACATCATGCGGGATCGCCAGCCCGGCAAACGGGCTGCCGGTTGCGAACGGCGCGAGCCGCGCCGGCGTTTCCCACGACAGCGCGCCGCCGATCGTGCGCCCGCCGCGGCGCAGCCGCACCGGCAGCAGATGGTCGCTCTGCGCGGCGAGGTGCGGCCCGGCAAACCGCAACAGCACGCCGCCGGCCTCGACCCATTTGCGGACGTGCGCTTCCTCGGTCGGCGAGTCGGGTCCGCCGTCGGCGTAGATCAGCACCGCCAGCTGCCGCTTCAGCAGCTCTACGGTGTGGCCGCGGCGCACTTCGGTAAACGGGGCGAGCGCGCGTTCGAGATAGTAGTTCTCGCTCAACAGCGGCTGATCGGCCGGGTTGGGCGGCGCGACAATGCCGACCGGCCGGCGCCGCCAGCGCTCGTCGGTCAAGAGCACGCCGCCGGCCGATTGCTCGCCTTCGATGGCGATGCGGGCCACCCGGTTGCGCAACTCGGCGGGCATCGCCAGGGACAGCGCGACGCCGGCGTCGCCGGCGGCGATCGTGGCCGAGGCTCGCGCCAGCAACGCGCCGGTCTCATCGCTCGCCCGCACCACCACGGGGCGGGGCGCGGCCGCCGGCAGCGAGCGCACCTCGACGCCGAGGCTCTTGGCCGCCCGGTCGCCGGCAGCGCCGCCGGCGGCCAGCAGAAGCGGCGCATCGCCCACCGCTGCCGCAACATAACGCAGACTGCCGCGATCGGCGAGATAACGGGCCAGCGCCGCGGCGCCGTCGTCCGCGACGCCGTCGCTGAGCCACACCGCCATCGTTCCCTGCGACAAATTCATCGCCTTCAGCCGGGCGAGCGCCGCCTGCCGGTCGCCCGCCCAGGGCTTGGGCTGCAACGCCTCAACCGCGGCGCGCCCATCGACGGCGCGCAGCGGCGCCAGCGGCGCGGCCGGCTGGCCGGAGGCCGGCGGCGCGGTGGTGACCAGCACCACCTGGCGCTTCTCGCGCGCCGCTTCGGCCAGCAGGTCGAGCGCCGCCGCCTGGCGCCGGCTCCAATCGTGCGCCGCCGCCCAGCCGTCATCGATGACGAGGACGACCGGC
>DATLRS010000009.1:0-6401 GCA_035534535.1 Allostellaceae bacterium | reverse complement strand
GCCGCTGCGCCAGCGCGGCAAAACCGGCACGGTGCGCCGCGGCGTCGAGCCCCTCGGTAAAGACGACCGGGTCGTAGCGCCACACCGCCGCCCGCGGCCCGAAGCGGCGGCGCAATTCGCTGAGCTGGGCGATCGCCTCCTCGGCGGCGATCACCGAGCTTTCGAGCGCGCGCGGGTAGCCGGTAACGGTGAACTGCACGGTAAAAGGCGCGACCTGGCGCACCGCGTCGAGCGCCGGCAGCAGCGGCCGCAGGTTGCGGGTCCACAAGACAAAACCGTCGACCGCCTCCGGCCGCAGCGACACCTCATAGGCGGCGCCGCCATAGGGGTTCGCGACGCGGCACCAGCCGGCTTCCAGCCGGCGCAGCAGCCAGCTCGCATAAAACGCCGGAATATCGGTGCGATAGCTCGCCGAGACGATCACCCGAATGCGCTCCCGAGGGGCTGAAGCCGGTCGAAACTGCGGCAGGCCGCCGGTTGTAGGCAGCGCCGCCGCCACATATATAAACCGCGCGGCCGCCGGGGGTTACGGCGGCTGCATCTCCGGGGGATCGGGACGGTGCTTTCCCGGGCCGACCGGTCCTGCTTTTGACATGAGGTCCCCATGAGCAAGGTTATCGGCATCGATCTCGGCACGACCAATTCCTGCGTCGCCGTGATGGAAGGCAGGAGCGCCAAGGTCATCGAAAACGCCGAGGGCGGGCGCACCACGCCCTCGATGGTCGCCTTCACCGAAGCGGGCGAGCGCCTGGTCGGCCAGGCGGCAAAGCGCCAGGCGGTCACCAACCCCGAGAACACGTTTTTTGCGATCAAGCGGCTGATCGGGCGGCGCATGACCGACCCGATGGTCAACAAGGACATCGATCTCGTCCCCTACAAGATCATTTCCGGCGACAATGGCGACGCGTGGGTCGAGAGCCGCGGCCAGAAATACGCCCCCTCGCAGATCAGCGCCTTCATCCTGCAGAAGATGAAGGAGACCGCCGAAGCCTATCTCGGCGAGCCGGTCACCCAGGCGGTCATCACGGTCCCGGCCTATTTCAACGACAGTCAGCGCCAGGGGACCAAGGACGCCGGCCGCATCGCCGGGCTCGAGGTCCTGCGCATCATCAACGAACCGACCGCGGCCGCCCTCGCCTATGGCATGGAGAAGAAAGGCAGCGGCACGATCGCGGTGTACGATCTGGGCGGCGGCACCTTCGACGTCTCGGTCCTGGAGATCGGCGACGGGGTGTTCGAGGTCAAATCGACCAACGGCGACACGTTTTTGGGCGGCGAAGACTTCGACAAGAAGATCATCGACTACCTCGCCGACGAGTTCAAAAAGGAGCAGGGCATCGATTTGCGCAGCGATCGGCTCGCCCTGCAGCGCCTGAAAGAGGCCGCGGAAAAGGCGAAGATCGAGCTGTCGTCCTCGGTGCAGACCGAGGTCAACCTGCCGTTCATCACGGCCGACCAGCACGGGCCGAAGCATCTGACGATCAAGCTGTCGCGCTCCAAGCTCGAGCAGCTGGTCGACGATCTGATCCAGAAGACGATCGACCCGTGCCGCGCCGCGCTGCGCGATGCCGGGCTGAAAGCGTCCGAGGTTGAGGAGGTGATCCTGGTCGGCGGCATGACCCGCATGCCCAAGGTCATCGAGACCGTCAAGCAGATCTTCGGCCGGGAGCCGAACCGCGGCGTCAACCCCGATGAGGTGGTGGCGGTCGGCGCGGCGATCCAGGCCGGCGTGCTGCAGGGCGAGGTCAAGGACGTCCTGTTGCTCGACGTGACGCCGTTGTCCCTGGGCATCGAGACGCTGGGCGGCGTCTTCACCCGCCTCATCGACCGCAATACGACAATCCCCACCAAGAAGAGCCAGACCTTCTCGACCGCCGAGGACAACCAGACCGCGGTGACGATCCGGGTGTTCCAGGGCGAGCGCGAGATGGCGGCCGACAACAAGCTCCTGGGGCAGTTCGACCTGGTCGGCATTCCATCGGCGCCGCGCGGCATGCCGCAGGTCGAGGTCACCTTCGATATCGACGCCAATGGCATCGTCAACGTCTCGGCGCGCGACAAGGCGACCGGCAAGGAACAGCAGATTCGCATCCAGGCCTCGGGCGGGCTGTCCGAAACCGACATCGACAAGATGGTCAAGGACGCCGAGGCGCACGCCGCCGACGACAAGCAGCGGCGCGCACTGGTCGAGGCGAAAAACCAGGCCGACGGCCTCATTCATACCACCGAGCGCAGCCTCACCGAAGCCGGCGACAAGGTCTCTGCCGGGGATCGCGACGCGGCGCAGAGCGCGATCCAGGCCTTGAAAGACGTGCTCGGCGGCGACGACGCCGAGGCGATCAAGGCCAAGACCGAAGTGCTCGGGCAGGTCGCGATGAAGCTCGGCGAGGCGATGTACAAGGCGCAGCAGGGCGCCGGCGATGAGGCGGGCGGGCCGCCGGGCGGTGGTGGCGGTCCGGGTGGCGGTCCGGGCGGCGGTCCGGGCGGCGGTCCCGGCGGCGACAAGGTCGTTGACGCCGATTTCGAGGAAGTCGACGATCAAAAGAAGCGCGGTTCGGCGTAGCCGCCGCCTGCGAGGCAATTGCCGCCCCAGGAAGCCCCCCGGGGAGCCGCCACGCGGCGGCTCCCTCCACCCGACCTTGAACCCGAACCTCATTCGACCATGGCGAAGCAGGACTTTTACGACATCCTCGGCGTCGCGAAATCGGCCGATGCCGACGAGCTGAAGCGGGCCTATCGCAAGCTCGCGATGCAGTATCACCCGGACCGCAACCCGGGCGACACATCGGCCGAGCAGAAATTCAAGTCCCTCAACGAAGCCTATGACGTCCTGAAAGACGACCAGAAGCGGGCGGCCTACGACCGGTTCGGCCATGCTGCATTCGAGAACGGCAGCCGCGGCCCGGGCGATTTTGCCGGCGGCTTCTCCGGCGGGTTTGCCGACATCTTCGAGGAGATGTTCGGCGCGATGGGCGGCGCCCGCCGTACCCAGGCCGGCCCCGCGCGCGGCAGCGATCTGCGCTACAACATCGAGGTATCGCTCGAGGAAGCCTTTCGCGGCAAGCAGACGACGATTCGCGTCGCCACCTTTGCCCATTGCGATACCTGCAAGGGCAGCGGTGCCGAGCCGGGCTCGCGCCCGGCGACCTGCCGCACCTGCCAGGGCCACGGCAGGGTGCGCGCGCAGCAGGGGTTTTTCACGATCGAACGCACCTGTCCGACCTGCCAGGGTTCGGGGCATACCATCGAAAAACCGTGCAAGGCGTGCGGTGGCCAGGGCCGGGTGCGGCGCGAGAAGACGCTGTCGGTCAACATCCCGCCCGGCGTCGAGGACGGCACGCGCATCCGCCTCGCCGGCGAGGGCGAAGTCGGGGTGCACGGCGCCGCCCCGGGCGACCTCTACATTTTCGTCAGCATCACGCCGCACGCGATTTTCCAGCGCGATGGCGCCAACATCTTCTGCCGGGTGCCGCTGCCGTTCACCACCGCCGCGCTCGGCGGCACGATCGAGGTGCCGACGGTCGAAGGCAACCGCACCCGGGTCACCGTGCCGGCCGGCACCCAGTCGGCGCACCAGTTCCGGCTGCGCGGCAAGGGGATGACGGTGCTGCGCTCGCCGGTACGCGGCGACATGTTCATCCACGCCATCGTCGAGACGCCGGTCAACCTGACCAAGCGACAGCAGGAGTTGCTGCGCGAGTTCGACAAGGCCGGCGAGAACGGCAAGACCAGCCCCGAAAGCGAGGGGTTTTTCGCCCGGGTCAAGGAATTCTTCGAGGATTTGCGGGAATAGCCGCCAGCCGGGCTCAGCAGCCGGTGGCGTGACAGGCGACGAGGCCGCCGACGACCGGGCCGCTCAGCAGCGACAGGACCTGGAAGAAGTGATAAAGCGGCTGGGTCTCGGCGTCCGCGACAAAGATGACGTCCTTGTCCTCCACCGGAAACCGGCTGGCGAGCAGGTAGGATCGCGCCGCCTTGAGGTCGAGGCGGTAGACGATCGGCGAGAGGCCGCCCCGCGCGTCGCTCGCGATCGGTTGCCCCAGCGCGCGCACCACATTGACCGGCTCATAGCGGAACAGGAACACGGCGCGCGGGTCGGCGCGGTCGTCGCGCAAGCCGCCTGATTTTGCCAGGGCCTCGGCCAACGACATCCGGTCGCTGGTGAAGGTGATCGCGGCATTGCGCCCGCTCGCCCCGAACACGCTGAAGGTGCGCGGCCGCCGCACCAGCGTCACCACGTCGCCGGGTTCGGCAAAGATGTCCTGCCGCGGCTCGGCGACCAGCGTCGCCAGCGGCACGGTCGCGGTGACGCCGCCGCGCGACAGCCGCACCAGGATGTCGTGCACCGGCGCGTGCTCGCCGCCAGCGGCGGCAATCACCTGCAGCAGGCGGTCGCCGCCGGGCGACAGCTGCACCCGCTTGCCGCCGATCGCTTCGCCCGCCACCGCGACCGAATTGGCGGCGCTCTGCCTGACGATGACCAGCGCCTGCGGGTCGAGCGCCTTGTGAGCCAGCGCGTGCCGGATCGTGCGCTCCACTTCGGCCGGGGTTCGCCCGGCGACCGCGATGCGCCCGGCATAGGGGATGCTGATCGCACCGTCCGGACCGACCGCCTGATCGGGGATCCGGGTGCCGGCCCGGCCGCTTTCGATGGCGACTTCCAGCAGCCGCTCGACGTCTGAGGTACGCGCCTGCGGCATCGCGCCAAGATCGTTGGACGAGGTTTCTGCCGGCCGGCGCGAACCCACTGGAGTCGATTGCCATGCCGCGCCAGCCTCGCCCGGCTTGGCGAGCGCGAACCCGCCCGAGCCCTGCTCGGCCGCGCCGAACCCCGCCTGCCCCGTCGTCTCTGCGCCGGCCTGCCCGGCCGCCCCGCCGAACAGCGAGGCGAGCAGATCGGGCGAGGCGGTCATGCCGCCCGGCCGGCTCGGCGTGCCTTCGAGCGACGGGCCCCGGCCGAGGCCCGCCGCGGCCGCGGCGCCCGCCGGAAATGACAATTCGGTCAGCGAGGTGCCGAACAGGCCATCGTCGCCCGATTCCCAGACCACCACGGAGAGCGTGTCGCCGACCGCGATCCGCAGCCGCGGCGGCGGGCGGTAGTGCTTGAACCGCCGCGCGAAGCCGGGCCGCTGGCGGGCCTGCAATGTGGTCAGCACCGCGTCGTCAATCTTGACCACGTCAAAGGCGACGCGACCGTCCGGTCTCGCCTGCGTGATGACGTCCTCGCGCAGCGGCCCGCCGGAGCAGCCGGCGAGCGACAGCGCGATCAGAACGGCGCAAAAAACGGCACGACCGATGGGCAAGCGACGGGCCCCCAAACCTTCGCCGGCGCAGCCTAGAGCGTTATCGGACGAAATTGAACCAATCTCATAGCGTCATGGCCGGGCTTGACCCGGCCATCTGCGTAGATCCCCGGGACAAGCCCGGGGATGACGAATGGGAGGGTGATCGATTTGACCGAAATCTCCGCTGGCATCGTGGCGGGTCAATCCCTACAGCGCTCGCCGCCGGCTGCGGTCGCACGCCGCACCACCTATGCTGGCGCCCGCGCGCGTATTATCTTGCCGGCATGCGGCAACGCTTCGAAATCCACCTGCGCGAGGCGACCCTGATCGCCTGCACCGTGGCGCTCGCGGCGCTGGTCTATGCGGAAGGCTGGATCTGGCCGTTGAAGGCCGTCGCCGTGATCATCCCGGTATCGCTGCTGATCAGCTGAGCGCGACGGCGTCTCAGCCGATGCTGTCGAGCGCATAACCGACCGAGCGGACGGTGCGCAGCAGGTCCTTGCCGCCGCCGCCATTGAGGGCCTGGCGCAGCCGCCGGATATGCACGTCGACGGTGCGCATCTCGACCTCCGCATCGTGGCCCCAGACGGTGTCGAGCAGCTGCCCGCGCGAGAAGACGCGGCCCGGCTGTTGCAGAAAATGGCGCAGCAGGCGGAATTCGGTCGGACCGAGATGGACCGCCCGGCCGCCGCGCGACACGCGATGGGCGGTGAGGTCCATCGCGACATCGGCATAGTGCAGCACGTTGTCGGCTGCATTCGGCTGAGCGCGGCGGATCACGGCGCGCAGCCGCGCCACCAATTCGCTGGGGCTGAACGGCTTTACGACATAGTCGTCGGCGCCGCTGTCGAGCCCGCGGATGCGGTCGCCCTCCTCGCCGCGCGCGGTCAGCATGATGACCGGCAGCGCGCGGGTCGCCGGCGCCCGGCGGATCTGGCGGCACACTTCGAGGCCGGAGACGAGCGGCAGCATCCAGTCGAGCAGCACGGCGTCGGGCCGGCGCTCGGCGATCCGCAGCAGCGCCTCCTCGCCGTCGAGCGCCTCCTCGACCGCAAACCCTTCGCGCTCGAGGTTGTAGCGCAGCATCGTGACGAGCGGCGCCTCGTCCTCGACGAT
>DATLRS010000008.1:0-23153 GCA_035534535.1 Allostellaceae bacterium | reverse complement strand
GACCACCCGCGAGCAACGCTGCTGGGTGCACAAGACCGCCAACGTCCTCAATAAACTGCCAACGAGCCAGCAGCCCAAAGCCAAGCGGTCATTGCAGGAGATCTGGATGGCCGAGACCAGCAAGGACGCCGAGGCCGCGCTCGACGCCTTCATCGCCGCCTACGAGCTGAAAGACGATAAGGGCGCCGAATGCCTGGGTAAGGATCGCCAGGCCTTGCTCGCCTTCTACGATTTCCCTGCCGAACATTGGAAAAGGCTTATCCCTCTGCGTCCGGGGCCCTACCTCGACGAGTTCGTCTTCCGCTTCAACCGCCGCCGCACCCGCCACGCCGCCTTCCGCTCTCTGCTCGGCATCGCCGCCGGCCACCCACCCCTCACCTACAAGATGTTGATCTCACCGGAAGTAAAGGGATGAGCCTTTAGCCCAAAATCCAGGCCCCGGCGCCGATGCTACAATGTCCCTATATGGAGATCACCGCCGCCCTACAACCCGACGACTTGGCCGAACTCGACCCGGGTATGCCGCGAGCAGCGCGTCAGCCCAGCCGTCGCAGTGCAGGAGGCAGTCCGCTTCTACATCGAGCGGGAAGGGGACTTGCCCACCATCGACTACGGGGACGAGCCCGACCTCGCCTAAGACGGCGAGCGGGGGCCTTCGCACCGCCTTGGTAGCACTTGGCGTCGCGCCCTACCCGCCCGCCCCGGCCCATTTGACCGAACCCGTAGCCACCAAGAGAGCCAGTCCCGGCGCAGAAGCGCTATCCGTCCCACTGAGCCTGTTGCAGAGGAAGAAGCGACGCTAGGCGAGGTCTAGCCGATCGGCTATCCTACAACCCGAGAAAGCGAGCCAATAGCGAGCCATAGACCAGACGGAAGACCACCTAACCCATTGAGTCCCCGTAGCTCAGCCGGATAGAGCATCGGTTTCCTAAACCGGGGGTCGCAGGTTCGAGTCCTGCCGGGGACGCCAACTGTCCGGTACTATGTAGCATGCGCCACCACAAGCAAAGCGTGGCGCCCCGGCCAGCGGCCTAAAATGCGGGCATGGGCGATACCGTCGTCATCTTAAGAAGGTTGCGCGAACAGCGCTCGGCCGTCGCTGGGCAGATCGTCGAGCTTCGGCGCCAGCATCGACACGTGATCCTCGACGGTCTTTGCCTCCCTGTCGCCGCGCGCTCTCAAATCGAGCAGGTGGTTGCGATAGCGGAGCAGATCGGCGGTCGTGACGGCGGAGCCGTCGAAATCGGCGAGTTCGTCGGTCGTGATGGTCTGGTGGTCGCGGTCATGGAGGAAGCCGGCGAGGCGCTTGCATCTTTGACTGCATCGCCTCGCGCGCCGGGGATGACGAGGAGGTTGGAGCGGTGCCGAGAAGATGGCTTAATCGCTCCCGGAGTCGCATCCGAAAGCCGGAGATCCCCTTGTCCCGAAAGCTTCGCGCCGCCGTTGCCCAGCTGGGCCCGATCCATCGCGCTGACAGCCGGGAGGCCGTCGTCAAGCGGCTCTGCGTGTTATTGCGCGAGGCGCATGGCGATGGGGCGCGGTTTGTGGTGTTCCCGGAACTGGCGCTGACGACGTTCTTTCCGCGCTGGTGGATGGAGGACCAGGGCGAGATCGACCGGTATTTCGAGGCCGAGATGCCAAACGCGGCGACGCGGCCCTTGTTCGACCTCGCGCGGGAACTCGGCGTCGGGTTCTATCTCGGCTATGCCGAGTTGACCCGGGAGACAGGCGAGGCGCGCCGCTACAACACGGCGATCCTGGTCGATCCGGATGGAAAAATCATCGGGCGCTACCGCAAGATCCATCTGCCGGGTCATTCCGAGCATTTGCCGCAGGCGCCGTTCCAGCATTTGGAAAAGCGCTATTTCGATGTCGGCAACGAGGGCTTTCGCGTCTGGCGCATGCAGGGCGCCGTCATCGGCATGTGCATCTGCAACGACCGACGCTGGCCGGAGACCTACCGGGTCATGGGGTTGCAGGGGGTCGAGATCATCGCGCTCGGCTACAACACGCCGACCCTCAACATCCACCACCGCGAGCCCGAACACCTGCGGATGTTCCATCATATGCTGTCATTGCAAGCCGGCGCCTACCAGAACGCCGCCTGGGTATTGGCAGCGGCCAAATGCGGCGCCGAGGACGGGCATGCGATGATCGGCGGCTCGGCGATCGTCGCGCCGACCGGCGAGATCGCGGCGCAGGCCTTGACCGAGGCGGACGAACTGATCACGACGACGCTCGACCTCTCGCTCGGCGACTATCTGCGGCGCACCGTCTTCGCCTTCGACAAGCACCGCCGCGTCGAGCATTACGGCCTCATCACCAGCCGCACCGGCGCCAGGACCGAGGTGTGAGAGCGTTTCGCGGCCGGGGATCAGCGACCGTCAGCCGAAGATGATCCCCGGCACGACGACGCAGAGGACCGGGAGAACACAAGCAATCAGGGGAATGACGGGCGATTGGCCCTTGACCAGGGCAATGACCACAAGAACCGTATTGACGAAAAAAAACACCAGCGACACTGCCGCCCAATTCATCAGCGCGAAATACCAGGCGGCGCGGCTGAAATTCGAGGGGTTGTTGGCGGGAAAGGGCAGGCTCAGCAGCACGAGCGCCGCGACCAACGCGAGGTAAAGGATGTTGCGGTAGCCGAATGCCGCCGCCCACCGCGTGATGATCGCCATCGCCGCCCCCCTGTCCGATGGCGTTCCGCTATTCCCGGCCGTAATGGTCCTCGAAGCGGACGATGTCGTCTTCGCCGAGATAGCTGCCGCTTTGCACCTCGATCACGTGCAGCGGGATCTTGCCGGGGTTTTCCAGGCGGTGCGCGGTGCCCAGGGGGATGTAGGTCGACTGGTCCTCGGTCAGGATCAGTTCCTCGTTGCCGCGCACGATCCTGGCGGTGCCCTGGACGACGACCCAATGCTCGGCGCGGTGGTGGTGCATCTGCAACGACAGCTTGCCGCCGGGGCGCACCATGATGTGCTTGACCTGCACGCGGTGGCCGTTGTGGAGGCTGCGGTAGGTGCCCCAGGGGCGGTGCACGGTCGGCAACGCGTCGGCCTCGTCGCGGCGCTCGGCCAGGAGCCGGCCGACCAGTTGCTTGACCTCTTGGGTCCGGTTGCGCGGCGCCACCATGACGGCGTCGTCGGTCGCGACGACGACCAGATCCTCGACCCCGATCGCCGCGACGAGCCCGGCTTCCGAGCGCAGGTAGCAGTTGCGCGTCGCCTCGGCGACGACGTTGCCGGCGAGCGCGTTGCCGCGTTCGTCCTTGTCGCCCAGTTCCCACAGCGCGTCCCACGATCCGAGATCGCTCCACCCCATCGTCACCGGCACGACGGCGGCCTGCGGCGTGTGCTCCATCACCGCATAGTCGATCGAGTCGCTGGGGCAGCGGGCGAAGGCCTCCTTGTCGAGGCGGATGAAATCGCTGTCGGCGCGCGCCCCGGCCAGCGCCTCCCGGCAGGCGGCCAGCATCTGCGGGCACAGGCGCTCGATTTCGGTCAGATAGAGCGCCGCCGGGAACAGGAAGATGCCGCTGTTCCACAGATAGTCGCCCGCGGCGAGATAGCGCTCGGCGGTGGCGGGATCGGGCTTTTCGACAAACCCGGTCACCGCAAAGGCGCCCTGACAGCCGCTGAGAGGCTGGCCGCGGGCGATGTAGCCATAGCCGGTTTCGGCGCGCTCGGGGGTGATGCCGAACGTCACCAGATGCCCGAGGCGCGCGGCGGCCGCGGCATGCCCGGTGGCGGCGCGGAACGCGGCGAGGTCGCCGATCGCATGGTCGGACGGCAGCACCAGCATCAGCGCGTCGGGCTCGCTCATGGCCAGCCGCAGCGCCGCGACACACGCCGCCGGCGCGGTATTGCGGCCGACCGGCTCCAGGATCAGCGCCTCGGGCGTAACGCCGATCTCGCGCAACTGCTCGGCGATAATAAAGCGGTGCTCCTCGTTGGCGATGACCAGCGGCGGCGCGAAACCGGCATCGCCCGCGACGCGCAGCGCGGTCTCCTGCAACAGGCTGCGCGCGCCGGTCAATGCCAGAAGCTGCTTGGGATAGAGGGCGCGCGACATCGGCCACAACCGCGTCCCCGAACCGCCTGACAGGATCGCCGGATGAATCATGCCATCCTTCCCACCGTCATCCCGGCGCCAGCCGGGCCACCTCACGCGTTGCCGCGGGCCGCGCGCCACAGCCCCAGCTTTTCCTGCACCGGGCGGTCGGAGAAGCTGAACAGCACCGATTCGCCGGCCGCGTGGTGGGTATGCGCGGTCCAGCCCGGCACGACAAAGATGTCGCGTGGGCCCCAGCGCAATACCACGTCGCCGACCCGCGTCTCGCCCTCGCCCTCGACGCAGACATAGACCGCCGCGTCGGTCGCCCGGTAGGGCAGGCTCGCGAAGCCCTGGGGCAGGAGTTGGATATAAGTGCCGATCGTCGGCATCGCGGAGTCGCCGCTGGCCGGGTTGACGTAGCGCAGCTTGTGCCCGTGATAGGGATCGGGCGCGCCGTTGCGGGCGAGCGCCGCGAGCGCCTCGCGGCTCCTCGCGTAGGGGTAGTTGAACACCGGCGAGGTCTTGACCTCCGGGTGCCAGTCGACCGGCAACAGGTTTTGGCCGAACCGCGCGAAACTGTCGCCCGCGGGGCGGGTGACCTGCTGCACATCGGCGGCGCCGGGTTCGGCAAAGCTCGCGCCGAGCAGCCGGACGATCTGGATGTCGAGCCCGTCGAGCCACACCATCGGCTCGGCGCTGTCGTTGCCGTGGTCATGCCAGGTCCAGGACGGGGTGATCACGAAATCGCCGGGCTGCATCACCGTGCGCTCGCCGTCGACCGCGGTGTAGGCGCCGCCGCCCTCGATGATGAAGCGCAAGGCCGATTGGGTATGGCGATGCGCCGGCGCCACCTCGCCCGGCAGGATCAATTGCAAGCCGGCGAACAGCGAGTCGGTGATCTGCGCCTTGCCCGCCAAGCCGGGGTTTTCCAGGATCAGCACGCGGCGAGTCGCTTCCATCGCGGTGATCAGCCCGCCGGCACGCATCAGATGCGGGCGCACGGCAGCGTCGTACTGCCAGACATACGGCAGACAGTCGCTCACCGGCTCGGCGGTGACGAGATGGTGCAGCTTTTCCCACAGCGGCGCCAGATTGAGGGGCGCGATCGCCTCGTAGAAGGCCTGCCGCTCGGGGGTGCGGGCCGGCACCGGCTCGGTTGCCATCGCGGGTCTCCTCCTTATTCGGCGGCCTCCCGGCGCTTGTCGCCGAGGGTGAAGCCGATCTTGCCGAGGTCGGCCAACAGCGCCGCCGATTGCGCTGCGCTCAGCGGCACCATCGGCGGCCGCACCGCGGCCCAGTCCGGATCGTCATGGAAATGCGCGACGATGCGCTTCAGGGCCGGCACCATCGGATAGGCCTGGATCGTCATGCGCGCCAAGGTGATCTCGGCCTGCAAGGCGTCGGCCTGCGGCGTCCGCCAGTTTTCGTAGACCTTGCGGATGCCCGGCACGTTGACATTGCCGGTCGCCGTGATGCAGCCGACCCCGCCCTTGCGCAGCCCGTCGAGCAGGAACACCTCGGAGCCGGGGAAGACGGCAAAGCCCGGGAAGCGTTCGATCAGCGCGGCGGTGTTGCTCCAATCGCCCGAACTGTCCTTGAGGCCGACGACGGTATCGGGAAAATCCTTGATCAGGCGGCCGACCAGATCGAGCGACAGGCCGAGCACCGTCTGCGGCGGGATGTGATAGAGGTAGATCTTGAGCGCCGCCGCGCCGACCCGGCCAATCACATCGGCAATGAACGCATAGAGCCCGTCGTCGCTCATCCCCTTGTAATAGAACGGCGGCAGCATCAGGACGCCGCCGACGCCGTGGCCGACCGCGTGGCGTGCCAGCGTCGCCGCCTCGGTCACCGAGCAGGCGCCGGTGCCGGGCATCAGTTTGCCCGGCGGAATGCCGGCCGCCACCAGCCGGTCGAGCAGTTCCATGCGCTCGCCGGCCGCCATCGAATTGGCTTCGCTGGTCGTCCCGAAGATCGCCAGGCCGTCGGCGCCCTGCTCGAGCAGCCAGCGGCAGAATGCGACAAATCGGCCGGCATCGGGCGCGCCGGAGCGGGTGAACGGGGTCAGAACCGGGACTAGCACCCCGGCGAAAGGCGTTGACGCCATGCCAATAGCTCCCTAAGGCGGCAATACTGCGACGGATCGATCAATAAGCCCCCGCCCGCCCCGTCGCGTCAATACATATGGGCAGGGCAATACATATGGGCAGGGCAACGCGGCTCGGGGGCCGCGCGGACGGTGCGACAATGCCGCCGCTCGCACGCGCCGGCCATTGGCGAACCTCTACGGCAGCGCGATACTCCCCGCGGCGGTACTTCTTTTCGGGAACGATGGCGACCGGGAGACCGTTAGGAAGGCATCAAATTTGCGTTTCGAGGGACCACTATGAATGACAGAATCAGGCTTCTGCTTTGTAGTACTGCCGCGCTGCTTGCGTTCACGGCGTCCGGGCAGGCCACCGCGGCGGCGCCGCCAGACCAGCCGCCAGCGCCGCAATCCTACGCCGAGCTGCTCGCGCCAATTCCGAACGCGCTCGCGCTGCTAAAGGCCGATGACGCCCTGCGCAGCGCCCGGCCGGCTCCGGTGCAGATCGCCCAGTATCAGTATCACCACCATCATCACCACCATCATCACCACCACCAGCGATCGTTCGGATATTTCGGTGGCGGGGTCGGGCCGTACTATTACGGGCCGACCGCTTGCTACTGGACTTGGGGGCGGGCTTTCTGGAACGGCTATCGGTGGGCGCGCCAACGCGTGCGGGTTTGTAATTAGCAGCACCCGCTGGATGCGGGCGGCAAGGCGCCCGCGCGCCAGCCCTGATCGCGGCGACGCGGCAGGGGCCCGCCGACAGGGGCCCGCCGGCAGGGGCTCCGCCGACAGGGCCCCCGCCGGCCGGCCTTACACCGTCTGCAGGATCTTTTCCTTGGTGATGTCGGGCGCCATGATCTGGTGCCAGTCCGCATCGCGCGGCAAGACCTCCTCGCCGGCCCGCAGATGGTAGTAGCTGGTGCCGGTGCCGCCCGGGCTGGCGCCCTCCTCAACCGCGTTGACCGCCTGGCGCAACATCCGCCGTGTCTGGCCGATCGCCTTGTCGGCCGGCCCGAGATGTTCCTTCGAGCGGTCGACAATGCGGCCCATGCTTTCCTGCAGCGCGCGATCCTGCTGGTTGATGCCGTCGATGCCGCTGTAGGTCTCGGTCCGCTGCACCGCGCGGTCGAGGCCGTAATTGTTCGACAGGTTCTGGAATGAGCGGAACGTCTTCTGGTCGACGTGCTTCGGGCCGTTGCCGGCGTTTTCCTCCGACCGATCCTCGTCGGTCAACACGGCGCTTTCGTCGAGCGCGTAGAACCAGTTGTAGACCATGACGTTGTAGTCATCCATCGGCACCCAGATATGGCCGGCGTCCGACGCGAGGCCGCTCATCGTGCGCGACGGGCGGATCTGGTGGAACGGCAGCACGAAATGATAGCTGCGGATGTGCACCTCCGCGTCGCCCAATGGCCGGATGCCGGCGTAGAGATAGCCGTAATCGGTAACGTCGACGACGAGCCTTGGCGCCTTGCCGCGGACGAACGGGCTCGACGGGCGGATGCCGCCGCGGGTCGTGTTGTCGGTCAGCGCGCGGTGCAGGATCGGCGCGTGCGAGGTGTCGATGCCGCCCTCCAGCGCCTGCAGCCAGTTGCATTCCTGGATGACCTTGGTGACGTTGCGGCGCTCCGGAGCGACCTGGGTCCAGGCGAATTTCGGCGCTGGCGGCATCTTCTCGATGGGGCCGAGATAGGCCCAGACGAGACCGCCCATCTCGACCGTCGGATAGGCGGTGAGGCGGATGTGCTGCTTGAACTGATGCTCCGGGGGTTCGTTGAGCTGGTCGAGGCAGTTGCCCTCGACGTCGAATTTCCAGCCGTGATAGATGCAGCGCAGCCCGCATTCCTCGTTGCGCCCGAAATACAGCGACACGCGGCGGTGCGGGCAATATTCGTCGACGAGGCCGATGCGGCCGTCGCTGTCGCGGAACGCCACGAGGTCTTCGCCCAACAGCTTGACGCGGATCGGCGGGCTGTCCGGCTCGGCGATCTCCGACGACATGCAGGCCGGGATCCAATACCGCCGCATCGTCTTACCCATCGGGGTGCCGGCCCCGACGCGGGTGATCAATTCATTTTCCTTCGGTGGCAGCATCAGACGGCTCCTCTTCGACAGCTTGGTCTGGCGGTATGATAGCGTGTTGTTGCCGATTGGCGAGCCTTCGTTGCGTGCACAATCCGCGGAGCGGGCGTGCGTTTCGCACGGTCTGTGGCCCCCCGGTCGCGGGCCTGACGATGGACCTCGTCAGGCGCTCGGCAGCCGCCCGCCGCGACCGTGGGGCAGCGTGTGGAGGCGCAATTTGACCGGGTTGCCGAGCCAGATCGCATAGTGGCTGTGATCCTCGACCGCATCGCTCGTCAGCGGGTGGACCAATATGTCGAGCCCGTCGCGGTGCAGCATCAGGTACGGCACGACCTGCGCGAACTGGTCGGGCTTGAAGATCACCAGCGCATTGGCGATCGGATGCGGCCCGACCGGTCCGTCGCGCAAGCTCTCGACCTCGACCCGGAATTTCGCGGCGAGCGCGGCGCAGAGCCGCTCGGCGCCGCCGCGGGTCTTCTCCGGGTCGAAATAGATGTGCGCGTGATAGCCCAGGTTTCCGACGGACTCTTCGGTTCGCTCGGTCATTGGCGGCCCTCCCAAAGGCTGCGGTATTTTGGCACGGTGCGCGGCTTTTGCCTATCGCCGGCCGGCGGCGCGGCGAGCGTCTTGCAGACCGGCACGGCCACCGCGGCATCAGGCGGCGAGCCGCTCGCGCTGCCGGACAAAATCGGCGGCGCGCTCGCCGATCATGATCGCCGCGGCATTGGTGTTGCCGGAAATAACGGTCGGCATCACCGAGGCGTCGGCCACCCGCAGCCCGGCGATCCCGTGTACGTTGAGCGCCGGATCGACCACCGCCAGCGCGTCGGTGCCCATCTTGCAAGTGCTGGTCGGGTGATAGACCGTGCCGCCGCGCCGGCGCGCGTAATCCAACAGCTCGTCGTCGCTCCGGATATCCGGGCCCGGCTGGAATTCCGCGGCGACAAAGCGCTGCAGCTGCGGGTGGGCGAGGATCCGGCGGCACAATTTCAGCCCGGCGACGATCGCCTGCCGGTCGGTCTCGGCCGTCAGGTAGTTGGGATGCACCGCCGGCGGGTCGGCCGGGTCGGCGCTCTTCAGCCTGATTTCGCCGCGGCTGTCCGGTCGCAGCTGATAGGCGATCGTCGTGAACCCCGACCATTTGTGCAGCCCGTCCTGCGGCCGCTCGGCGCTGAACGGCGAGATCGAGCATTTGATGTCAGGCGAGGCGAGCTCCGGCCGGGTGCGCGCAAACAACGCCGCGGGCGAGCTGATCATCGCCAACGGGCCGGTGTGGAACATGTAGTATTCGAGGCCGGCCCTCAGCTTTCTGGCGTTGCTCAGCATGACGTCGTTGACGGTGACCGGCAGCTTCGATTTGAGCTTGATCGCCGCCGAGTAATGGTCCTGCAGGCTCTGCCCGACCCCCGGCAGATGCTGCACGACCGGGATGCCGAGCGCCGCGAGCTGCTCCTGCGGCCCGATGCCCGACAGCATCAGCAGCTGCGGCGAGTTGATCGCACCGCCGCACAGGATGATTTCGCGCCGCGCGCGGGCCGTGAACGTCGCGCCGCCGCGGCGGCAGAGAACGCCGACGGCGCGGCTGCCCTCGAACAGGAGCCGCTCGCTCAAGGCCTCGGTGACGACCTGCAGATTGGGACGCCGCATCGCTGGCCGCAGATAGCCGACCGCGGCCGAGCAGCGCCGGCCGTTGCGCGTCGTCGTCTGGTGATAGCCGACGCCATCCTGGCTGGCGCCGTTGAAATCGTCGTTGCGCGGCAGGCCCAGATCGATCGCCGCCGCGATGAACGCCTCGGCGATCGGGTGGCGCTCGACATCGGAGACGGCGAGCGGCCCGCCGATCCCGTGATAATCGTCGGCGCCGCGGATCTGGTGCTCGGCGCGGCGGAAATAGGGCAGCACATCGTCAAACGACCAGCCGGTATTGCCGAGCTGGCGCCAATGGTCGAAATCCTCGGCCTGGCCGCGGATATAGACCATGCCGTTGATCGAGCTGGAGCCGCCCAGCACCTTGCCGCGCGGCCAGAACACCCGGCGCCCGGCGGCGCCCGGGTCGGGCTCGGTCTCATAGCACCAATTGACGCTGGGATCGGCAAAGGTCTTGCCGAAGCCTAACGGGATATGGATCCAGCGGTTGGTGTCATCACCGCCGGCCTCGATCAGCACGATACGAGTCGCCGGGTCTTCGCTCAATCGTGCCGCGACCGCGCAGCCGGCCGAGCCGGCGCCGATCACGACGATATCGGCGTCGATGACGGGCTGTTCTGTCGGCATGGCATTTCCCCTCCCGCAATTTGCCGCCATCATAGCGCCGGACGCGCCGCTGCGCGCGCATTGCCGCAACGCCGGCGGATCGCGTATGCTCGGGGTCGACAATTGGCTCGGAGGATCAGATGGCAGGCGACAATGTTACCCCGGTCGGCGTCAACCACGTCGTGCTCAATGTACGCGACATCGAAGAGGCGCACCGCTTCTGGACCGAGATCGTCGGGCTGAAGCAGGTCAGCGAACTGCACCCGCGCCCCGAGATGCCCAAGATGCCGAAGATGCGCTTTTACAGCGGCGATCACGGCGGCAAGATGACCCATCACGACGTCGCGCTTGTCGAAAACCCGAACCTGCCGCCGCCCGCGGAGTGGGGGCTGTTCGACGCGCCGGTCGCGATCAACCATATCGCGATCGCGATGCCGAGCCGCGATGCCTTTGTTGCGAAGCTCGCCGAGCTGCAGGCAAAGGGCGTCAAGTTCAACATGCGGGTCAATCACGGCGTGACCCACAGCGTCTATATCAACGATCCCAACGGCTACGGCGTTGAGCTGCTCTACGAACTGCCGCGCGAGATGTGGGAAGGCGATATCGACGCCGGGATCAACTACTTCGAGCCGCTGCCGACCGAGGGCGAGGCAGCGCTGAAGGACGATCTCGAAAACGCGCCGAGCTTCGGCGTCGCCGCCGAGTAGCCGCTCCGGGTCAGCCCTGTCATTCCGGGGCGCCCTGCCGCGGCGCACCCGGAATCCAGGAACACGAGCCTCTGGAAGATGGATTCCGGGTTCGGCCCGCAGGGCCGCCCCGGAATGACAACTCTATTTACGGGGCGGCAGGACGCTGACATCGTCGGGGTTGATGAGGTCGGGCACGGTCCAGCCGTCAAGATCGTATTCGGCCATGCACTGGTCGGCAAATGCCTTCCACTGCGCCGCTTGGCCCGTCGCGTTGGCGCCGAGGATCGCGAAGCGGCGGATTTCCTCGTGGCTGCCCGAATAGTTGACCTCGTAGAGTTCGTGCCGCGCACCGAACTCGGTGCCGATCGCATCCCATAAGAGCTTCATCAGCTTGACGCGCTCGACCGCGGTGACGCCGCCCGAGCCGCGCACGTACAGATCGAGGTATTTGCGGATCTCGGGATTGGCGAAGTCGCGGGCGTGCGAATTGAGATAGATCAGGCTGCTGGCGACGGTCTTTTCGATCTGGTGCTTGATCTGCACATAGGCGTCGGGCGCCAGCACGTGATAGGCGGCGCCGGCATTGTGGTTGGGCAGCACGAACCCACCGGCCCACGGGTCGGGGTTGCGCGTCATCGCGTCGGTCAGGGCCCACATGCAGTGCCGCCAGGTGATGACCTCGCCGACATTGGCTTCGACGCCGCGAAAGCCGCTGGTGCCGGCGGTCTCCGTCGCCTTGATCATCAGCCCGGCGATGAAGTCGAGCTTGACTGCGAGCCTTGTGCAGCCGTGCAGCTGGAAGCGCGGCACAAAGCCGCTGCGCGGAAAGAAGGTGTTGGCCTTCTCGATGTCGCCGTAGACAAAGATGTTCTCCCACGGCACGAACACCTCGTCCATGATAAAGATCGCGTCGTTCTCGTCGAGCCGGCTCGACAAGGGGTAGTCGAACGGGCTGCCGAGCACGGCGGCGCGCTGCTCGTTGGAGACGCGACAGATGAATTTGACGCCCTTGGCATTGGTCGGGACGAGAAAGACCAGCGCAAAGTTCTTGTCTTGGACATTCAGCAGGCCGGCGTGCGCGACAAACGTGAAATGCGTCAGCGCCGAGCCGGTGGCGACGACCTTGGCGCCGGTGACATAGATTCCAGCGTCGGTCTCGCGCGTCGCATGAGCATAAATGTCGGTCGGCCCGCCGGGCTCGCCCGGCGCCATGTTGCGGTCGACCGGCGGGTTGATGATCGCGTGGTTGACATACGGCACCCGCTCCTGGCTGTAGCGATACCAGCGCCGCGCATTCTCCTGGTAGGGATCGTAAAAATCGGCGTTGGCGCCCAATGTCGCCAGAAACGCGGCCTTGTAGTCGGGCGAGCGGCCGAGCCAGCCATAGGTGAGGCGTGCCCACGCGGCGATCGCGTCGCGCCCCTTGACGAGTTCCTCGGCCGAGCGCGGCGCCTGGAAATAGCGGTGCGTGAAGCCGCCCCATTCGGTCGGGCAGGTCAGCACGTTCTTTCCCTCGGCATGGTCGCGGTGCAACGCGTCGTAAAGCCGGGCGATCATCCGCGCGGTATTGCGGAAGGCCGGGTGCTCGGCGATGTTCTTGACACGCTCGCCGTAGATCCACACCTCGCGGCCGTCGTCGAGGCTGTCGAGAAATTCCTTGCCGGTATACGGCAACAGCAACGCGGCGCCCGGCGCGAACGTCGTCATCGATTGGCCTCCCCTGGAAAGTTCACGATGCGCAGTTGCTCGCGAGCTTACCCCGAGGGCGAAGGCAAAGCGACAATTGGCGTCCGCCGCCGGTGGCCAGCCGATCGCTTCGATGTGTATATAACAATGTTCGGTCGCCGGAGAGCGGGGGCGCACGATGCGGCAGGGGGTTCTCGGCACATTGACGATCGGGCAGGCGCCGCGCCCGGACGTGACGCCGATCATCGACCGGCATGTCCCCGAAAGGGTGCGGCGGGTGCATCGCGGCGTGCTCGACGGGCTGTCGCGCGAGGCGATCGAGCAGCGCTATCGGCCCGCGCCGGGCGAGGCGATGCTGGTGACCCGGCTCGCGGACGGCGGTGAAGTCGCGCTGTCGCGCGCGCGAATGCGCGACGGCGTACAGCAGGGGCTCGACGCGCTCGACGCCGACGGCTGCGATGTGATCCTGTTGTTGTGCACCGGCACGTTCGCGGGGCTGGTGTGCGACAAGGCGTGGCTGGTCGAGCCCGACCACATCATTCCCGGGCTGGTTGCCGGGCTCCTCGAACACCGCCAGCTCGGCATCATCGTGCCGATCGCCGGCCAGATCGAATCGGAGAGCGGCAAGTGGCGGGGCCTCGCCCGGCCGCCGCTATTCGCCGCCGCGAGCCCCTACACCGACCCGCCCGAAGCGGTCGGCGCGGCCGGGGCGACGCTGCGCTCGCGTGGCGCCGCAGCGATCTTGCTCGACTGCATCGGCTTCACCGAGCGCCATCGCGCCGCGCTCGCAGCTTTGGGTTTGCCGGTCATCCTGTCGAATGCCGTCGTCGCCAAGGCGGTCGGCGAATTGCTCGGGGGCTAGCGCGATGAGCGAGGATATCGGCGCCTTCGTCCCCGGCCAGCAATTTCGCCTCGACGGCCTCCCGGGCGGGCCGCTCGCCGGTCTGACCTTCGCGGCCAAGGATCTGTTCGACGTTGCCGGGCGCCCGACCGGCGGCGGCAACCCCGATTGGGCGCGCGCCCATCCCATCCCGGAACGCCACGCCTGGGCGGTCGCGACCCTGCTGGAGGCCGGCGCGACGCTGATCGGCAAGACGATCACCGACGAGGTCTCGCTCGGCATTCTCGGCGAAAACCCGTTCGAGGGGACGCCGCAAAACCCGCGCGCCCCGGGCCATGTGCCGGGCGGCTCGTCGGCCGGCTCGGCGGCGGCGGTGGCGGCCGGGCTGTGCGACACCGCGCTCGGCACCGATACCGGCGGCTCGGTGCGGGTGCCGGCAAGCTTTTGCGGGATCTTCGGCATCCGCCCGACGCATGGCCGCCTTGACCTCGCCGGCATGATGGCGCAGGCGCCGAGTTCCGACACGACCGGCTGGTTCGCGCGCGACGCCGCGATTTTCGCCCGCGTCTCGGCGGTGATGCTCGGCGAGGCAATCCCGAGCGCCCTGCCGAGCCGGCTGGTCGTCGCGAGCGACGCCTTCGCGCTCGCCGACCCCGAGACCGCCGCCGCGCTTGCGCCGCTGGTCGCGCGGCTGGGCGCCCTGGTCGGCGAGGTGCGCGAGGAGGCGATGGCGCCGCCGGGGCTCGCCGCCTGGGCGCGGGCGCAGCGCACCCTGCAGCCGGTCGAGGGGTGGCAGAATTTTCGCGAGTGGATCGATCGGGTCAACCCGCGCCTGCAGTTCAGCGTCGCGCGCAACCTGGCGCTGGCCCCGTCGATCCCGGCGAGCGAGTGTAATTGGGCCGCGCTGGTGCGCGCGGAGGCGCGCGGCCGCATGCGCCAGCTGTTGCCGGCGGGCACGGTCCTTTGCCTGCCGACGACGCCGTTTCCGGCGCCCCTCTGCGGCCAGTCGATCTCGTTTCTCGAGCCGCTGCGCGACCGCATCACGGCGTTGTGCGCGCATGGCGGATTGACCGGGGTGCCGCAGGTCAGCATCCCCGGCGCGACGGTCGCGGGCCTGCCGGTCGGGCTGTCGATCGTCGGTGGGCGCGGCACCGACGCCGCTCTCGTCGCGCTCGCCCGCACCATGGCGGAGGGCTGAGGCCCGATCGCGGCGGCGCCCTTGACAGGCCGAGCGCGGGCGCATAAATACGCGGTGTTCGTGGGGATTTGAGCCGACCGGCTTGCGCGCCACGTAAAATAAAGCGCTAAAAGGTCGGGGAGTCTGTGAAAACCCTGGCCCGCACCGGTCCGGGGTTTTTTGTTGCCCGGAGCGCGGCGGGTTCGCTGATGGAGAACCCGCGATGCCGACGCCGATCCTGCCGCCGGAACTGGCCGCCGACCTGGCCGCTGCCACCCTCTTGGTGCGCGGCGGCAGCGAGCGCAGCGGCTACGAAGAGACCTGCGAGGCGCTGTACCTGACCTCGGGCTTTGTCTACGGCACTGCCGCCGAAGCCGAGGCGGCCTTTAAGCAGGACGGCTCGCGCTACGTCTATTCGCGCTACCGCAACCCGACCGTGACGATGTTCGAGGAGCGGCTGCGGCTGATCGAGGGCGCCGAGATCTGCCGCGCCACCGCAAGCGGCATGGCGGCGGTGTTCGCGGCATTGCTGTGCAAGCTGCGCGCCGGGATGCGGGTGGTGGCGAGCCGGGCCCTGTTCGGCTCCTGCCATTACATCGTCGCCGACCTGCTGCCGCGCTGGGGCATCGAGACCGTGCAGGTCGACGGCCGCGACCTGGCGGCCTGGGAGGCGGCGCTGGCGCCAGGGGCAGCCGTGGCGTTCTGCGAGAGCCCATCCAACCCGGCGATGGAAATCATCGATATCGCCGAGGTGGCCCGCCTCACGCATCGCGCCGGCGGTATTCTCGTCGTCGACAACGTGTTCGCGACGCCGCTGTTGCAAAAGCCGCTCAAGCTCGGCGCCGATGTCGTCGTCTATTCGGCGACCAAGCACATCGACGGCCAGGGCCGCACGCTGGGCGGCGCGATCCTGGCGAGCGAAAAATTCCTCAAGGACGATCTCGGGCTGTTCTATCGCCACACCGGCCCGTCGCTGTCGCCGTTCAATGCGTGGCTGCTGCTGAAGGGGCTGGAGACGCTGGAGCTGCGGGTCGAGCGGCAATGCCGCACCGCGCTGGCACTGGCGCATTTCCTCGAAGCCCATCCGAAGATCGGCCGGGTGATCTACCCCGGGCTGCCAAGCCATCCGCAATATGAATTGGCCCGCCGCCAGATGGCGGCCGGCGGCACGCTCGTCGCCTTCGACATCGCCGGCGACAAGGCGGCCTGCTTCCGCTTTCTCGACGCGCTCAGGCTGGTCGATATCTCGAACAATCTCGGCGATTCGAAAAGCCTCGTCACCCATCCGGCGACGACGACCCATTCGCGCCTTAAGCCCGAGGAGCGTGCCGCACTCGGCATCGGCGACAGCCTCGTGCGCCTGTCGGCCGGGCTCGAAGCCGAGGCCGACCTGCTCGGCGATATCGCCCGGGCGCTGACGAATGTTTAGCGTAACTAATATGTTGAAAATACTTATTGCACATGATGATAGAGTGATTGGTGCGGATCGCGGATAGAGCGGGGCAGACGAGGCATGGACGAGATCGACCGCCTGCTGTTGGAGATGCTGCAGGACAACGCGACGCTGTCGATCGCGCAAATGGCGGAACGCGTCGGGCTGTCCGCGACGCCGTGCTGGAAGCGCATCCAGAAGCTGGAAAGCCGGGGCGTCATCACCCGCCGGGTGGCGCTCGTCGACCCCGGGCGCGTCGGCGTCGGGCTGTCCGTGCTGGTCAGCGTCGAGGCCGGCGAACATACGCCCGAGTGGTTGCAGCGCTTCAGCGCCGGCGTCAACGCGATGCCCGAAATCATGGAAGTCTACCGCATGGCGGGCGACATCGATTACATGCTGCGCGTCGCCGTCGCCGGCATGGCGGAATACGACGCCTTTTATAAGCGCCTCATTGCCATCGCGCCGATGAAGAACGTCACCTCGCGCTTTGCCATGGAGCGGATGAAGCACACCACCGCGTACCCGCTGCACCCGGGCAGCTTCCACCCCCGCGCGCCCGCCGCCGCCGCCGCCGAGGACTAGATTTCTCCAAGTTTGCTCGCCAGGAGCAGACCAATCTATAATAAGCATTAGAAACGATAATACTTACTATTTGACTCGTCTGCATTAAACACCCATCTTTACTTATAGAGTTTGCCGGGTGGCGGCGGCTGCCAAGAGCAGCGCTGGCAGATCACATCCGATATTCCGGCGATTTCGGCTTGCGTCGGCGATGACGCATGGTTTTGAGGACTGCACCAATGCCCGAAAGCCCGCAATCAAACCCGCCGCCGACCGTCAGCCCCGGCCAGATCTGGCTGATCGAACAATCGGCGGCGGCCGATCTGTCGCCGGTCGATCGCGCCGCGCTGACCAGCGCCAATGTCGTGATCTACGACCGCGCCCTGGCGCCCCTGGTGGCGCGGGTGCTGCCGCTGGGAGGATATGCCGAGCCGCGGGCGCGCAACGGCGCCGGGGGTTCGGCGATCTCGCCGCGGGCGATCGCGCTGGCCGGCGCGGGGTGGAGCGTCGCGCAACTGGTTGAGGCCCAGCCCGACTGGCACGAGCGCATGCACGACGTCGCCGAGGCGCTGCTGCCGCTCAGCGGCGGTCGCGACCTGCCGGTTCTGGTGATCGCCAAGACCAATTTCAACAGCTACCGCAAGTGGGATGCGCGCCTGCCCAATCTCTGCGCGCTGGCCGGCGAATTCGCCGACAGGGATCGGATGACGCTCGTCCTCGGACCGCTCGCCTTTCCCCATCCGGTGCAGACCCACGCCTTTACGGCGAACGGGCTGGCCGGCTGAACCTCAGATCGCGCGGAACGGTGCAATGGCACAGATCGACACGCTCTCCAAGGCCGAGGCCATCAAGCAGCAAAGCCGGCAGTTGCGCGGCAATATCGCGCGCGACCTCGCCGATACGGCGACGCCGTTCGACAATGCCGGCTACAGCCTGCTCAAATTTCACGGCATCTATCAGGGCTATGACCGCGACAGCGCGACCGAGCGCAAACAGCGCGGCGACGCCAAGGTCTGGCAGTTCATGGTGCGGGTGCGCATCCCCGGCGGGCGCCTGACGGCCGACCAGTACCTCGCGCTCGACGATATCGCCGACCGCTACGCCAATGGCTCGTTGCGCATCACGACGCGCCAGAGCATCCAGTTTCACGGCGTCGTCAAGTCCGGCCTGAAGGCGAGCATCGCCGCGATCGACGGCGCCTTGTTGACGACGCTGGCCGCCTGCGGCGATGTCGTGCGCACCGTGACGCTGGTGCCGGCGCCGCTGCGCGACGCGGTCCACCAGCGGCTGGAGGACGACGCGCGCCGCCTGTCGACGGATGTCCTGCCGCACACCGGCGCCTATCACGAGATCTGGGTCGACGGCGAGAGGGTGAGCCCGGCGGAGGAGGCGCCCGATCCGCTCTACGGCGAGCGCTACCTGCCGCGCAAATTCAAGATCGGCCTCGCGATCCCCGACGACAACACGATCGACGTCCTGACCAACGATCTGGCGATCGTCGCGCTGTTCGAGGGCGCCCCTGGAGCGGAGCGGCTCCTCGGCTACAACTTCCTGCTCGGCGGCGGGCACGGCATGACCCACAACAAGCCGGAGACCTATCCCCGTCTCGCCACCCCGGTCGCCTTTATCGAGCCCGACGATCTGCTGGCGGCGACGGCGGCGGCGGTGCGGCTGCATCGCGACTGGGGCGACCGCGGCAATCGCCGCCACGCCCGGCTCAAATACGTCATCGCCGAGCGCGGCGAGGAATGGGCGCGGGCGCGGCTCGCCGAGGATCTCGGCAAGGAGCTCGCGCCGTGCCGGGCGATGCCGGATTTCTCGGTGCCCGACCATCTCGGCTGGCATGACCAGGGCGACGGCCGGCTTTATCTCGGCGTTCCGGTGACGAGCGGGCGCGTTGTCGATCACGCGCGCAGCAGCCTGCGCAGCGCGTTGCGCGAAATCGTCGCCCGCTATCGCGCCGACCCGATCCTGATGCCGAGCCAGGACATCATCCTCAGCAACATCGACCCCGCCGACCGCGCCGCGATCACCGCGCTGTTGGCGGCGCATGGCGTGCGCCCGGCCGAGGAATTGCGG
Organism: Allostellaceae bacterium; assembly: GCA_035534535.1. Taxonomy (GTDB): domain Bacteria; phylum Pseudomonadota; class Alphaproteobacteria; order ATCC43930; family CGMCC-115725; genus DATARH01. The sequence continues at coordinate 4,202 of DATLRS010000008.1, read as the reverse complement.
CCGGTCGAGCGCTGGGCGCTGGCCTGCCCGGCATTGCCGACCTGCGGCCTGGCGCTGACCGAGGCCGAGCGGGTGCAGGGCGACATCCTCGGCGCGATTGCGGCGCGGCTCAAGCGCTGGGGCCTCGAAGACGAGCGGCTCAGCATCCGCATCACCGGCTGCCCCAACGGCTGCGCCCGGCCCTATACCGGCGATATCGGCATCGTCGGGCGGGTGCCCGGGTTTTATACGCTTTATGTCGGCGGCGATTTCGCCGGCACGCGGCTCAACCAGGTGCTCGCCGAGCGGCTCGACATCGCCGGCATCGCCGAGGTGCTCGATCCGCTGTTAGCGCGGTTCGCGGAACGGCGGGCGCCCGGCGAAGGGTTCGGCGATTTCTGCCATCGCATCGGCATCACTGCGTTGCAGCAGGTCGTCGAGGGCGTTCGCCACCAGGCGGCCTGATCCCGCCTTTGCAGCGCCGCGCGCGCCCGCTAGTGCATTGAGGCAAACATAGGATTCACAGCGGGTCTGAGCCATGCGATCCGCGGGGTCCGTCGGCGACATGGAGCGCGGTCACGGACCCGCGTGATGCTCGTGCCAGGGCGATGGCAAACTCACCGCCATGCCGCGAGACGGGAGTGCCGGTGACCGGCACCAAGATGGCTATTACGGTTATCGCCGATGGCGATGATCACGGCCTTCTACCGTATTCTAGAGCCAGTTCCGCTCCCGTTGAATCGTCCCCTTTTCCGTCATGGCCGGGCTTGTCCCGGCCATCCACGTGGATCCCCGGGTCAAGCCCGGGGATGACGAAGGGGGCGGAGATCGCCTGTCGGCATTCGAATGGCCGGAATCGGCGCGAGGCCGTCGCTGCTGGCGTCCCGCGAAGGTCGCCTGACCGATCCGAGAGCCGACGCTCCGGCTTGTCAATCTGAACTGGTCAAAATGCCCCTTAAGAGGCCTTGCGGGTGGGGTGATCGGCTACTGAGGGAACGGAATCATCGCCGGCAGCGCGCGTCGGTTTTTCGATGTTGGATCGCCCCCCGAGTGGCGTACCGCCTACCCACGTTCACACGATCCTGCCGTCTGACATTCTGATGACCCGGTCTGCATCCGCAGCGAATTCCCGGTCATGGGTTACGACGATGACGCCGCGGCCATAGCTGTGTGCGAGCTCCTTCAAGATCACCCGCACATTGGCACTTGCGACGCTGTCGAGATTGCCGGTCGGCTCGTCCGCCAGGATCAAGAGCGGGTCGTTGGCGAGCGCTCGCGCTATCGCGACCCGCTGGCTTTGCCCACCGGAGAGCTGCCGCGGCAGCTTTGTTGCTTGGTCAGCGAGCCCGAGGCGGTCGAGCAACGCCTTGGTACGCTGCTTGATCTCGGGCGGCGATAGCCTTCCGAGCCGCTGCATCGGCAGCATTACATTTTCCGCCGCCGAGAACTCCGGCAGCAGGAAGTGAAACTGGAACACGAAGCCAAGTTCGCCGAGGCGCAGCGCGGCGAGCGCGTCGTCGTCGAGTTCCGTGGTGTCCTGACCGCGCAGGAAGATCGTGCCGCTGGTTGGCCAGTCGAGCAAGCCCAGCAGGTAAAGCAGCGACGACTTCCCCGAACCCGAGGCGCCGGTTATAGCGACGAATTCGCCGCTCGCAATTGCGAGGCTGGCGTCCTGCACCAGGATCGTCCGGACCTCGCCGCGCAGCTCGCGGGTCAGATGCGCGGCCTCGATCAGGATGTCGCTCATTGCGCCCCGCGCAGGATGTCGACCGGCTGCACCCGTGCCCCCTTGCGGGCCGGCAACAACGCGGCGCACAACGCCGCCGCTATCGCGAAAGCAGCTGCAATCGCAAACTGCCGCCAGTTCCAGTCGATCGGCAACGGCATCGGATCACTGCTGCCGGGAAACTTCAGGCGGACCTGCGTCAGCATCCACATCAGCGCGGCGCCCAACGGCAGTCCGGCGGCGCTGCCGGCAAGCCCGAGCAGCAGGCCTTGAATCAGGAAGATGCGGCGGATATCGCCCGCCCGAAACCCGATCGATTTCAGGATCGCGATATCGTTCTGCTTTTCAAGCACCACGGTCGAGATCACGTTGTAGATGCCGAATGCCGCAACGATCAGCACCGCGCTGACCACCGTGTACATGATCACGTTGCGGGTCGTCAGCGTGCTCATCAGGTCCTCGTTGGCTTCCTGCCACGAGACGCTTTTGTAGCCGAAGCGGCCTTCGATCTCGGTGGCGACGGCCGGGGCGCGCAATGGGTCGTCAAGCTTGATGACGATCGAATTGGCACGGTTCAGCCGCCCCAGCAGCGCCTGGACGCGCTTCAGATCGGCAAATGCCTGAGTATCGTCGTAATTGGCTCGCCCGGTATGGAACAGCCCGACAATTTTGAACGTGTGGACCTCGCCCGTCGGCGAGGTGACCGTGACATTCTCCCCGAGGGAGAGCGAGAGCTTCCGCACCAAGCCGTCGCCGAGGATGAGACCGTTGGGATTGGCGATCAGCTCGTCGAGGCTGCCGGCGGTTATGTAATCACGGATTGTGGTGACGTCGCTGACCTCGGCCGGGATCATACCGTTTAGGCTCAGCGCGAGGTCGCGTCCGGCGAAGCTGAGCAGCGCCTGTCCGGTCAGGACGGGCGCCGCACGCAACCCAGGAAGCGTTCTCAGCCCGGCCAGGATCTGCGGATACCCGCGAATGCCGCGGGTCTCGGTCAGCGGCTTGACGCTGCGGATCTCGATCGCGCCGGTCGGGAAGAGCTGCTGAACCGGCTGAAGCCGCGGTTTGCGGAACTCGTCCTGGACCGTGATGTGCGGCGAATTGTCGACCAGGCGGCGGATAAAGTCTTCCTCCGAGCCCTGCATCAGCGACGACACCGCGAGAAAGAACGCGACGCCAAGCACGATGCCAGACAGCGACACCAAGCTTTGGCGCGGCCGCGCGAGCACGTGCTTCAGCGCAATCGCCGGAACCGGCCCGATCATCGCGGAGGCTGCGGCGCGGCGAGAACGGGACGGACGCGTTCGCCCGCCCGCAACTCGGCGGTCGGCGCCGCGACGATCGAGTCGCCGCCTGTGACGCCGGATAGGATTTCGACTTCGCGCGCTCCTATGGCGCCGACGGTGACGGGGCGCGGCGCCAGACGGCCGTTTTCCACCCGCCACACGGTATTCTGCCTAACGGCCCCAGCCGGCAGCAGCAGCGCATTCTCACTCCGCCGCAGCAAGATGTTGGTCTCCGCGGTCATGCCGATCATCAGGGGCGTGTCAGGCGGCAACGACACCCGCACCCGATAGCTGCGCGCCACCGGATCGCCCTTCGGCGTGACCGTTTGAACACGGCCGCGAAAGACCTGCCCTGGGAAGGCATCGCAGCGAATCAGTACCTGTTGTCCCGGGCGGACCTGTGCGATGTCCTCCTCGTCGACTTCGGCCGACACGCGCAATGGTGCGCAGCACGACAGCCAGAAGATCGGCTGGTTGGCGCCGATCATCTGGCCGATCTCGCCGTCCCGGCGGATGACGGTGCCGTCAGCCGGCGCGACAAGGTCAAGATAGCCCGCCTCTGTCGCGGCGCGCTCGCGGTTTGCCCGCGCCTTCTCCCAATCGGCCTTGGCGCGGTCATAGGCGGTGCGCGCGATGACCTTGCGCGCGAGGAGCTGCGTCATGCGGTCGAGTTGTTCCCGCGTGTAGCGCTCCTCCGCAGCGGCGGCTTCAACCGCGCGCCGCAGATCATCGTTCTCGAGCCGGGCGAGCAACTGGCCCTGTTTGACAACGGCGCCTTCATCGACCTGCAGCGCGATCAGCCGCGCCATTGTCCGCGCCGCGATCGGGATCATCACGCTCGGTTCGACGGTTCCGGTGGCATAAACGGCCTGCACCGCAGCACCACGCCGCGGCTGCACAACCGATACCGAGGGCGGCAACAGGATCCAGTAGAGCGCACCGGCAGCGACACCCAGCAGCAGGAGGAGCCCAACCCAGCGCGCCGACCGCCCTGCGGAGGGTGGTTTCGGTCTCGGGGCGGGTCGAGGCGACGGGATCGCGGCCGGCTCGGCCGTTCTGGCCCGATCGACCGGAGCGATTTGACTAACGCGGCGGCTTGACTGCGGTTCGACGGGCAACGGGTCGCCTCGGCGGGTTACGTACGGTGCCATTTTAGCCAATAGAATTGACCGGCCTCGAACTTCCGATCATTGACCCCGATCAAGTCTGCT
>DATLRS010000007.1:0-90395 GCA_035534535.1 Allostellaceae bacterium | reverse complement strand
AAGCTGGCCGGCATCCTGCTCGAATCCGAGACGAGCGGGCGTGACCGGGTCGATTTCGTGGTGATCGGGGTCGGGGTCAACATCGCCGCCGCCCCGCGCAATGTCGAATATCCAGCGACCTCGCTGGCCGATCAGGGCGTCACCCGCATCACGCCGGCGGCGCTGCTCGCCGCCTTTGCCGGGCATTTCGAGGGCTGGGCGCAGCGCTGGCAGGACGAAGGCTTCGCGCCGCTGCGCGCCGCCTGGCTGGCGCAGGCCAGCGGGCTCGGCGACCCGATCAGCGTGCGCCTCGAGAGCAGCACGTTTTCAGGCCGCTTTCTCGATCTCGACGACGACGGCGCCCTGGTGCTCGACGCCGCCGACGGGCGCCGCCGCATCGCGGCGGGCGAAGTCTTCCCGGCGCTCGGGTGAGGAGGACGCGATGCTGCTCGCCATCGATTCGGGCAACACCAACGGCGTCTTCGCCGTCTACGAGGCTGACACGCTGCGCGCGTCGTGGCGCATCTCGACCAATCCGCGGCGGACCGCCGACGAATATGCGATCTGGCTGACCCAGCTATTGGCGCTCGCCGGCCTGACAACGGCCGATATCGATGCCGCGGTCATCGGCAATGTCGTGCCGGACGCGATGTTCCACCTGATCCAGCTGTGCCAGCGTTATCTCAAATGCGAGCCGCTGGTGGTCGGCCGCGAGAATTGCAGGGTCGGGATCGGCATCGATGTCGATATGCCGGCCCGCGATGTCGGCGCCGATCGGGTCGCCAACTCCGTTGCCGCCGGCAATCGCTACAAACCGCCGCTGGTGGTTGTCGATTTCGGCACGGCGACCAATTTTGACGTGGTTGACGCCCGTGGCGATTATTGCGGCGGGGTGATCGCACCGGGACCCAACCTGTCGCTACAGGCGTTGGAAATGGCGGCGGCGCAACTGCCGCATGTCGCGCTGCTGCGGCCGCCGGCAGTGGTTGGGCGCGCGACGGTGCCGGCGATGCAGTCCGGCGTCTTCTGGGGCTATGTCGGGCTGATCGAGGGCATCGTGCGGCGCATCCGCGAGGAAAGGAACGAAGCGATGGAGGTCATCGCCACCGGGGGGCTGGCGCCGCTGTTTGCCGGGGCGACCGACACGATCGACACGGTCGATCGCGACCTCACGCTGTGGGGCCTGCGCCTCATCTATCGCCACAACAGCAACCGATGACACCCCCGGCGCGACGCCCGGCTCCCAAGGCGGACGCCAAGCTCGTCGAGCACGAACCCGACGCTCTCTATTTCCTGCCGCTCGGCGGTTCCGGCGAGATCGGCATGAATTTCAACCTCTACGGCTACCGCGGTCAGTGGCTGATCGTCGATTGCGGCGTCACCTTCGGCGAGGGCGAGCACGAGCCGGGGGTCGATGTGATCATGGCCGACCCGGCCTTTATCGTCGAGCGCCGCGACAGCCTGCTGGGCATCGTCGCGACGCACGCGCACGAAGACCATATCGGCGCCATTCCCTATCTGTGGCCGCAATTGCAATGCCCGGTTTGGGCCACCCCGTTCACCGCCTCGCTGCTGCGCGCCAAGCTCGTCGAGGCGCGGCTGGCGGCGCAGGTCACGATCAACACCGTGCCGATGTCCGGCCGCTTCACGATCGGCCCGTTCGATCTCGAGCTGATCACGCTGACCCATTCGATCCCCGAGCCCAACGCGGTGGTGATCCGCACCTCAGCGGGCACGGTGCTGCACACCGGCGACTGGAAGCTCGACCCCGAGCCGCTGATCGGCTCGCCGACCGACGAGGACCGGCTGCGCGAAATCGGCGACGAGGGGGTGCTGGCGATCGTCTGCGATTCGACGAATGCGCTGCGCGAAGGCCACTCGGGCTCCGAGGGCGAGCTGCGCGAGTCTCTCAGCGAGCTGATCGGCCGCTATGACGCGCGGGTCGCGGTCGCCTGCTTCGCCTCCAACGTGGCGCGCCTCGCGACGATCGCCCATGCCGCGCGCGCCCATGACCGCGACGTCGCCCTGGTCGGCCGCTCGCTGTGGCGCATCGACAAGGCGGCGCGCGAAAACGGCTACCTCGCCGATGTGCCGCGCTTTCTGACCGAGGATGAGGCGGGCTATGTGCCGCGCGACAAGATCCTGCTCATCTGCACCGGCAGCCAGGGCGAGCCGCGCGCCGCGCTGGCGCGAATCGCCCGCGAGGACCACCCCAACATCACGCTCGAAGAGGGCGATGTCGCGATCTTTTCCTCGCGCATCATTCCGGGCAACGAGAAGGCGATCAACCGGCTGCACAACGCGCTGATCCGCCTCGGCGTCGAAATCGTGACGACGGAGGATCATTTCGTCCATGTCTCGGGCCATCCGGCGCGCGACGAGCTGGTGCGCATGTACCAGATGGTCCGGCCGCAGATCGCGATCCCGGTGCATGGCGAGGCGCGCCACCTCTTGAGCCATGCCGAGCTGGCGCGCCAGTGCCAGGTGCCCGAGGCGCTGGTCATCGAAAACGGCGCGATGGTACGGCTCGACCGGCATGGCGCGGCGCTGGTCGACGACATCCCGGTCGGCCGCATCGCCAGCGACGGCAAGAGCCTCTTGCCGCTTGGCGGCGCCGTCCTGCAACAGCGGCGGCGCGTCGGCAATGACGGCAGCGTCGTCGCGACGCTCGTCGTCGATCGCCGCGGCTGGCTCGCGGCGCCGCCGCAACTCAGCCTGATCGGTCTGGCGGAAGCGAATGCCGAACCGGCGGCGGCCCTGCGCGATGCGCTGGCCGACGCGATGGACGGGTTGCCGGCGTCGCTGCGGCACGACGACGGCGCGCTGCGCGAGGCCGCCCGCCGGGTGCTGCGCCGCGCCCTCAACGAGCGCTTCGGCAAGCGCCCGCTGATCGACATCCAGCTGGTGCGGCTGTAGCGCGGGAGGGGCGCGATGATCGGCCGGCTCAACCATGTCGCGATCGTCGTGCCGGACGTCGCGGCCGCGGCGGTGCTCTATCGCGACGCGCTCGGGGCCCGCGTCTCCGAGCCGCATCCGCTGCCGGCACACGGCGTCACGGTGGTGTTCGTCGACTTGCCGAACAGCAAGATCGAATTGCTGGAGCCGCTCGGGGAAGGGTCGCCCGTGCGCGGTTTTCTCGACAAGAACCCGGCTGGCGGCATGCATCACCTTTGTTACGAGGTCGACGACATCCGCCTTGCGCGCGACCGGCTGGTGGGCGCCGGGGCCCGCGTTGTCGGCGACGGCACGCCGCAACCGGGGGCGCACGGCAAGCCGGTCCTGTTCCTCCACCCGAAGGATTTCTGCGGCACCCTCATAGAGCTTGAGGAGGCGTAGCTCCGCCGCGTCACCACTTTAGCGGCTGGCGGCACAGCGAATACCACAGCCCGAGATTCTGCTCCTTCCAGTGGGGATTGGCGCAGTCCTTGTGGAGGGCTTGCTGCGAGGCCTGCGTCGAGGTCGCGGGCGGTTTGTCGTCGGAGCAACCGCTTACCAATCCGGCCAGGAGGGCCGACACCAACAGGAAACCTACTATTCTCACCGCGCGCCCTCCGCCGCCGCCGCGAATCTGCAGCGCGCCGATGCCGATGATACCGCGCCCGACCGGCGAGCGGCGAGCGCAAACAACCGGTTTCGCCGGCCTGCTGCGCATCGTCGCGCCGCCAGACCGCAGGCGGCGATGCGGCACAGCGGCGCATTCGCCTCAGTTCGAACCCGTCGCGACGGCCGGGGGTCCGCGGTCAGCTCCCATGGCAGCTCCCATGGCAGCCCCTGTGGCAGCCCCGGTGGCGGCCCCGGTGGCGGAGCGGTATTCCGGTACGAGCCGGTGCAGCAGATCGAGCGCCCGCGCCTCGTGACCGGCGCGCGCCTGCTCTTCGAGTTCGTCGATCGAGCGCGCCAGCACCGCGTAGTCGGCGGTGCGCGGCGCGGCGAGGCGGAGCGCCGGGTGCCCGGTCGGGACCGGCGCCTCGGCCGCGTGAAACAGCGCCTCGTGCAGTTTCTCGCCGGGCCGCAGCCCGATATAGCTGATCGCGATGTCGCGGTCGGGCGTCAGTCCGGCGAGCCGGATCATCTGCCGCGCCAATTCGACGATGCGGACGGGCTCCCCCATGTCGAGCACGAAGATCTTGCCGCGCGCCTCGCCGCCCTCGCCCTGCGGTGCGCTCGCCGAGGCTTCGAGCACCAGTTCGACCGCCTCGCGCACGGTCATGAAATAGCGGCTGACCTCAGGGTGGGTCACGGTCAGCGGCCCGCCGGCGGCGAGCTGACGGGTGAACAGCGGCACCACCGAGCCGGTCGATCCGAGGACATTGCCGAACCGCACCGTGACCAGCCGCGTGCCCGGCGCCGGGCGGCGCGCCTCATGGAGATCGAGCGCCTGGCAGATCGCTTCGGCGAGACGCTTGGTGGCGCCCATCACGCTCGACGGATCGACCGCCTTGTCGGTCGAGATCATCACGACGAGCCCGGCCCCGACGGCGCGCGCCGCCTCGGCGACGTTGCGGCTGCCGATGACGTTGGTCAGCACGCCCTCGATCGGGTTGTCCTCAACCATCGGCACGTGCTTGAGGCCGGCCGCATGGAAGACGATCTGCGGCTGCTCCAGCGCAAACACCGCATCGACGCGGCACCGGTCGCGCACATCGGCCAGACGCGGGCGGATGGCCAGGTCGGGCCAGCGCTCGCGCAGCTCGGCATCGATCGCGTAAAGCAGATATTCGCCGTTATCGACGAGCACCAGCCGGGCCGGCGCGAACGCGGCAATCTGGCGGGCCAGCTCCGAGCCGATCGTGCCGCCCGCGCCGGTGACGAGAATGCGGCGGCCTTCGATCAGCCGCGCCATGGCGTCGCGGTCGAGCACCGCCTGCGGCCGGCCGAGCAAATCCTCCAGCGCGATCGGCTCGATCGCGCGCGGCGAGTTCGCGCTTGTCTGCTGGAATTCGGTCAGGCGCGGCAGCCGCGCCAGCGGGATGGCGAGCGCCTCGGCCCGGTCGAGCAGCCGGCGGACCTCCGCGCCGGTGAGGCCGTGCGCCGTGATCACCAGCTTGTGCGGGCGCCGACCGCGGCGTTCCAGGCCGGCGACAACGTCGTCCAGCGCATCGATCGTGCCGAGCACCGGCACGCCGTAGATCTGCCGACCGACCCGCGACGGCGTATCGGACAGCATGCCGACGACGCGATAGACCGCATTGCGGTCGCGCACCGTCTCGCGGATGAAGGTGTCGGCGCCGTCCTTGGTGCTGATCAGCAGGACCGGTACGCGGGCGCCGCGGGCGTGTTCGAACAGATGGTCGAGGCCGCGGTCCTTGAACAGCCGATAGCCGAGCCGCGGCCCGCCCAACAGCGCGACCAGCACCAGCCAATCGATCAACAGGACCGAGCGTGGCAGGGTGTCGAGCCGGGTAAACAGGAACATGACCGGCAGAAACACCAGCTCGGTCAGCGTCGCGGCGCGGGCGATGTTGAACAGATCGGGCAGCGAGGCATATCGCCAGACGCCGCGGTAGAGACCCGTCACCAGGAAGATGACCGCAGCGATCGCGGTAAAGGCGGCGCCATAGAGCAATGTCAGACGCGGGTCGGGCGTCAGCATCGCCGCGCCGAGCCGCAGATACAGCGCCAGCGCGAACGACAGCGCGGCCATCGCGACGTCATGCAAAAAGGCGAAAATGGCGCGGCGAGACTTGGGAAGGAGCGGCACGCGGAGGATGATCCCAGCGGTTTGCGTGACCAGTGTCTTCTATAGCAGGATCGGCCCGGCCGGGAAATCGCAGCGGCTATTCCGGCCGGCAGCCAAGGCTCCTACAATAGCGCGATGAAGCGTCGCCGGCTGTATCTTCTTCTGCGGCCCGAAAGCACCGGTACCGGGGCACGGATTTTTCGCGTCGTGCACCATGTCATGGCCGCGACCGGCATCGCGGTCATGCTGATGACGACGGTCGCGACGATCGAGGCGCATTATGGCGGCGCTCTCGCCATCACGTTCTATATCGTCGCGGCGTTCTTTTTCGCCGAGTACGTCATGCGCCTGATCGTCGCGCCGGAAGCACCCGGCGGCGTGCATCGCGGCCAGTTGCGCGCCCGGCTCGCCTGGGCGACCTCGCTGGGCGGGGTGTTCGATCTGGTCAGCGGACTGCCCGGGATCGTGGCCCTGGTGTACGGGCCGATGGCCAGCCTGTCAGGGTTCATCTGGGCCTTCAAATACATCCGCTATTCGCCGGGTCTGGCGAGCCTCGGCCGGGTCGTCAGCCATGCGCGCCAGGCGCTCTTGTCGGTGCTGCTGGGCTTTATGATCGTGCTGCTGACGGCCGGCAGCGTCGCCTATCTGCTCGAGCGTCACGCCCATCCCGATCATCCGAATGCGTTCGCCTCGATTCCCGCGGCATTGTGGTGGGGCATCGTGACGATGACGACGACCGGCTATGGCGATGTCGTGCCGCGCACCATTGCCGGCCGGGCTCTCTCCGGCATCGTCATGGTCGGCGGCATTCTGATCTTCGCGCTGTGGACCGGGATTCTGGTCAATGGCTATGGCGAGGAATTGCGCCGACGCGACTTTCTGCGCACCTGGGAACTGGTCGCCAAGGTGCCGTTTTTCCACAATATCGGCGCCTCGCTGATCGCCGAGGTGGCGCGGCTGCTGCGGCCGCGCGACTATCCGGCGGGTGCCGTCGTCGTGCGCCGCGGCGAACCCGGCGACTGTATGTATTTCGTCGTCGACGGCGAAGTCGAGATCCAGTTGCAGTCGGGGTCGCTGTTTCTCGGCGCCGGGGAGTTCTTCGGCGAGCTCGCGCTGCTGACCGGCGACCCGCGCAACGCGACCGTCGCCGCCAACGGCTCCTGCACGCTGCTGGCGCTCGACATCGTCGATTTTCACGAGTTGCTCGCCCGCCAGCCCGAACTGGCGCGCGTCATTCGCGAGGCGGCGCGCACGCGGCTTGGCGGCGAGGCGGCGCATCACCGGGCCCACCCGGCAATTGCGGCGGAGCTATCCGGCTAGGCGGAACTGCTGGTGCGATGCAGCTTTGCGCGTTCCGCCCCGTCTTGCCCAACGGGGCGGAGAGGGCGTGGCCGATCAAGATCGAGACGACATATTGGCGGCCGGCGCCGATCGTGCCGCAGCCGGCGCCGGGGCATGCGTGAAACGCGCTGGCCAATTGCCGGGCAGACTTCTAGCCTAGCGGCATGTTCACCGGGATCATCACCGATGTCGGCCGGGTTGTGCGGCTGCGGCGCGGCGCAGGCGACGGCAGTGGCCTCGCGCTGACGATTGCGAGCGCCTATGACAGCGCCGCGATCGCGCTCGGCGCCTCGATCGCCTGTTCGGGACCGTGCCTGACCGTCGTCGCCGTCGAACCGGGGGCATTTTCGGTCGAGGCGTCGGCCGAGACCTTGGCGTGCTCGACCTTGGGCGACTGGGTCGAGGGGACGCCGGTCCATCTCGAGCGGGCGCTGCGGGCCGGCGACGAATTGGGCGGCCATATTGTGTCTGGGCATGTCGACGGGGTGGCGCGGCTGGTCGAGCGGCGGCCGGAGGGTGATTCGCTGCGCTTCGTCATCGCGGCGCCGGCGGCATTGATGCCCTATATCGCCGCCAAGGGGTCGGTCGCGCTCGACGGCGTCAGTCTGACGGTCAACGAGGTCGCGAGCGACCGTTTCGGCGTCAATCTCATCCCCTATACCCTGTCGCATACCGGCTTTGGCGACGCGCAGCCCGGCCAGCGCATGAACCTCGAAATCGACCCGATCGCGCGCTATGTCGCCCGGCTGCTGGCGACGCGATCCGACCTGCGGGAGCCGTCCTGACCATGAAGCGAGCCCCGCATCTGTTATTTGTCGAGGCGCCCTACTACGCGCACATCGCCGCGCTGCTGCGCGAGGGGGCACAGCGCGCCGCCGCCGCCGCCGGCGCCACCTGTGAATTCGTGTCGGTGCCCGGCGCCTTCGAGATCCCGGCGGCGATCGCGCTGGCGGCCAGAACGGCCGAGCGGTTCGACGGGTTTGTCGCGCTCGGCTGCGTCATTCGCGGCGAGACGACGCATTACGACCACATCTGCGCCGAGACCGCGCGCTCGCTACAGGATCTGATGGTGCGCGACGGGATCGCCGCGGGCTACGGCATCCTGACCGTCGAGAACGAGGCGCAGGCCCTGGTGCGCGCCGCTCCCGACGGCCGCGACAAGGGCGGCGAGGCGGTGCGCGCCTGCCTTGCGCTGATCGAACTGCGGCCTCGGTTGCAGGGGACCGCGAGTTGACCACCGCCGGCGCGGCCGAGGGGACGCCGCGCCACGGTGCTGCGCGGCGCCGCAGCGTCGCCCGACTGGGCGCGGTCCAGGCGCTCTACCAGCTCGAACTGAACCCGGGTCTCGGGGCGGCCGCGGTGATCCGAGAATTCGTCCAGCACCGCCTCGGCCGCGAGATCGACGGCGATCTCTATGGCGAAGCGGACGAAGCGCTATTCGCCGACATCGTCCGCGGCGTCGCCGCCGACCGCGAGCGGCTCGAAGAGACGATCTCGGCGGCGCTCAGCGAGGAGTGGCCGCTGGGTCGGCTTGAAACGCTGCTGCGCCTCATTCTCGAGGCCGGCGCCTATGAGCTGGTGCACCGTCCCGACATGCCGCCGCGCGTCACGATCAGCGAGTATGTCGCGATCGCTTACGCCTTCTTTACCGGCAAGGAGCCGGGGCTGGCGAACGGCGTGCTCAACCGCCTCGCCCGCGCCTTGCGTGCCGCGGAGCTGTGATGGCGCGAACCTGATAGGAGGCGCCCACCGGGCAGGCGGCTGCCGGCATGCCGCTGAACCGGCCCGAGCGGGCTGCGGGTCCTAAAAGGGGAATTGGCGGAACTGGCGGTTGCCTAAAATTGTGCCTTCTGGCAAGCTGTACCGGCCCCGACCTGCCCCGCCGCGCCGCGCGCGCGGCTGTGGGCGGGTTTTCTTTTGCGAGTCGCTACGAGGGAACCTGACAGATGGCGTCGGCCTACATTCTCGTCATTGCCTGCGGTCTGGTGGCGCTGGCTTATGGCGTGCTGACGAGCCGGCTCGTGCTGGCCGCGAACGCCGGCAACGCGCGCATGCAGGAGATCTCGGCCGCGGTGCAGGTCGGCGCCGGCGCCTATCTCAACCGGCAATACCGGACGATCGCGATCGTCGGCGTGGTGATCCTCGTCATCCTCGGCATCACCCTCGGCAAGTGGGTGGCGCTCGGCTATCTGATCGGTTCGGTGCTGTCCGGCGCGACCGGCTATATCGGTATGAACGTGTCGGTACGCGCCAATGTGCGCACCGCGCAGGCGGCCCGCAGCGGGCTCGCGGCCGGGCTCGACATCGCGTTCAAGGCCGGCGCCGTCACCGGCATGCTGGTCGTCGGATTGGGGCTGCTCGGCGCCGGCTGCTATTATTTCATCCTGCGCGACATCTTCCCGGGCGACGATCTGCGCCCGGTGCTGGAGCCGATGGTGGCGCTCGGCTTCGGCGCCTCGCTGATCTCGATTTTCGCCCGTCTCGGCGGCGGCATCTTTACCAAGGGCGCCGATGTCGGCGCCGATCTGGTCGGCAAGGTCGAGGCCGGCATTCCCGAGGACGACCCGCGCAACCCGGCCGTCATCGCCGATAATGTCGGCGACAATGTCGGCGACTGCGCCGGCATGGCGGCCGACCTGTTCGAGACCTATGTCGTGACGATCGTCGCGACGATGCTGTTGGCGGCGATCTTTTTCACCGGACCGCTGCGCGACAAGCTGCTGGTCATGCCGCTGGCGATCGGCGCGGTGTGCATCCTGACCTCGGTAATCGGCACGTTTTTCGTCAAGCTCGGCGCCGATAACGGCATCATGCGGGCGCTCTACAAGGGGCTTGTCGTCACCGGCATCCTGTCGGTGGCGGCGATCGCCGGCGTGATCTATGTGCTGGTCGGCCTCAGCGCGCCGCTCGTTTTGACGACCGGCGCCGCGGTGACCGGTTGGCGGCTGCTCGGGTGCGCGGTCGTCGGCCTCGCGGTGACCGGGTTCATCGTGTGGATTACCGAATTCTACACCGCGACCGAATACCGGCCGGTGCGCAGCATCGCGCAGTCCTCGACCACCGGCCACGGCACCAATGTGATCCAGGGCCTCGCGGTGTCGATGGAGGCAACCGCGTTGCCGGTCATCGTGATCTGCATCGGCATCGTCCTGTCCTACATGTCGGCCGGCCTGTTCGGCATCGCGACGGCGGCGACGACGATGCTCGCCCTGGCCGGCATGATCGTCGCGCTCGACGCCTATGGCCCGGTCACCGACAACGCCGGCGGCATCGCTGAGATGGCCGATCTGCCGCCCGAAGTGCGGCGCACCACTGACGCGCTCGATGCGGTCGGCAACACGACCAAAGCGGTGACCAAGGGTTATGCGATCGGCTCGGCCGGGCTCGCCTCGCTCGTTCTGTTTGCCGCCTACAGTGAGGACCTCAAGCATTATTTCCCCAAGCTCGACGTGCATTTCGCGTTGCAGGACCCGTATGTCGTGGTCGGCCTGTTTCTCGGCGGGCTCTTGCCGTACCTGTTCGGCTCGCTCGGGATGCAGGCGGTCGGCCGCTCGGCCGGCGCAATCGTCGTCGAGGTGCGCCGCCAGTTCCGCGAGATCCCCGGCATCATGGAGGGCACGGCCAAGCCCGATTACGGCCGCGCCGTCGACATGCTGACCAAGGCCGCGATCCGCGAGATGATCGTGCCGTCGCTGCTGCCGGTGCTGGCGCCGATCGCGCTTTACATCATCATTGCGCTGATCGCCGGTCAGGCGGCGGCGTTCAGTTCGCTCGGCGCGATGCTGCTCGGCACGATCGTCACCGGGCTCTTTGTCGCGATCTCGATGACCTCGGGCGGCGGCGCCTGGGACAACGCCAAGAAATACATCGAGGAAGGCCACCACGGCGGCAAGGGTTCGGAAGCGCACAAGGCGGCCGTGACCGGCGACACGGTCGGCGATCCCTACAAGGACACCGCCGGGCCGGCGATCAACCCGATGATCAAGATCACCAACATCGTCGCCTTGCTGCTGCTGGCGATCCTCGGCCACTGGGCGGGTGGCTGACGCAATCGTAATCGCATTCCCGGCGAAAGCCGGGACCCACTCCCGCGCGTCTCGGTCAGCTGAATGATGGGTCCCGGCCTGCGCCGGGGTGACAATGCTCCCATGCGCGACTGCCGTTGCGCTTGCGCGGTCGCGCTCCCCGGCGCACGGTTCGACTGAAAAAGTCTTTGCGGAGGGAGCGGGCGATGAAAGAGGGTTACCGGTTTGTCGATTGCGACATGCACATCATGGAGCCGATGGACCTGTTCGACAAATACCTCGATCCGGCGTTCAAGCCGCGCGTCACCTCGTCGGTGCGGCGGCAGGACGGCGGCTCGACCGGCATGCGCGGCCGCCCGTTGTGGTTTTTCGACGGGACACCGACCAGCAACGACGGCAACACCTCGCAATACAACCGCATCCGCGGCCCGCTCGTTTCCAAGCGCGCCAACAAGACGGTGAATTTCGCGGTCGAGCGCGGCTACGACGCCGAGGCGCAGGTCATCGGCATGGCGATGGAAGGGATCGACATCGCCGTGCTGTTCCCGACCTCCGGCCTGTCGTTTCTGGCGCGCGATAACATGGACCCGCAGTTTTCCAATGCGATCTGCCGCGCCTACAACGACTGGCTCCATGAGTTCTGCCAGCACAGCCCCGACCAGCTGAAGATGGCGGCGATGCTGCCGATGCACGACGTCAACCTCGCCTGCGCCGAATTGCTGCGCTGCGTCAAGGATTATGGCGCGGTCGGCGCCTTCGTGCGGCCCAATTACCTGAACGGCCGGTATTGGCACTCGAACTACTGGGACCCGCTCTACGGCATGCTGCAGGAAATGGGCGTGCCGATGTGCTTCCACGAGGGCACCGGCTCCTACTATTCGACGATCGAGCCGCGCTTTGGCGAAAACCGCTTCATGCGGCATGTTGCCAGCCACTCGACCGAGATGCAGTTGGCCCTCATCGCGCTGATGCTCGGCGGCATCTTCGAGTTCTATCCCAGGCTCAAGGTCGCCTTTCTCGAGGCACAGAGCTGGTGGGTGCCGGGCCTCTTGGGGCGCATCGAATGGGATCTGCGCCAGCACCACGATTCGGACGCGCCCTATCTCAAGCTGTCGCCCTTGGAATACTGGCAGCGCAACTGCTTCTCGGCCATCGAGAGCGGCGAAAAGGAGGTCGGTTCGGTCGTCGAACTGCTGGGCGGCGCCGACAACATTTGCGTGTCGAGCGATTTCCCGCATTTCGATTCGAGCTTCCCCGAGGTGTCGAACCGGGTGCTCAACAACCCCAGCATCTCGAAAGACGTTGCCGGCAAGATCCTGTCGGGCGGGGCGCGGCTCTACGGCTTCGGCGAACCCGACTTCGCCAAAGCCGAGGCCGCCGCCCGCCGCCACGACAACATCGCCGCGCGGGCCTGAGTCGCCGAGTGCCCCTCACCCTGCCCCTCTCCCCGCAAACGGGGAGAGGGAACGAAATGGCGAGGCCGCGCCGCCTCTCTCCCTCTCCCCGCTCGCGGGGAGAGGGCTGGGGGTGAGGGGTCTTTCAAAAGCATAAAAAAAGGGAGAGAGAGGGGATGCCAGACCGCGCGATGCGAGCAATTAGCCGAAGTTCTTTGGAAAACATGCTGAGGAACGGACGGAGTAAGAAAGAATATACTGATAAAAGCGAGATTCTGACTGAGAAGATTGGGTCTAAGCCTCTTCATCTACTCCTTGGCGATTGGTTCAAAGATGCGAACGCCTGGTATCCCCGAAACAATGTTATTTGAAAGGTGCCTCAACTGAGTCGAGAGAGGCGCTAAAATCACCCGGCAATGACGAAGAGGCGAGATACAGGAGGAGGCCCGCAATGGCTTGGAACGGTCACACCGTCATCGACATGGACGCCCATATCCGCGAGCGCGCCGACAAATTCTTCAAGGACTACATCGACCCCGAGTACCGCGCCCCGTTTAACCTGCTGTGCGAGGCGATCGCGCGGCAGGAGGCGAAGGGCGAGCGCTATGCCCTCTTCGGCAGTACGACCGCGGTCATCGAGCAGATCGAGGCGGGCCGCGCGCTCGGCGTGCGCGACACGTTTGGCGTTACCCGGCGCTCCGAGATGGCGCATGGCCGGATCGCCTTCCCGCCGGGCCGCAAGGACCCGCTGCCGCCGATCCGCCCGGAAGTGAACTGGGACGTCAAGGCCCGCCTCGAGGACATGGACAAGGCCTCGGTCGACATCAATGTCTTGTTCCCGACGCATGTCTCGAGCTATTGCGCGCTGCGCGACGGCGGGTTCGAGAACGCGCTCTACCGCGCCTATCACCGCTGGGTCGTCGATTTCTGCGCGCAGGCGCCGACCCGCCTCAAATGGACCCTCGTCGCCAACATGCGCGACGTGCCCTCGGGCGTCGCCGAGCTGAAATATTGGGCCGAGCGCGACCCCAACCTGGTTGGCGTCTACATCTCGCCGCAGGCGCCGGGCGGCAAGCTGCTCGACAATCCCGATCTTTACCCGCTCTACGACGCGGCGCAATCGCTCGACCTGCCGCTCCTGGCGCATGGCGGCACGGCGCGCCCGCCCTACGGCCCCGGCACCAACGACCTCGACGGCGCTTGGTTCCTGATGCACGGCTTCGGCAACCCGTGGGCCGGGATGGCGGCGCTTGCCGCGCTGATCGGCGGCGGCGTTTTCGAGCTGTTCCCGCGCCTGCGGGCGGCGATCGTTGAGACCGCCGGCGGCTGGGTCCCGATGGCTTTGGACCGCATGGACACGCACTACCTGATGTCGCCCGGCCACGTGCCTAACCTGAAACGGATGCCGCGCGACGTCATCGCCGAGGGCCGCTATTTCCACGGCGTCGACAGCTGGGAGCGCTCGATCGAGTTCTGCATCGAGGAACTGGGCGAGGACATGTGGCTGTTCGCCTCCGACTGGCCGCATGGCGACAGCGCCTGGCCGGAAGCCGTGCCGCAGACCGTCGACCGCCCCCGCCTCAAGGAAAGCGCCCGCAAGAAAATTCTCGGCGAGAACGCGATGCGCCTCTGCCCGCGGCTGCGCGGCTGATCGTATCGAATCTGACGGACGAAAGGTTTCCCGGGTTTCCCGGCGCATCTGGGTCGGGGATTCCCCGCCGCTCAAAGGGAGCCGTCTTTCATGAAATACGATTTGTTGATCCAGCATGGCGAGGTCGTCGATCCCGGCGCCGGGCTGAAGGGCATGCTCGATGTCGCGGTGAGCGGCGGCAAGATCGTCGCGGTCGGCCCGGCACTGCCGGCCGGCGAGGCGCATCGCACGATCAGCGCCAAGGGTCTCCTGGTGACGCCCGGCCTCATCGACATCCACGCCCATGTCTTCGTCAACGCGCACGATATGGGCGGGCATACCGACCGGTTCTGCCAGGCGAGCGGCGTCACGACGCTGTGCGACGCCGGCAGCGCCGGCTCGGCGACCTTTGCCGGGCTGCGCCAGGTGCTCGATCACGAGGTCAAGACGCGGGTGCGCGCCTTTGTCAACCTGTCGGCGATCGGCATCGTCGGCACGTCGAGAGGCGGCGAATTATCGCATTTTCCCTATGCCGACCCCGAGGGCTGCGCCCGGACGATCGCCGAGAACCCGGATCTGGCGATCGGCGTCAAACTGCGCTACGGGCCGGGGATCGTCTGGGAATACTCGACCGAACCCGTCAAGCTGGCGCGCCGCACCGCCGCGATGGCGGGCGTGCCGCTGATGATCCACATCACCGATTCGCCGATTCCCTTGCCCGACATCCTGGCCGAGATGATCCCGGGCGACATCATCACCCACTGCTATCACGGCCGCGCCCACGGCATCATGGGCCAGGAAAAGCAACTCGTGCTGAAGGAAGTCGTCGAGGCGCAGCGCCACGGCATCATCTTCGACTGCGCTCACGGAAGAAACCATTTCAGCTTTGCGATGATCGAGAAGGCGCTCGACCAGGGCTTTCTACCGGACACGATCTCGACCGACCTGACCTTGACCAGTGCGACCAAGGGCCCCGTGTGGGACCTCGCGACGACGATGTCGAAGCTGCTGCATTTCGGCATGACGCTCGACGATCTGGTGCTGCGCGCCACCGCCGCGCCGGCCCGGATCATGGGCTACGAGGGCACGGTCGGCACGCTCACGCCCGGCGCCAACGCCGACATCGCCCTCATCGAGCGGCGCAACGGCAATTTCGCGATGACCGACAGTGACGGCCAGACGGTGACCGCCAGGGAGCGGCTGATTGCCCGCATGACCCTGAAGGACGGCCGCGTTACCTACCAGCGACCGGACGAATAAGCCGCCGCCCCGACTTCGCTCAAGAATGCGTCATTCCGGGGCGGCGCCGCGGGGTGCGTTCGCGGCGCACCCCGCCTCTGCGGTTCAGGCCGAGCGGGCAAACGCGCCGCCGCGCATCGGAAGCTCCCCATGGCCCAGGTCGGGCAGGTGCAATTCGACCTCGCGTGTCTCCGGCCCCAGCAACGCCCCGACGATCATCAGAACCCCGGCAACCACCAGCAGCACGATCGGCGCGTACAGATAGGGGATGAAATGCCCCAGCCACAACAGATAGATCCCGGAAAACGACGGGATGATGATGGCGACGCTGTAGCCGATGCCATAGCCGCTGGCGCGGACATGGGTGGGGAAACGCTCGCAGATATAGGTCGTGACGATCCCCCAGGGCGAGATCATCAGGACGTGGAAGACCGCGATCAAGACGACCGTGCCGAGCGGCGACCCGCCGCTGATCCCATGCGTGATCGCCATGTAGTAGAGCAGTGGGCCGACCACCAGCACGACCAAACCGGCCAGTATGATGGTAAGCCGCCGGCCGATCATCTGGCCCAGCAGGCCATAGCCGATGAAGGCGAAGAACAGGATGATGCTGGCGACGAGGAACGTGTTGGAGCTCATCTCGCTCGACACGTGCAGGTGCTGCACCATGATCACCGGCAGCACGGTCGACGGCTGGCCGACAAACCAGAACCCGCTCATCATCAGGAAGACTTGGCCGAGGCTGCGCAGATGCGACCCGGACATCACTTCCTTGAGCGGCGCCTCGCTCTTTTCGGTCGCTTCCCACATCTCCGATTCCGGCACCAGCCGGTAGTAAAGCAGGAAGAGGAACGCGATCGCGCCGCCGAGCAGGAACGGCAGCCGCCAGCCCCACACGGCATACTGCTCCTTCGTGGTGACGGCGAACATGATCGAGGCGACCAGCGAGACCGCGGCAAAGCCGATCGGGAAGGCCCCCTGCATCAGCCCACCGACAAAGCCGCGCCGGTCTTTCGGCGACATCTCAAGTGCCAGCGTGTTGTTCGAGGTGTATTCGCCGCCCATGAAGATGCCGTCGACGAAACGCAGCCCGAGCAGCAGGATCAAGGACCAGATGCCGATCGAGCTGTAGCCGGGCAGGAAAGCGATCAGTGCGGTCAGCGCACCAAATCCGGCGATGCTGATCATCGTCGTGCGCCGGCGGCCGATCTTGTCGGCCCAATGACCGAAGATGATCGCGCCGCACGGCCGCCCGAGCAGCGTCGCGGCGATCGTGAAGTAGTAGATCGTGGTCGTCGCGTTCGCGCTGAGCCCCTTCGGCTCGAAATAGCCGATCACCGGCACCAGTATGAGCACCGGCAGATAGATGTCGAAAAAGTCGATCGCAAAGCCGAGGCAGCCGGCGAAAATCGTGCGCCGTATGGCCGGCGGCAGCGGTTCGCTGCCGAACAGTCCCGCGTTCATCGGACATTCCCCTCCAAGGTTTCTTGTGTGTTGGCGATATCTTCGGTTTGAGCGGGCCGCCGTGCAACGAAATTCGCCCGTCGCCCTCCTGATTTGCGGTCCGCTCATCGGCGGCGGCGAGCCCGCGCCGCCGGCGGGACGGCGCGAAATGGATTGCGTCGAGCCGGCTAACTGGCATTACTGCCGGTGGTGCGCGCGGCAGCGCGATGTCGGGTGGGCCGGACCGCAAACGGAGGAAAAGAGCGATGGTGGAGCAGACATCCGAAGATCTGCTGGCGCTATTCGACCGCGCCCCGCTCAATCGCCGCTACTGGATCAGCTTCGCCCTGCTGGCCGGTGTCTATATTCTCGATTTTTTCGACTTTTTTCTGATCGCGTTCATTCTGGCGGCGATCGGGCCGCAATGGCATCTGACCTATGGTCAGGCCGCGCTGATCCTCTACGGTAGCGGCTTGGGTGCGATCCTTGGGGCGCTGGTCTGGGGTTCGCTGGCCGACCGCTTCGGGCGCCGGCTGCAGACCGTCAGCGGCACGATGATCTGCGGCGTCAGCGCCGGGTTGATCGCCTTCCTGCCGATCGGCGCCTTCTGGCCCTTGGCGATATTGCGCATCTTTGTCGGCTTCGGCCTCGCCGCCGCGATCACCCCGGCCTTGACGATCGTCGTCGAGATGACACCGACGCGCTGGCGCACCGGCATGACGACATTCTTCGTCCTGGCCGCGGCCGGCGGTCCGTTCCTCGCCTCGTTTGCCGCGGCCGCGTTTCTCCACTCGATCGGCTGGCGCGGTCTTGCCCTGTTCGGCTTCCTGCCGATCGTGATCGGCGTCCTGGTGTGGTTGTTCGTCCCGGAATCGGTGCGCTGGCTCACCGCCCAGGGACGCTTTGAGGAGGCGCGCTTGGGGGTCGCGCGGCAGCTCGACCTGCCGCTCGACCAGGTACCGCTGCCGACGCGGCGTCCGGCCACCCCGCCGCGGGCGCGGCTGAGCGAGCTTTACAGCGAACCGCGCCTCTTCTGGCAGAGCGTCATCATCTGGGGCAGTACGACGACCGCGGTGTTCGGCTACCTGTTGTGGGGGCCGACGATCATCGCGCTCGCGCTCAGTGTGCCGGTGACGCGGGCGGCAGAATATTTCGTCTACGTCTCGACCGCGGCGATGGCCGGTCGCATCCTGATGGCGCTGATCGTGCAGCGCATCGGGCGGCGGCTGGTCGGCATCGTCTTTGCGTTTCTTGCGGCGATCTCGCTCGCCGCCGCCGGCTATCTGCATGCGGTGGTGATCGACGGCTTCCCGGTGTTTGTCCTCATGCTCGGCATCGCGGCGTTCTTTGTCGATGGCGGGCTCGGCAACATCACGCCCTATACGGTCGAGCAGTATGGGGTGCGGCTCGGTTCGCGCGCTTCCGGCCTCGGGCACGCCGCGGCCGGGGTCGGCAAGATCCTCGGGCCGCTGACGCTGGCGGTGATTGCCGGCACCGGCAATCTGATCAAGCCGCAGGCCACCGCCCAAGCGGTGTTTCCGGCTTTCCTGTTCCTTGCCGCCAACATGCTGGCGGTGGCGCTCGCCTTCATGTTCCTGGCGGTGGAAATGCACGGCCGCGCGATGTCGTTGGATCCCGAGACGACCGATCGCGCGACGGCGGCGCAATAGCGCGCGGCGACGGCCGGGGCCTCAACCCGCAGCCGGCACCGACCCGCCGGAGCCGGACGCGCCCCCTGGCGATCCCCCGGCTGATCCCCCGGCTGATCCCCCGGGCGATCCCCGGAGCGAGGTGCCGGAGTTTCCCTTGACCATTTGCAGGGCGGTTGCCACCACCGAGCCGATATTGCCGAGATCGGCCGGGATGATCATCGTCGTGCCCTGCTTGGCGAGACTGCCCCATTGGGCGATGAAATCCTTGGCGAGTTGCATCTGCAGGGCTTCGATGCCGCCGTCGACGACTGCCGCGGTGGCGATGGCGCGGATTGCGTCGGCGGTCGCGGTGGCCACCAGTTCGATCGCCTTCGCTTCGCCCTCGGCGCGCAGGATCTCGGCCTGCCGGCGCCCGTCGGCGAGATTGATCTCCTGCTGACGCTGGCCCTCGGAGGTGTTGATCTGCTGCTGCCGCTGGCCTTCCGATTTGAAGATCATCGCGCGCTTTTCGCGTTCCGCGGTGATCTGCAGCTCCATCGCGTGCAGGATTTCGCGCGGCGGCGTGATGTCCTTGATCTCGTAGCGCAGCACCTTGATGCCCCAGTTGACGGCAGCCTCCTCGACCGCCTCGGCGACCGCGGCATTCAGCATCTGCCGCGACGACAGCGCCTGGTCGAGATGCAGCTTGCCGATCTCCGAGCGCATGCTGGTCTGCGCCAGTTGCATCGCCGCGTTCATCGGGTTGCTCGATCCATAGGCGGCCTTCACCGCATCGGTGATCTGGAGATAGAGAAAGCCGTCGACGGTGAGGGTCGTATTGTCGAGCGAGATGCACACCTGCGCCGGCACCTCGGAGGGAACTTCGCGCATGTCGAAGCGGTAGGCGACCCGATCCATGAACGGTATCAGTACGTTCAACCCGGGCAATAGGGCGCGGTGAAAGCGGCCGAGGCGCTCGACGATCCACGAGTTCTGCTGCGGCACGATGCGCAGCGATGAGCGCAGGATCGCAAAGCCGAACAGCAGCAGCAGCAGCAGCAGGATCAGCGAGGTCAGGGAATCGATCGACATGCCGCGTCTCCTCGACTGTTCATGGTTACGCCTGTTTATGGTCGCGCCGGGTCGGCCGGCGCACCGCGAGGTGCAGCAGCTTGTCGGTCTTGCGCACGATGATCGCGGTGCTGCCGGGTACGGGGGCGGAGCCGTCTGCCATCACGGCCTGCCAGTTTGCGCCGCGATAGCTGACGGTCAGGCGATGGCCGGGCGGCGGCACATCGCCGATCGTCACGCTCTCGCCGATATCGAAATCCGCCAGACCCGCGATCTGGGCCTGTTGCCGCCGCCACTGCCGGATTGCGGCGGTCAGGATCGCACAAAGCACGACGAACGCAAAAATCAGCAGATCGTCGTGCAGCCAGAACCCCAGCAGGGCGGTCAGCATGGCAGCGACGGCGACGCCGGCCAGATAGAAGGTGCCGGTGTGCAACTCGGCCAGCGCGGCCGACAAGGCGAGGACAAGAAACACCCATTGCATCGGCGAAGCCTTCAGCCGGCATTCCCCGGATGCGCGGTCGGTTGCCCGCGATCTTCGGGTTCCGCGGGGCGTGGCGCAACGAAATTCGATCGCCGCCCGCCGCCGAGGCTCCTACACTGGGCCACGATGAGCAACCGCCGCGACCTGTTCCCGCCAATCGACCCCTACCGCACCGGGCATTTGCCGCTCGACGCGCGCCATACGATGTACTGGGAAGAATCCGGCAACCCGCAGGGAGCGCCGATCCTTTTCCTGCACGGCGGGCCGGGCGCCGGCGCGACCCCGGTGCACCGGCGATTTTTTGACCCGGCCTATTGGCGGATCGTGATTTTCGATCAGCGCGGCGGCGGGCGCTCAACGCCGCTCGGCGAGACGCGCGACAACACACCCGACCACCTCGTCGCCGACATCGAGCTTCTGCGCCACGAGCTCGGCGTCAGCCGGTGGGTGGTGTTTGGCGGTTCCTGGGGATCGACGCTGGCGCTGCATTACGCCGAGACCCATCCCGAGCGCGTCGCCGGCCTGATCGTGCGCGGCATCTTTCTGTGCCGTGCCGCCGAGATCGACTGGTTCCTGGGTGGCATGCGGACGGTCTTTCCCGAAGCGTGGCGCGCCTTTGCCGGGTTTCTTCCGGAAGCGGAGCGCGGCAATCTGCTGGCGGCCTATTACCGCCGGCTGATCGATCCCGACCCGCGCATCCATCTGCCGGCGGCGCGGGCGTGGAGCGTCTACGAGGGCGCCTGTTCGACCCTCCTGCCCAATCCCGAGACGGTCGCCGCGTTCGGCGAAGAGCGCCTGGCGCTCGGCCTGGCGCGGCTCGAGGCGCATTACTTCATGCGGCACCTGTTTACCCCCGAGCGCGACCTGATCGCGCGGATCGGCCGGATTCGCCACCTGCCGGGGGTGATCGTGCAGGGCCGCTATGACATGATTTGTCCGATCCGCAGCGCTGACGAGTTGGCCCGCGCCTGGCCCGAGGCGCAATACGTCATCGTGCGCGACGCCGGACACTCGGCGATGGAGCCGGGCATCCGCGAGCAGCTGGTGCTGGCGACCGAGCGCGCCAAAGACGGCTGACGCCGCCGGCACTGTGCCCTGCGGTTTCGCTTGCCGGTGCGATGATCGCCTCTAATATGCCGGAGCGCGTATCAGCCGGATCCGGCCCGCGCGGCAACCGCACGGGGGGATCGGGTGAACCAAGCGACGGTCGGGATACGCTCAGCGCGCGCGGCGATGGTCATGGGGCTTGCCGGCCTCCTCTGGGGGGCACCGCCGGCCGCGGCGCAGGTGACGTTTGGGTCGCCGAACGACCCGCCGCGCCTCGCGCTCGGCGTCGGCGCCTTCGACTTTACCCCCGGCAGGGCGCACCCCAATAGCGGCACCGCCGCCGAGTTCCGCGGCGAATACCGCTTTGGCGACCAGTGGTGGATCATCGCGCCGTTCATCGGCGTCTCGGCAACCAGCGACGGCGCGTTCTATGGCTATGGCGGGTTCGGCTTCGACATCAACTTCACGCCAAACCTGGTGCTGACCCCGAATGCCGCCGCCGGTTACTTTGCGCGCGGCTCGGGCACCAATCTGGGCTCGTGGTGGGAATTCCGCACCGGCGCCGAGCTGGCCTGGCGGTTCCCCGACCAGAGCCGCATCGGCATCGCCGCCAACCACACCTCAAATGCCGGGCTGACCAAGCGCAATCCGGGCGAACAGTCGATCGTCCTGATGTACAGCATCCCGATGCACTAGCCGCATGCGGCTAGGCAGAATTGCTTGGCGCGATCCACATTTCCCCTCGCCGCCCTTCAAGGGGGGAGAGGGAGGGACCCGCGGCCGCCGCGGTTCAAGGGCTCGGCGGACGCCGGTCGCGCTCGGGCGCCAATTCGTCGATCGCGTGTGCCAGACGCACATCGCGCTCGCTCACCCCGTCGACATCGTGCGTCGCCAGGATGATCTCGACGCGGTTGTAGACGTTGAAGATCTCGGGGTGGTGATCCATTTTCTCGGCAGCCAGCGCGATCCGCGACAGGAACCCCCAAGCCTCGGAGAAATTGCTGAAGTGATAGCTCTTGCGGATCGCATCGCGGTCCTCGACCTCGCTCCAGCCGTGCAACTCGTGCAGCGCCGCGTGTCGCGCCGTTCCGGTCAGCCTCTCGACCATGTCATCCTCCTATGCGGTCCCCGCCCTGTAGCAAGTGACCCGGCACGCGGCGCAGGTCAAGCCGGGCGAGCGCGGTCGCCCCTCTCGACGTGCGGCGGCCGGCTTTTCAGGGAGATGACATGGCCGAACAGGTAAGCCCTCTCGCCGGCAAGCCGATGCCGCAAGCGCTGCTGGTCGATGTTCCACGGCTGATGACCGCGTATTTCGCGGTGGCGCCCGACCCTACCGTCGCCGCGCAGCGCGTCGCGTTCGGCACCTCGGGACACCGCGGCTCGGCCTTCGCCGCCTCGTTCAACGAGGCGCATATCCTGGCGATCACCCAGGCGGTCTGCCTCTACCGCCGCCATGCCGGGATCGACGGGCCGCTTTTCCTCGGCATGGATACGCATGGATTGTCGCAGGCCGCGTTCGCGAACGCCGTCGAGGTGCTCGCCGGCAACGGCGTCGAGACGATGATCGACGAGCATTCCGGCTATACGCCGACGCCGGTGATCTCGCACGCGATCCTTTCCTACAATCGCGGCCGCAGGACGGGGCTGGCGGACGGCATCGTCATCAGCCCGTCGCACAATCCGCCTGCTGACGGCGGCTTCAAATACAATCCGCCCAATGGCGGACCGGCCGATGTCGACGTGACGCGCTGGATCGAGAAAGCGGCCAACCAGCTCCTCGTCGAAAACCTCGGCGGCGTTGTGCGCCTTCCCTATGGCCGGGCGGCCAAGGCCGGGTGCATCCATCGCCACGACTATATCGCGCCCTATGTCGCCGACCTTGCCGATGTCGTCGATCTGGCGGCGGTAGCGGCGGCCGGCGTGCGCATCGGGATCGATCCGCTGGGCGGCGCCGCCGTGCAGTATTGGCAGCCGATCATCGAGCGCTACCGGCTGGCTGCGACCGTCGTCAACGACGCCGTCGATCCGACATTCCGGTTCATGGCGGTGGATTGGGACGGCAAGATCCGGATGGACTGCTCGTCGCCCTACGCGATGGCGCCGCTGATCGCGCTGCAGGACAAGTTCGACATCGCCTTCGCCAACGACACCGATGCGGATCGGCATGGCATCGTCTGCCCGTCGGGCGGGCTGATGAACCCGAACAGCTTCCTGGCGGCGGCGATCGCCTATTTGTGCGCCAACCGGCCGCAGTGGCGGCGTGACAGCGCGATCGGCAAGACCGTCGTCTCCAGCGGCATGATCGATCGGATCGCCGCCAGGCTCGGACGCCGGCTCGTCGAAGTGCCGGTCGGGTTCAAGTGGTTCAGCAGCGGCCTGATCGACGGGTCGCTGGCGTTCGGCGGCGAGGAAAGCGCCGGCGCATCGTTTCTGCGCCGCGACGGGACGGTCTGGACGACCGACAAGGACGGGCTGATCATGGGCCTGCTCGCCGCCGAAATAACCGCCCATACCGGCCAGGACCCCAACCTGTTCTACGCGGCGGCGACGCGCGAACTGGGGCGATCCTTTTACGGGCGGATCGACGCGCCGGCAACGCGCGAGCAGAAGCTCATGCTGGCAAAACTGGAGCCCTCCGACATCGACGCGAAGGAGCTGGCGGGCGAGCCGATCGAGGCGATCCTGACGCGGGCTCCCGCCAACAACGAACCGATCGGCGGCATCAAGGTGGCCGCCCGGAACGGCTGGTTTGCCGCCCGGCCGTCAGGAACCGAGGATGTCTACAAGATCTACGCGGAAAGCTTTCGCAGCGCGGAACATCTCAGGCTCGTGCAAGACGATGCGCAGGCCCTGCTCGCCCGCCATTTCGCCAAAGCGTGAAGCCGCTGGCCGGAAGGGGGCGCTAGGTAGTTTCCGAGTCTTACGCAGGGCGCCGCTCGTGCGGTACGTTCTACGCCGACGATGCCCGACGCCGGTAGCGCTGGGTGCGCGATGCAAAACTCCGGTGGCCGACATGGTGCGTTCCGCGACAATCGTCCGGGTGGACTCCGACTTCGATCGCTTTCTGTTCGCGCTGATCGGCGAGGAGCAAAGCGGCCTGCCGCTCAGCGTCCTGTCGGCGCTAACGCGCCTCGATATCGACCCCTGGCGGGAGACTGCCGAACTGGCGCGAATGCCGAAGGAAACGGCGCATCAGCGGCTGGCGTCGCTGATCGCGACGTTGCCCGGACCGGCGCCGTGGCCGGAACCCGCGGCGATTGCTGCCCGCCTGATCGCGCTGTTGCCGCACGCGCCCCTGCTGCCGGCCAACCGCAGCGGGACGTCGCTGGGCGCGCGGGTCATGCTCCGGTTTCGCGCCCTTATTTAGCACCCTGCGGCGTTGCGCCGGGATCGAGGACGGCGGCGACGGACCTGGCAATCACCAGCTCCTCGTCGGTGCGGATCACCCGCACTTTGACGCGACCGGAATCCGTCGAAATCAGCGGCGCCGGCGCCGCGTTGCGCTCGAGGCTGAGATCGATGCCGAGGAATTCCAGCCCCTCGCAGATCCGGGCGCGGATCCGCGGCGCGTTCTCGCCGATACCGCCGGCGAAAACCAGCGTGTCGATCCCGCCCAGCGCCGCCGCGAAGGCGCCGACCCATTTCCTGACCTGGTAGCAGAACACCGCCACCGCCTCGGCCGCCCGCGCGTCCTGCGCTTCGTGGTCGAGCAGTTCCTGCATGTCGGAACTGGTGTCGGAGATGCCGAGCAGCCCGGACTGGAAATTGACCATTTCGCCGAATTGCTGCGGGCTCATCTGTTCGGTGCGCGCCAGATACGCCACCAGCCCGGGATCGAGATCGCCCGCGCGGGTGCTCATCGGCACTCCGGCCGTCGGGGTAAAGCTCATGCTGGTGTCGAGCGGCTTGCCGTCACGCACCGCCGCCAGGCTCGCGCCGTTGCCGAGATGCGCGAGGATGACCTTGCCGCGCGCGCCTGCGGCGCCGTCGAGGCGGGCCAGCTCGCCCATCAGATACGTATAGGACAGCCCATGAAACCCGTAGCGCCGCACGCCTTGTGCGAAATAGCGGCGCGGGATCGGCAGCAGCTGCGCCACCATTGGCAGATCGTGGTGAAACGCCGTATCGAAACACGCCACCTGGGGCAGCCGCGGAAACCGGCGATCGAACGCTTCGATCAACTGAATCTCGCCCGGGAGATGTTCCGGATCGAACGGGCTGAGGGCGCGCAACTGCCGGATCATCGCAGCATCGATTGTTTGCGGCGCGCTGTATTTCGTCCCGCCATGCACGACGCGATGGCCGATCGCGCTCAGTCCGTCGGGACCGCCGCGCTCGGTGACGCAGTCCATCACGGCGTCGACCGCTGCCGTATGGTCCGACGCCGTCACCGCCCGCGATAAATCCTCTCCAGGGTTCGGCCCGTTGACCCGCAATGTCGCGCCGGCGAGGCCAATCCGCTCGACCGAACCGTGCAGCACCCGCTCGAACGGATCGCTGCCCTCGAACAGCGCGAACTTGATACTCGAGGAACCGCCGTTGATCGTCAGGATGCGCAGGTGGGCCGCTCCGATCGTGGCGTGTCGCATCGCGGCGTGTGCGGCATCAGGTCAAGGCCGGCGCAGTGGGCGGCTGCGGCGCGCGGACCCGCCGGCGCAGCTCGGCTTTCGCCAGCTTTGCAGCCGCCTCGCGGTCGGCCGCTTCCTGCTTTTCCCTGGCGGCGTCGGCTTCCTTCGCCAGGCGCAGCGCGCGCAGTCGCGTCGTCTTGGCGGTCTCCGCCGCGCGGTCGGCGCTGTCAGGGGTGACAAATCGGGAGAATTCTTTTTTCGCCATGTCAAATTGCTCCTCAGCAGACTCCGCCCCGATCACTCAGACAACCGGGCGGACAACCGGGCGAGATCGGCGAGAGCCCCGACGATCAGCTTTTGCCGGCGGGGGTCTTGCGCATCGGGCGTCGCGGCGTAGCGCTCGATCAGATACCGCGCCTTGGCCGCCGCCTCCGGCCACGTCTGCGCAGCCGCGGTCGCCAGGGAGGTTTCCAGTTCGTCCTGCCGTGCCCGCAGCGCCGCCTGATCGGCCTGAACCTCGTGCCGCAGCCGGCGCGTTTCCGTCTGCCGCTGCGCCGCCAACCCGCGATGGTCGTCGAGCTCGACCGGTGTATCTGTCATGCCGGGCGCCGGCCGGTCATGGCTTCTTGGCTGCGGTGGTGATGATCGTCGACGGCGCGGCGGCCGGTTTCTTCTTCGGCGATTTCGGCTTCTTCACTTCGCGATTGCCACGTTTTTGTCCCTTGGCCATGTCGATTCTCCCATCTCGTGCGCAAGAACGTGCAGGAGAGCCCGCCGTAACGGCGCGGGTGGCGGCCGCGTTCGTCCTGTAGAGCCCGGGCGCTGCCGCCCGTTTTTACCACCACGGCCAGCTCGTAAACAGCGGTACTTTTGCCGTCGCCAAGCAGTCGAATTATCTTTCGGAAATTATCAACCAGCGGCCCGTAGCGTCAGTATCGGAAGGATTCATTTGCTGTCCTGCGGGTAACCTAGGACGCCGCCGGACAAGACACACGCTTTCCGCGCCTCAGAATTATGCACGGCAAATTATCCATTCTCGATCAATTACATTGGGATGATCATGGTTCATTACAAGCCAAAAGCGAAACTTGGGCGATTTTGGGCCGCGCATCAGGGGCTTGTGGACGCCACGCGGTTGGGAGTCGCCACGCCGCGGGGCAGCGTGCAATATCGGCATCATTGCCCGAGAGGTCGCGGATGAAGAGTGCACCCTACGCCACCATCCTGGTCGAGCGGCGCGGCGCGGTCGGCATCGTCGTGCTGAACCGGCCGCAGGCGTTAAACGCTCTCAATGCGGCGCTGATCAGCGAGCTTGGCGCTGCCTTCGATGATCTGGAAGGCGATGCCGCGATCGCCGCGATTGTCCTGACCGGCAATGACAAGGCCTTCGCCGCCGGCGCCGACATCAAGGAGATGGCCGAGAAGACCTATATCGAGGCCTATACGCAGGATTTCATCACGCGCGGCTGGGAGCGCGTCGCGCAATGCAGGAAGCCCGTGATCGCCGCGGTCGCCGGTTTCGCGCTGGGCGGCGGCTGCGAAGTCGCGATGATGTGCGACATCGTGATCGCCGCCGAGGGTGCCCGCTTCGGCCAGCCCGAGATCAATCTCGGCACGATGCCCGGGGCCGGCGGCACGCAGCGCCTGCCGCGCTTTATCGGCAAGGCGAAGGCGATGGATCTGTGCCTCACCGGCCGCATGATGGACGCCGCCGAAGCCGAGCGCCTCGGCCTCGTCAGCCGCATCGTGCCGGCCGACCAGCTGATGGCAGAGGCGGTCGCGGTCGCCGAGCGCATCGCCGCGCTGTCGGCGCCGATCGCGATGATGGTCAAGGAATCGGTCAACCGCGCCTTCGAGACGACGCTCGCCGAGGGCGTGCGCTTCGAGCGCCGCTTGTTTCATTCGACCTTCGCCACCGAAGACCAGAAGGAAGGCATGGCCGCCTTCATCGCCAAACGCAAGCCCGCCTTCCGCAACCGCTGACGAACATCGCCCAACCACCCGCCAGCGCCGGGCTAGCCCCAGGCGGCCTGCCCGCCGACCAGGGTGATCGTGATATGCCCCATCGTCGAATCGGCCTTGGCGCCATGCCAGTGGCGTTCGCCGGCCTTGATGTGCACGACATCGCCGACGTTGATCTCGCGCTGCTCGTGCTCGGTCGCGACCATGCCGGAGCCAGCGGTGACGACCAGGATCTGGTCGCAGGTATGAGTATGCCATCCGGTGGTGCAGCCCTGGCTGAAATTCACCACGCTGCAGTTGTAGTTCGGGGAATCGCCCGGCTGGATGATCGTCTGGCGCGACCGGGCAACCGGCCCTGTCCACCCTTCGATCGGCGCGGCGCCTTCGACGGGAACGTCGGGAATATCTCTGAGCGTGACGACCTTCATGACGACTTCTCCTCGTGTTGCCGGCATTCGAGGGATCCGATGCCGGCTCTATGGTTGCTGTGACCGCGTCAGCGGAACCAGCGGTCGGACATGATCAGCTCGACCTGCTTGTTCTCGACCGAGTCGCCGCGCATCTCGCTGCCGTCCGGGTTGATGCGGCCGTGGCGGTCGACCCCGTCGAACGCGGCGGCGCCCACCCGCACCATCACCAGCGGCTCCTCGCTGGTCGCCTTGAACCAGTAGAACGTGCCGTGCGGCAGCAGCACGCCCTCGTTCCTGCCGATCGTGCGGGTCTCGTCGTTCGGGCCGTAGAACGTCGCTTCGCCCTGCAGGACGACAAAGGTGTGGTCCTCGTTCGGGTGGGCGTGCAGACCGTTCTCGCCGTCCGCCGCATAGGTCTTCAGCACGACCCACATCCTGTCCGAGGCGGCGACCGGCGTGTCGGTGCGGCCCTGCTGCGGCAGCTGCGCTTCGAGCTTGAAGAAGGCCGGCCGGGCATCGACGACCTGCGCCTTTACCTTGGCGCGCAGATCTTCCGGGCTGTGGGCGATCGTCACATTTCCGTCGGGCGGCATGGGGTTCTCCTGCATCGGTCCGCTCAAGGCTAGGGCGGCGCCCGGCGGCCTGTCAATTTCCGCCGCAGCGGCACCGGCGGGCGGAGTGTTGCGCAAGGCCGGCGGGCGCTGTAGCACAAGGCGGCAAACGGCAAGGGGGGAGAAAAGCGATGACCGCACGCGTGCCAATGGTGTCGCTGCAGCATGCCCGCGACCTCGGCGAGGCGATGGGAATGCCGGCGCGGCGGACGCAAAGCGAGGCGTTTCGCGTCGTCGCCAACAATCCCGGCGTCGCCCGGGTCGCGTTCGGCCAGTTGATGCAACTCCTGGAGAACAACAAGTTCGACACGCGCCTGCGCGAACTGATGATCATGCGGATCGGCTGGGTCACCGGCTCGGCCTACGAGTGGACCAACCACTGGCGGGTGGCGACCACAGCGGGGATCCCGCCCGAGGATGTTCTGGCGGTGCGCGACTGGCGCAACGCCACGCGGCTGACGCCGGCGGACCGGGCGATCCTCGCCGCCACCGACGAATGCCTCGCCGGCAAATCCATTTCGGATGACGCCTGGGCCGAGGTCGCAAAGCACGTCCCCGACCCGCCAGCAGGTCGAATTCATCATCGCGATGGCCAACTGGATGAGCTTTTCGCTGCTCTTCCGCAACCTGCGCATTCCGCTCGCTGACGGCGTCATGGTGTGGCCGCCCGATGGTCTGGCCTCCCCGGCGGCGGCGGGTTGGGGGTAGGGCGACGCCTCGCGACCGGAACGGCGGCAAGCCCCCACGGGCGGAAGATCACGTCCAATCGGACGACAATCCGGAGAATGTCGGGTAAGACGAGGGCGTTCGGCGAGAAGGCGGCAGGGCGGGCGCGATCAGCGGGCGAGGTGGCGCAGGACCTCGTCGGCGAGCGGCAGCGAGGCGGTCAGGCCGGGCGATTCGATCCCGTAGAGATTGACAAGGCCGGGGATGCCGTGCGCCGCCGGGCCCTGCACGACAAAATCGGCGGCCGGCTCGTCGGGGCCGCTGATCTTGGGGCGAATGCCGGCATAGCCGGGCTGAAGCGCGCCGTCCTTGAGGGCCGGCCAATAGCGCCGCACCGCGGCGTAAAACGCATCGCCCCGGCGCGGGTCGACGGCGTAATCAACCGCGGGAATCCATTCGACGTCCGGGCCGAAGCGCGCCTGTCCGGCGAGATCCAAGGTGATGTGGACGCCGAGCCCGCCCGGCACCGGCACCGGGTAGATCAGATGGCGGAACGGGGTCCGCCCGCTCAGCGTGAAATAGACGCCGCGGCAGAAATAAGCGGGCGGGATGCTGTCGGGGGGTATCCCCCTGATGGCGCGCGCCAATGCCGGCGCGTAGAGGCCGGCGGCATTGATCAGCCAGCGGCAGCGGATCGTCGTCGGTTCGTCGCCCCCGACCGAAAGCTCGAAGCCGTGGTTGCTTACCCGGCCCGACAGCACCGGCGAGCGGAACGCGACAAAGCCGCCGGCCGCCTCGGCCTCGCCCTGGTAGGCGAGCATCAGCGCATGGCTGTCGATGATCCCGGTCGATGGCGACAACAGGGCCGCGACGCAGTTGAGGTCGGGTTCGAGCCGCCGTGCCTCCGACGCGCTCAGCCACTCGAGATTGTCAACGCCGTTGGCGCGCGCGGCGGCTTCGATCTTCTGCACGCCGGGGATCTCGGCCTCCTCGGTGGCGACGATCAGCTTGCCGAGCCGGGCATGCGGCACGCCGTGCTCGGCGCAATAGGCATAGAGACGCTGGCGGCCGGCGACGCAGGCGGTCGCCTTGAGGCTGCCTGCCGGATAATAGAGCCCGCCGTGGATCACCTCGCTGTTGCGCGAGGACGTCTCGAAGCCGATCGTATAGGCGCGTTCGAGGACGACGACCTCGTGCCCGGCCAATGCCAGGGCCCGCGCTGCCGCCAGTCCGATCACCCCGGCGCCGACGACGACCGCCTCGATTTCGTCCACCGCGGCTCAGCTGACGCGCTTGTCGCGTCCGGCCCAGAACGGGTCGCGCAACGGCCCCTTCAGGACCTTGCCGGCACCGGAGAGCGGCAGCGAGGTTTGGCGGATCTCGACGCTGCGCGGGCATTTGTAGCCGGCGATCAGCGTGCGGCAGTGGCTGACGATCTGTTCCGGGGTCAGCATCCGGCCGGAATCGGGGACCACGACGGCATGGACCGCTTCGCCCCAGCGCTCGTCGGGGATGCCGATGACGGCCACCTCGGCGACGCCCTGCAGGGTCGAGATGGCGCTCTCGACCTCGGCGGAATAGACGTTTTCGCCGCCGGTGATGATCATGTCCTTGAGCCGGTCCACCACGTAAACATAGCCGTCGTCGTCCATGTAGCCGCCGTCGCCGGAATGGTACCAGCCGCCGCGCAATGCCGCTTGCGTGACCTCGGGCTGGTTCCAGTATCCCAGCATGATGTTGGGGCCGCGCACCTGGATCTCGCCGACCGTGCCGCGGGGAACCTCGTTGTCGTCGAGGTCGGCGATGCGGACATCGACCAGCAGGGCCGGACGGCCGCAGCTTTTTCGGCGCTCGCCGGCGGGCTCGGTCTCGAGTTCCATCGCCGTCACCAGCGGCGCCGCCTCGGTCATGCCGTAGACGTGCAGGAAGCGGACGCCGGGCAGCGCGGTGGCGGCCTTCTTGATGACGGCATCGGGCATCGGGGACGCGCCGTAGGGGATGACGCGCAACGAGGAAAGGTCATAGGCCGCGAGATCGGGGAAGCTCGCCAGGGCATTGATCATCGTCGGCACCAGCAAGGTGTTGGTGACGCGGTGGCGCACGACCGCGGCGACCAGGTCCGCGGCATCGAAGCGGGGGATGAAAACATGGATGCCGCCGACCATCGTCACGGCGAAGGTCGAGGCGCCGTCGGCGAGGTGGAACATCGGCGGGGCATGAATGTAGATGCTGTCCGAGCGATAGCCGACAGCCGGGATGATCATCGCGGCGTTGGCGATCAGGTTCTGGTGGGTCAGCATCACGCCCTTCGATCGGCCGGTCGTGCCGCCGGTGTAAAAGATGCCGGCGACGTCGTCGCCACCGATATCGTCGAACGTGACGGGGTCGCCCCGCAGCGCTTCGAAGGCGCGCATGCCGGCGGGGGTGGGGCCCTCGCCCAGATGGATGATCTCGCTCACGGCAGAGAGCGTGCCGAGCCGTCCCGGCAGGGCGGCGAATGCGTCGTCCACGAACAGCATCTTCGCGCCGCTGTCCTCGAGAATGTAGGAGATTTCCGCGGGCGCGAGGCGCGTGTTGAGCGGCACGATGATGGCGCCGAGCGAGGGCACGGCGAAGAACGCCTCAAAATAGCGGTCGCTGTTAAGCGCAAGGACGGCCACCCGGTCGCCCCGGGTGAGGCCGAGCCGCCCGAGACCGTCGGCGATGCGGCAAACCCGGTCTCTGGTCTCGGCCCAGCTGCGCCGGCGATCGCCGAAAATCGTCGCGCTGGCGGTCGGGTTGATCGTCGCCGCGCGATTGAGGCCCTGAGAGAGGTACATGCTGACGTTCCTGTCGCCGTCGCCTTTGTCACCCGGCGTCACCCGGCCGCGAAAAACGCCCGCAGCGCCGCGTATGTCGGCTCGGGGGCTTCCTCGGGCAGGAAATGGCCGCTGGCGATCGGCTGGCCGGTGACGTTGTCGGCGTGCTCGCGCCACACCGCCAGCATGTCGTAGCCGCTGCCCTGGCCGCTGCGCTCGCCCCACAGGACGAGCAGCGGCATCGCCAGCTTCCTGCCGCGGTCGGCGCGGTCGTGGGCGAGGTCGATCCCGGCGCCGGCGCGGTATTCGTCGCAGGTCGCGCGGATCGTCTCGGGATTGCTGAAGCAGCGCAGATATTCGGCGAACGCCTCGGGCTCCAGGGCGGCCGGGTTGCGATCGAGGCCGAACGAGTGGCGCAGATAATACTCGCACTCGGCGCCGATCAGCCGCTCCGGGAACGGCGCCGGCTGGATCAGAAAGAACCAGTGGTAACTGCCGGTCGCGGCCTTCTGGTCGATCGTCTCAAAGCGGTAAAGCGTCGGCACGATGTCGAGCACCGCGGCGCGCTCGATATGCCCGGGGTGGTCGCGCAGCAGCCGGTGGGTGACGCGGGCGCCGCGGTCGTGCCCGGCAACGCAAAACCGCTCAAAGCCGAGTGCCGCCATCGTCTCGACCTGGTCCTGCGCCAGGGCGCGCTTTGAGTAGGCGGCCTGATCGGACCCGGCGGGCGGCTTCGAGCTGTCGCCGTAGCCGCGCAGATCGGGGATGACGAGCGTGAAATCCTGCGCCAGCCGCGGCGCGATCTTGCGCCACAGCAGATGGGTCTGCGGGTAGCCGTGCAACAAGAGCAGCGGCGGCCCGCTGCCGCCGGTCACGAGATTGATCTCGGCGCCGGAGGTGGCGACCCGCCGCGGCGCGAAGCCGGGAAAGAAATCGACCATCGTCAGGTGGCGCTTAGGCTGCCGTCTCGGGCGGTCCCTTCAATTCGACGGTGTTGCCGTCCGGGTCCGTGATGTAGATCGACGAACCATAGCCTTCCGCGCCGTAGCGCCGCCTGACCTCGCCGGCATCGATGCCGTGGCGCTTGAGATGCGCGGTCAGCGCCGCCACGTCCAGCGCTTCGAGACGGACCGCGAAATGGTCCATGTTGCTGCCGGCATCCTCGTCTTCGGATTTCGGCACCAGGTCGATCATCGCGGCGCCGGCGCGCATCTGCACCAGCCCGATCTCGGGCAGCCGGCGCTCGACCGGGCACCCGAGCACCTCGCCATAGAACGCGATCGCCCGATCGATATCGGCGACCCGCAACACGACATGGTCGAGGCCCTTGATCCGCAGCGCGGCATCGTTGCGTGTGGCAGGACGTGCGTCATCCGGCATGATGTCCTCCTTATCGGTGTCAGTGCTTCGGCGCGGCACGGTGCCGCTTGTGCGCCTCGCGATAGGCGTGCCGCTCCGCCTCGGTCAGAACGCCGTCGTGATCGCTATCCATCCGGTCGAAGCGCTTTTCGGCATTGCGCTTGGCGTGCTCGACATATTCGTCGCGGGTGATGTCGCCGCCCCTCTTTGGCGCCGGCGATACGGTTGCCGGGGCGCTGGCCGGCGGCGGGGCCTTCGACTGCGCGAGTGCCGTCACGGGGCACAGCAAGGCAACCAGACTCACGACAAGAACGGCCCGCATGCTCGGCGCTTTCCGATTGGTGGCGGCCTTGGGCGAGGGTAGCGGACCCGCCCCGGCGGGGCAACGGTTGCGCGCGTCGATCACGCTAGGAATCGGCGGCGGCACGGCGCTACAGTCGGGGCTTGTCGCACCCGATCGAGCCAGCGAGGACAGATGCAGCCCATCCGCATCGGCAATTTCGAGATCAGCCGCGTCGCCGATTTTGAGGGGCCGTCCTTCGACCCCACCGAGTTCTTCCCGGATTTCGACCCCGAGGTGGTGCGCGCCAACGCCGACCTCCTGGGGCCGCGGCTGATCGACCCGGCCACCGGCAAGCTGGTGTTCAGCTTTCACAGCTTTGTCATCAAGACCGGGCGTCACAACATCCTGATCGACGCCTGCATCGGCAACGACAAGGAGCGCCCGGCGCGCCCGCAATGGCACCATATGCGCAGCTCCTATATCGCCGATCTGGGGCGGCTCGGGGTCGGCGTTGACGACATCGACTTTGTCATGTGCACCCATCTGCACTGGGACCATGTCGGCTGGAACACGCGGCTGGCCGACGGCAAGTGGGTGCCGACCTTTCCCAAGGCGCGCTACATCATGGCGCGGCGCGAATTCGATCACTGGAAAGGGGTGCACGACAGCGGCGCCGAGACGCCGCACGCCACCGCCTTTGGCGACAGCATCCTGCCGGTCGTCGCGACCGGCCAGGCGGAGCTGGTCGGCGACGATTACGCGCTCGAGGACGGGCTGTGGTTCGAGCCCTATCCCGGCCACACGCCGGGCAATGTCGTGATCCATGCGCGCTCGGGTGGCGAGCGCGGCGTCTTTGTCGGCGATGTTTTACATCACCCGCTGCAATGCCTGAAGCCCGCGTGGTCGACGCGGGCCTGCACCGACCCCGACGGCTCGCGGGTCAGCCGCACCCGGCTGATCGAGGAGCACGCCGACAGCGGCACGCTGGTCATGCCGGCGCATTTCCCCGACCCGACTGCCGGGCACATCAAGCGGCACGGCGCGGCCTATCGCTTCGCGTTCCGCGAATGAGGCCGGGCCCCGGCGACCGGCGCACCGCCCGCTTCACGCCGGCTGCAAGGCGCGCAATGCCCGGGCCAGTTCGGCGGCGCGATAAGGCTTGCTGAGAAACGCGAATTCGCCGCCGGCGCCGCGCCGCTCGGCGCCCGACAAGGCCCGCAGCGGATAGCCCGACGCCAGCAGCACCCGCAGGTGCGGGCGCAGCCGCAGCGCGGTGCGGGCCAGTTCGATGCCGTTCATCCCGCGCGGCATCACGATATCGCTGAACAGGATATCGATATTCTCCTCGCGGCGCAGGATCGCGATGGCGGTCGGCGCATCGGCGGCGGTCGCCACGTCGTATCCCATGCCGCGCAAGGTTTCGACGGTCACGTCGAGCACGTCGAAATTGTCCTCGACAACGAGGACACGCTGCTTCGCTGCGCCCGGTTGCGCCGCCGCCGCGTCTGCCGGACGGGCTTCGGCGGGCAGGCGGACGGCGGGCAGATAGAGGGTGACGGTCGTGCCCGAGCCAGCCTCGCTGTCGATCGCGACATGACCGCCCGATTGCCCGACGAACCCGTAAACCTGGCTGAGGCCGAGGCCGCTGCCCTTGCCGATCTCCTTGGTCGTGAAAAACGGCTCGAAGGCGCGCGCCCGCACCGCTGCCGTCATGCCCTCGCCGGTATCGGCAACGCCAACGGCAACGTAATCGCCGGGCGCGATGCCGGACATCGCCCGGGCGCGCGCGCTGCCGATCGTCTCGAACCGCGTCGAGATCCGCAGCCGGCCGCCGCTCGGCATCGCGTCGCGCGCGTTGACGATGAGATTGAGCAGCGTTGCCTCGAATTGCGGCAAGTCGATCTCGACCGTCAGCGGGACCGGCGACAGGTTGAGCTCGACGGCGATCGGCGCCGGGCAGGCGACGCGCAACACCGGCTCAGACCCGCGAATCACG
This sequence comes from Allostellaceae bacterium, assembly GCA_035534535.1. GTDB lineage: Bacteria > Pseudomonadota > Alphaproteobacteria > ATCC43930 > CGMCC-115725 > DATARH01. Next base: position 54,778 of record DATLRS010000007.1, on the reverse strand, counting down.
CCGTTGACGTCGCAAATCCGCGGCCGCAACGGCTGGCGGCGGGAAAAGGCGAGCAACTGCTGGGTCAGCCGCGCACCCCGTTCGGTCGCGCGCTGCGCGCTGTCGATGATGCGGCGCTCGTAGGCCGGGTCGCGTGCCGGGAGGGCAAGCAGATCGAACGCGTTGGCGATGATCGTCAGAAGATTGTTGAAATCGTGGGCGATGCCGCTGGTAAGCTGTCCAATCGCCTCCATCTTTTGCGACTTCGCGAGGGCGGCCCGCGTCTCTTCCAGCGCCTCCTCAGCGGTCTTTTTTTGGGTCAGATCGCGGGTGATTTTGGCGAAGCCGAGCAGTGTGCCTTGCGCATCGCGGATCGCGTCGATGATGGCGTTCGCCCAAAAGCGGGTGCCGTCCTTGCGCACCCGCCAGCCCTCCGCTTCGTAGCGCCCCTCGCGCGCCGCCACCGCGAGGGCGCGCTGCGGCTCGCCTTTGGCGCGGTCCGCGGCGGCATAGAACAGCGAGAAGTGCCGGCCGATCACCTCCTCCTCGCGATAGCCCTTGATCCGCTCCCCGCCGGGGTTCCAGCTGGCGATGTTGCCGTGCGGGTCGAGCATGTAGATCGCATAATCGGTGACGCCCTGCACCAGCAGGCGGAACTGGCTCTCGCTGTCGGCCAGCACGCCATCGTCCGGCGGCGGCATCTCACTGACCACAGCGGTGAAGAGGGCGGCGCCGCAAGCGGTATCGAGCCGCGCAATCACCACGCTGGCCGGCAGGCGAGTGCCGTCCTTGCAGATCAGCCCGCCGGCGATCGTGACCTGACCCTCCGTCGCCGCAGCGCGCAGCCAGGCCGCACAGCCGCCCGGCGGCGTGTCGGCGGCAAACAGGCGATCGAACGGCGTTTCGCTCAACTCCGTTGCCGCAAAGCCCGCCTCGTCCAGCGCTGCAGCGCTGCCGCCGGTCACGACGCCGCGAGGATCGAGCAGGAACAGCTTGGCAATTCTCGGCACCGGCGCGACCGCTGCGATTGTAAACAGGTCCCGGCAGGCAATGACCGGCACATATCCAACATGTCGCCCGGCAAATTCGTTCCCCGCCGGGAGCGCCGGCGCACCAGCACGTCGCCGGGGCGCATCGCGGCCGATCGGAAATGGCGCCGCCCGGACCGCTCGGGCATAGTAGCGGGCGATGCAACGGTCCCTCCCGATCGCCCAGGATCTCGTCCTTGTCGGCGGTGGCCACGCCCATGTCGATGTGCTGAAGCGCTTTGGCATGCGCCCCGCCGCCGGCGTCCGCCTGACCTTGATCGCCCGCGATGTCGAGACGCCGTATTCCGGCATGCTGCCCGGCTATGTCGCCGGGCATTACCGGTTCGCCGACTGCCATATCGATCTCGGGCGGCTGGCGCGGTTCGCCGATGCCCGGCTGATCGAGGACGAGGCGGTGGGGCTCGACCGCGTGGCACGGCACGTCTTGTGCCGCGCCCATCCGGCGCTCCGCTACGATGTGGTCTCGCTCGATATCGGTTCGACGCCGCGTCTCGATGACGTGCCGGGGGCGGCCGAGCACACGATTGCGGTCAAGCCGATCGCGCGCTTTGCCCGGCGCTGGGAGGCGCTGCTCGACCGGGCGCAGGATCAGGGCCGGGTGCGGCTGGCGATCGTCGGCGGCGGCGCCGGCGGCGTCGAACTGGCGCTCGCCGCGCAGCATCGCCTCACCGGCCTGCTCGGCGACCGGCCCGAGGTCACGCTGGTGACGCGCGAAGGGTTACTGCCGTCGCACAATGCGCGGGTACGGCGCCTGTTCACGCGGCTCCTCGCCGAGCGCTCCATCCGGGTTGTCACCGACAACCCGATCGTGCGCGTCGAGCCGGGCCGGCTGATCGCCGCCGATCGTACCGCGATCGCCTTCGACGAGGCGCTGTGGGTCACCGGGGCGCAAGGCGCGCCGTGGCTTGCGCAGACTGGTTTGCCGCTCGACGAGGGCGGTTTTGTGGTGATCGATGAGAGGTTGCGCTCGCCGGCCGACAGCGCGGTCTTTGCCGCCGGCGACATCGCGACGATGCCGGCGCACCGGCGCGACAAGGCCGGCGTCTACGCGGTCCGCGCCGGCCCGCCGCTGGCGCTCAACCTGCGCCGCGCGCTGGCCGGCCAGCCCCTGCGGCGCGCCGTGCCGCAACGCCGCGCGCTCGCCTTGATCGGCACCGGCGACGGCCGCGCGGTCGCCTCGCGCGGACCGTTTGCGGCGTATGGCCGAAGCCTGTGGCATCTCAAGAACTGGATCGACCGACGCTGGATGCGGCGCTATACCGATCTGCCGCTGATGGCAGAGGCAGAGGCGGACGGCGCCGACGCGATGCGCTGCGGCGGCTGCGCCGCCAAGGTTCCCGCCGAAGTCCTGATGCGCGCCATGGCAAGGCTGGGCGCGGCGTCGAGCAATGCGGTGGCGATCGGGCTCACCAGCCCCGACGACGCCGCGCTGGTGTCGTTTGCCGGCGCCGCGCCGGTGTTGCAGACCGTCGATTTTTTCCGCGCCATGGTCAGCGACCCCTATCTCTTCGGGCGCATCGCGGCGACCCACGCGCTCGGCGACATCTATGCGATGGGCGGCACGCCCGAGACGGCGCTGGCGATCGCCACCCTGCCGCCGGCGCGGCCGGCGATCGTCGAGCATGATCTCTGGCACATGCTGCAAGGCGGCACCGAGGTGCTGGGCGCCGCCGGCGCGGTGCTGGTCGGCGGGCACAGCGCCGAGGGCGCCGAACTGGCGCTCGGCTTCGCGGTGACCGGGCTGCCCCGCCCCGGGCATCTCCCCGGGCATCTGCTGCGCAAGGGCGGCCTCAGGCCCGGCGACCGGCTGCTGCTGACCAAGCCGCTCGGCACCGGCGTGATCCTCGCCGCCGAGATGCGCGGGCGGGCCTCGGCGCGCACCGTCGGGGCGGCGATCGCGGCGATGCTGCAGCCGGCCGCCGCCGCCTCCGCCTGCCTGGTCGGGCACGGCGCCACCGCCTGCACCGATGTGACCGGGTTCGGCCTGCTCGGCCATCTGTTGGAGATGCTGACCGCCTCCGGCGCCGACGCGCGCCTCGACCCGGTGGCGATCCCGGCGCTCGACGGCGCGCTGCCGCTGCTCGGCGCCGGTTTGACCAGTTCGTTGCATAGCGGCAACCTGCCTTCTCTCGCGGCGCTCGCCCCCGGCGATGCCGAGCACGACCCGGCGCTGGCGGCGCTGTTGATAGACCCGCAGACCGCCGGCGGGCTGCTCGCCGGGCTGCCCGCGGAGCGCGCCATGCCGTGCCTCGCCGAGCTGCAGCATCTCGGCTACCAGGCCGCGGCGATCGGGGTGGTTGTCGCCCGGGACGGCGCGCGAGCGCGGGTGCGGCTCGACCCGGGCTGCGCGCTCCTGCCGGCGGTGCCGCTGCCGGCGACGGCCGCCCGATGAGCGAGCGGGCGCGCGACAAGAGGGCCGCCCTGCCCGCCGTCGAGCAGGTGTTGCGCCTGCCGGGTGCGGCGGCGCTGATCGAGCGCTACGGCCGCGGCCTCGTTGTCGATGCGGTGCGTGAGGCGATCGCGGCGCGGCGCGGGAGCGGCGCGGCGGCATCGCCCGATGACATCGTCACGGCCGCCGGCGCCGCGCTGGCGCGGCTGATGCAGCCCTCGCAGCGCCGCGTCTTCAACCTGACCGGCACCGTGCTGCACACCAATCTCGGCCGCGCCCCGCTGCCGGAAGCGGCGATCGCGGCAGCGGTCGCGGCGATGCGCGCGCCCTCGACCCTCGAATACGACCTCGCCAGCGGCCGCCGCGGCGAGCGCGACGACCACGTCGCGGGCTGGCTCAAGCGGCTGACCGGCGCCCAGGCGGCGCTCGCGGTCAACAACAACGCCGGCGCGCTTCTCCTGGTGCTGAACGCGCTGGCGGCCGGCCGCGAGGCGATCGTCTCGCGCGGCGAACTCATCGAGATCGGCGGCTCGTTCCGCCTGCCCGACATCATGCAGCGCGCCGGGACGACATTGCGCGAAGTTGGCACCACCAACCGCACCCATCCGGCGGATTTCGCCGCCGCGATCGGCCCCCAGACGGCGCTGATCCTCAAGGTGCATACCAGCAATTACGCGATCAGCGGCTTTACCGCGGCGGTGCCGGCGTCGCGGCTGGCCGAACTGGCGCATCAGCACGGCCTGCCGTTTGTCGAGGATCTCGGCAGCGGCACGCTGGTCGATCTCGACCGCTGGGGCCTGCCGCACGAGCCGACCGTCACGCAATCGCTCAAGGCCGGCGCCGATCTGGTGACCTTCAGCGGCGACAAACTGCTTGGCGGGCCGCAGGCCGGTCTCGTTGTCGGACGTGCCGATCTGGTTGCCGCGCTCGCCCGAAACCCGCTGAAGCGCGCCTTGCGCCTCGACAAGATCCGCCTCGCGGCATTGGAAGCGGTGCTCCGCCTCTACGCCGACCCCGATCGGCTCGCCGCGCTTCTGCCGACCCTGCGGCTCCTGGCGCGGCCCTGCCCCGAGATCGCGGCGCTGGCAGAGCGGCTGATGCCGGCATTGGCAGAGGCGCTCGACGGCATCGCCGGCGTCGCGCTGGTTGAGACCAAAAGCCAGATCGGCAGCGGAGCGCTGCCGGTCTCGCTGTTGCCGAGCGCCGGGCTGGCGCTGACGCCGCTAGCCGCCTCGGGACGCGCCGTCGAGGCGCTGGCCATGCGGCTGCGCGCCCTGCCGGTGCCGGTGATCGGCCATATCGAGGGCGGCCGCCTGATCCTCGATCTGCGCTGCCTCGAGGACGAGGCGGAATTCCTCGCCCAGCTCGGCCAGCTCGCGGGGATCGGCGCATGATCCTGGCGACCGCCGGCCATATCGACCACGGCAAGACCGCGCTGGTGCGCGCGCTGACCGGGGTCGACGCCGACCGCCTGCCGGAAGAAAAGCGCCGCGGCCTGACGATCGATCTCGGCTTTGCCTACACCACGTTGCCGGACGGCACCGAACTCGGCTTCGTCGATGTGCCCGGCCACGAGCGGTTTCTGCCGAACATGCTGGCCGGCATCCTGTCGATCGACCGGGTGCTGCTGATCGTCGCCGCCGATGACGGGCCGCGGCCGCAGACCCACGAGCATCTCGACATCCTCGAACTGATCGGCGTCGCCGAGGTGACCGGGGTGGTGACCAAGATCGACCGGGTGCCGCCGGAGCGCGGCGCCGCGGTCGCAAGCGAAGTGGTCGAGCTGCTCGCCGCGGCGGGGTATGCGCGGAGCCCGATCTATTCCGTGTCGAGCGTCACCGGCGAGGGCATCGCCGCGCTCGCCGGGCATTTGCGCGACAGCGCCCAGGCCGCCGCCGCATCGCGGGCGGCGCGGCCGGCGAGCGGCCGGTTTCGCCTGCCGATCGACCGCGTCTTTTCGCTGCCCGGCTTCGGGCTGGTGGTGACCGGCACCGCCGCCGCCGGGGCGGTCACAATCGGCGACCGGCTGCTGCTCAGCCCGCGCGGGAGCGAGGTGCGGGTGCGCGGCATCCACGCCCACAACCGGCCGGTCGAAGCGGCCCGCGCCGGCGACCGCGTCGCCCTCAATCTCGCCGGCAGCTTTCCCGAGAGCGGCGAGCCGCGCCGCGGCGACTGGGTCGTGGACCCGGGCTTGCACAAACCGGTCAGCCGCATCGACCTCGCGATCACCGTGTCGCGCGCCGCGCCGGCGCCGTTGCGCGACGGGCTGCCGGTGCATCTGCATCTCGGCACCGAGGACGCGGTCGCCCGCCTGGCGCTGCTCGGGGCGCGGCTGATCGAGCCCGGCCGGTCCGGTTTCGCGCAGGTCGATCTCGCGCAGACGATCGCGGCCTTGTGGGGCGACCGGGTCGTGATCCGCGACCATGCCGCGCGCCACACGCTCGCCGGCGGGCATGTGCTCGACCCGGGGCCGCCGCGACGCGGCCGCGCCCGCCCCGAGCGGCTCGCCGCGCTCGCCGCGCTCGCCGAGCCGGATGCCGGCGACGCGCTGGAGCGGCTGATCGCAGCGTCCGGCATTGTCGAGCTGGCCGCGTTCGCGCAGGCGCGCAACCTGTCATTGGGCGAGATCGAGGAGCTGGCCGAGGCGGCCGGCGTCGCGCGCTTCGGCGGGGTCGCGGCCAGCACCGAACGGCTGACGGCGCTCGGCGACGCGATGGCGGCGATGCTGGCCGAGTGGCACCGCGCTCAGCCCGACCTGCTGGGCCCGGCGCGCGCCGCCTTGTTTGCCCGGCTGCGCGGCCAGGCGCCGGCGGCGGTGCTCGACGCCGCCCTCGCCGCATTGGTTGCGGCCGGCCGGGTAGTGCGCGACGGCACGGTGCTGCGGCTGCCCGAGCATCGCCCGCGCCTCAGCCGCGAGGACGAGCGGTTGTGGGAGCGGGCGCAGCCGCTGCTCGCGGCCGACGATCTGCGGCCGCCGCGGGTGCGCGAACTGGCGGCGGCGCTGGGGATCGAGCCCGAGCCGTTCGCCCGCTTTCTGAGGCGCGTCGAGCGCTTTGGCCGGGTCGTACCGGTCGCGGCCAACCGCGTCTTCCTGCCCGCAACGATCGCCCGTCTCGCCGATCTCGCCGCCGATCTCGCCGCGGAGCAGCCCGAGCATGCCTTCACCGCCGCCCTGTTCAAGGACCGCTCCGGGATCGGCCGCAACCTGACGATCGAGGTGCTCGAATATCTCGATCGGATCGGGCTGACCCGGCGGGTCGGCGACGCGCGCATCGTGCTGCGCGAACCCGCCGGCCTGTTCGGCTGATCCCAGATTCCGATCAAATTGATCGTCCTCTCAATTTTCGTCATCCCCGGGCTTGTCCCGGGGATCCACCTGGATGGCCGGGACAAGCCCGGCCATGACGGAGGAGGAGGTGCTTCAACGTGAGTGAAACTCGCGCTAAGCCGGGCCAAGATCCCGGGGCCAAGATCATTGCCGCGGCGGCTGCCGGCGCGGTACGATTATTTGAGCCGCAATGTGCTAAACGGCGGCCGATCGGGGAACAGCCGGAATGACCACCGCCGCGATCCACCGCCTCGCCGCCCCGAGCCCGGACGAGCTGATCGCCCGGGCGCGCGCCATGGTCCCCGAGATCCGCGCGCTGGCCGAAGAGACCGAGCGCAATCGCAAGATTTCGCCGCACATCATCGACAAGTTCCGCGAGGCCGAACTGTTGCGGACCTGCCGGCCCCAGGAATTCGGCGGCTTCGAATACGACGGCGAGACCGCGCTGAGGATCGCGCTGACGATCTCGGCGGCCTGCGCCTCGACCGGCTGGGCGGTCAATGGCGCGGTGTCGAACGGCCGCTCGATGAGCCATTTCCCGATCGAGACGCAGCGCGAGATCTGGTCGAGCGACGAGGACCCGTTCAGCTGCGCCTGCTTTGCCCCGACCGGCAAGGCGGTGCCGGTCGATGGCGGCTATCGGCTTAGCGGGCATTGGTCGTTTGCCAGCGGTTGCGATCATGCCAGCTGGGCCTATCTCGGCGCCTTCATCACGCGGCCCGACGGCCAGCCCTCCCCAGCGAACGCGAATGAGGGCGCCTTCTTCCTGCTGCCGATCGGCGATTGCCAGATCATCGACAACTGGTACGTCAACGGCTTGTGCGGCACCGGCAGCAAGGACATCGCAGTCGAGGACGTATTTGTGCCGGCGCGCCGCATCCTCTTGTTTTCCGACGCGCGGGCCGGCACGACGCCGGGGGCGAAGTACCACCAGAACCCGCTCTACAAGATGCCGCTGTTGATCCACGGCGCCTCGATGCTGGCCTCGACCGCGGTGGGTGCGGCGCGCGGCGCGCTCGATGCCTATCTCGAGATGACGGCCGGGCGCCAGACCCGCGGCGCGCTGGCCGGCGGGCAGCTGCCGATGGCGCAATTCGCGACGATCCAGCTGCGCTATGCCGAGGCGGCCGCGTGCGTCGAAAGCGCCGAATTGATCCTGCTGACCGACATGCGCAACATGACGCAAAAGCTTTATGCCGGCGAGCCGATTACGGTCGCCGACCGCATCCGCTGCCGCCGCAACCAGGCCTATGTGACAAAGCTCGCGGTGCAGGCGGTCGAGGCTCTCAACGCCTCGACCGGCGGCTATGGTTTGATGCTGTCGAACCCGGTGCAGCGCGCCTGGCGCGACGTCAACGCGGTGGCGCGGCATGTCAGCCTCAACTGGGACGCGGTCGGCACGATGTACGGCCAGCACGAATTCGGCCTCGAGCCGAAGGGGCAATACTGAAGGAGAGACGGAAATGGCGGAAATTCTCGGGCTCGGCGTTACCCACTGGCCGACCTTGTGCCTGCCCAACGACGGGCTGACCGGTGTCTTCAAGCGGGTGCTGGAGGCGCCCAATGTCGATCCGAAGTACAAAGATTCGCGCAACTGGCCGAAGGAGTTGATGGAGGAACTGGGCAACGACGACGGCCTCTCCGCCGCCAATCGCTGCGGCGAGCGCTTCGGCAACGATTTCCGCGCGATCCGCAAGATCCTCGACGATTTCAACCCGGATTTCGTGCTGGTGTGGGGCGACGACCAGTACGAGAACTTCAAGGAGGACATTGTCCCGCCGTTCTGCGTCCTCGGCTACGATCCCGAGATCGCATTGCAACCGTGGCATAACGGGAACGGCGGCAAACCCAACCGCTGGCGCGAGCCGGGCGACTGGACGCTGCAGCTGAAGGGGCAGCGCGAGGCGGCGAAGCTGCTGGCGACCGGGCTGATCGAGCGCGGCATCGACCTGGCCTATGCCTATCAGCCGCTGCACCACCCGATGGCGCACGCCTTTACCAACACCTTCCTCTATCTCGACTGGGACCGGAAGGGCTTCCCCTATCCGGTGCTCCCGTTCGCAATCAACTGCTATGGCCGCAACCTGATCCAGGCGCATGGCGGGCTCGGCCATCTGTTCGCGCCGCCGCCCCCCGAGGGCGAGGCCGGCGATCCGCCGTCGCCGCAGCCGTGGCGCTGCATGGATGTCGGCGCCGCGGTCGCCGAGGTGCTGGCCGCCTCGCCCTACCGGGTGGCGCTGATCGCCTCGTCGTCGTGGTCGCACTGCTTCCTGTCGCCAAAAAACGGCTATCTGTGGCCCGATCACGAGGGCGACCGCATCCTGTTCGACGCCGTCAGCCGCGCCGATTACGGCACCTGGCGCAAGCGCACCTTAGCCGACATGGAGTATTCGGGGCAGCACGAGATGCTGAACTGGATGGCGCTGATTGGCGCGATGGAGGCGCTCGATCGCAAGCCGGTGATCCAGGACTACATGGAAACCTACATCCTCGCCTCCGACAAATGCTTCCTGTCGTTCCCGGCTTGACCCTTCTTGCGACCCGGGGTTTGCCCCTCACCCTCCCGCGCTTGCCGCGCGGGTCCCTCCCTCTCCCCGCTTGCGGGGAGAGGACTGGGGTGAGGGGTTCTCTCGCACCGAACCGCTAAATGGACGGCGGTCCCAGCGGCACGGGCATCGGGCAGCCGGTACGGCGCCGGGAAGACTGGCGCCTGCTGACCGGCAATGGGCATTACAGCGACGATGTCAACCTGCCCGCCCAGGCCTATGCCGCGATGGTGCGCTCGCCACACGCGCACGCGCTGATCCGCCGGATCGATACCGGCGCAGCGCGCGCCGCGCCCGGCGTTCTCGCCGTCTTGACCGTCGCGGATGTGCTGGCCGACGGGCTGCAGCCTTTGCCCAACATCGCCAACAGCCACCCCGCCGATATCAGCATCCGCAACAAGGACGGCTCGCCGGTCGTGCGGCCGCAGCAGACCGCGATCATCGGGCCCGAAGTGTGCCATGTCGGCGAGATCGTCGCCGCCATCATCGCCACGAGCCTCGCCGCCGCCAAGGACGCCGCCGACCTCGTCGCGGTCGAATACGAGAGGCTGCCATCAGTGACGCATGCGCCGCTGGCGGCGGTGCCCGGGGCGCCGCGGGCGCGGCAGAACTTCGCCAACATCATCCTCGACGGCGAGGTCGGCGACAGGGCGGCGAGCGATGCGGCCTTCGCGCGCGCCGCTTATGTCGTCAAATTCGACACCTGGGTGCAGCGCGTCGCCGGGGTGCCGATGGAGCCGCGCGCCGCGGTCGGCGATTACGATGCCGCGACCGGCCGCTATACGCTCTACACCGGCGCCGGCGGCGCGGTCAGCCCGCGCCGCGATCTCGCGATGGTGCTGGGCGTGCCGCCCGAACAGGCGCGTGTCGTGATGCAGGATGTCGGCGGCAATTTCGGGACGCGCGGCGGGTTCAACCCGGAATTTGCGATCGTCACCTGGGCGGCGCGGCGGGTCGGCCGGCCGGTCAAATGGACCGGCGAGCGCAGCGAATATTTCCAGGCCGACCACCAGGCGCGCGATCTGGCGGTCACGGCCGAACTGGCGCTCGACCAGGACGGCACGTTTCTGGCGATGCGCGGCTCGAACCTCGTCAACCAGGGCGCCTATGCGCTCGCCTTCGGCTCCCTCAACAAGGGGGTCGAGATCATGTCGAGCATCTACCATGTGCCGGCGGTGCATTTCCGCGCCCGCGCCGCGCTCACCAACACGGCGCCGACCCGCCCCTACCGCAGCTCCGGCCGGCCCGAAGTCATGTTCGTCATGGAGCGGCTCATTGATCTGGCGGCATTGCAGACCGGCATCGACCGCATCGAGTTGCGGCGCAAGAACCTCGTGCCGGTAGCGATGATGCCGTACACCAACCCGTTCGGCATGGTCTATGACAGCGGCCACTACCACGAAGTCATGGAGCGCGCGTTGGCGATCGCCGACTGGCAGGGCTTCCCGGCGCGGCGAGCCGAAGCAAAGGCGCGCGGCCGGTATCGCGGCATCGGCGTCGCCAATTACGTCGACACCGCGACCGGCGCGCCGCGCGAGAAGGCCGAGATGACGGTGGTGCCGCAAGGCCCCAACAGTGGCATCGTCGAAATCGTCATCGGCACCGTGTCGCAGGGCCAGGGGCACGAGACGAGTTTTGCGCAGCTGGTCACCGAATGGCTCGGCGTGCCATTGGATAGCGTCCGCCTCGTCACCGGCGACACCGACCGCGTCTCCATTGGCGGCGGGGCGCATTCCGGGCGCGCCCTGCGGCTCGGCAGCATCGTCATGCTGAACGCGTCCAACGAGATCATCGAGAAGGGCTACCGCATCGCCAGTCATCTCTTGGAGGCGGCGACGGCCGACCTGGAATTCTCCGAGGGCGCGTTCCGCGTCACGGGCACCGACCGCGCGGTCGGTCTCTTCGAGATCGCCCGCGCCGCCGTCTCGCGTCGCGACCTGCCCGAGGAATTGCGCGGCCCCCTGCGCGGAATGAGCGACGAGACCGTCAACCTCGCCGCCTTCCCCTATGGCTGCCATGTTTGCGAAGTCGAGATCGACCCCGAAACCGGGGTGCTGGAGATCGTGCGCTACAGCGCGGTCGACGATGTCGGGCGCGCCGTCAACCCGATGATCGTGCACGGTCAGGTGCATGGCGGCATCGTGCAGGGCGTCGGGCAGGCGATCGGCGAACAGATCGTCTATGATCGCGACAGCGGGCAGCTAGTGTCCGGCTCGTTCATGGATTACACGATGCCGCGCGCCGATCGGCTGCCGTTTTTCACCACCGAGCTGTCCGAGGTGCCGAGCCAGACGCATCCCTTGGGCATCAGGCCGGCCGGCGAGGGCGGCACCACCCCGGCCTTGGCCGTCGTCATCAACGCGGTCGTCGATGCGCTCGCCGAGTTCGGGGTCAAGCACATTGAGATGCCGGCAACGCCGGAGCGGGTCTGGCGCGCAATTCACCGACGGGAGGATCAGTCATGGCACGCATCAAGCATATCGCGTTGACGACCAAGGAGCCGGCGAAGGTCGCCGAGTTCTACAAATCAGCCTTCGGCCTCACCGAATTGCGGCGCAGCCCGAATGGCGCAGTGTTTCTGTCAGACGGCCACATCAACCTGGCGATCCTCAACACCAAGGGCGACGAGTCGCCGGACATGGGGGCGCACGGCGCGCACTTCACCGGCATCCATCATTTCGGCTTCGAGGTCGAGGATCTCGACCAGGCCTGCGACCAGCTCGAAGGGGCGCGCGGCCAGCGGCTGACCGCCAAGGACCATGTCGATGCGACGATGGCGGCTGGCGGCCACGCCAATTTCGAGATGAAATGGTCGGGCCCCGACGGCGTCGTCATCGACATCTCGCACACCGGCTGGGAAGGCACCGACTGAGACCGTGGTGTCATTCCGGGGCGCGCCGAAGGCGCGAACCCGGAACCCAGGAACACCGGCCTGTGGAATATGGCTTCCGGGTTCCCCGCTATGCGGCGCCCCGGAATGACAAATTTGCTTGGGAGGAGACGGCGATGAGCGGCAATTTCACGATCCTGGCTGGAACGATCGGTACCGGAGTGTGGCTCAGCCCTGATGGCGGCGAGAGCTGGAAGCGCGCCGGCGGCGATCTATGGAACGAGAGCCGGGTGTTCAGCTTGAGCGTACACCCGCACGAGCCGCGCACGGTGTTCGCCGGCGCCAATGACGGCGTCTACAAGAGCCGCGACGGCGGCACGACGTTCGCGCGGCTCGACTCGCCGATGAACGATCTCGACGTCTGGCGGATCGCGGTCGATCCGGTCAACCCCGACATCATCTTTGCCGGGACGCGGCCGGCGGCGCTGTTCCGCTCAGTGGACGGCGGCGCGCATTGGCAGAAGCTCGAAGCCGAGATTGCCGAGGAATGCGCCAACGTGCGGATACCGCGCGTCACGGCGCTGACCGTCGATCCATCCGACCACCGGGTGATCTGGGCCGGCCTCGAAGTCGACGGCGTGCTGCGCAGCACGGATGGCGGCGACAGCTGGACGCGCATCCCGACCTCCGGCATCCCGGACCCCGACATCCACGACATCGCGGTCGCCGTCAACGGCAGCACGACCGTGTTGACCAGCACGCCCCGCGAAATCTTCGCCAGCGGCGACCGTGGTGCGAGCTGGTATCCGTTGATGGTGCGCGAACAGTTCAAGCTCGGCTATTGCCGCCATCTGGCACAGAAGGCGGACGACCCGGCGACCCTGTTTGTCGCGACCGGCAATGGCGCGGCCGGCGACAAGGGCGCGATCCAGCGCTCGACCAACGGCGGCAAGAGCTGGCAGGTCGCGAGCCTGCCGGACGAGCCCAATTCGCCGATCTGGCAGTTCGCGACGCATATCGCCGACCCCGGCCTGGTGCTCGCCTGCAGCCATTACGGCGAGATCTATGCGAGCCAGAATGCCGGCGACCGCTGGTCGAAATTGCCGCGCGAATTCACCGAGATCCGCGGCCTTGCCTGGGTGCCGAACTAAGCCCAACGGACGCCAGGAGCCGCTTGACGGGCGGGGGGCGAAAGAGACACGCTGGTCGATCCACCCGAACAGCGAGCCCTTGCGCATGCCGAGCGAGCCCCTGCCGTTCCTCCGCCCCCGCCCGGGCACCCAGCCGCCGTATCTGTATCCCGACTACGCCAGCACGGTGAAGCGGTCGCCGCGGCGTGCCCTCATACGCTTTGAGCACACGCTGTCCGAGCTGACCGGCCCCGGCTTTGCCGACCGCTGGGCCGGCCCCGACGCCACCGATCTGACCCGCCAGCGCAAGGGCGAACCGTTGGGCGAGCGCATCATCGTCGAGGGGCACGTCCTCGACGAGAACGGGCGCCCGGTGCCGGGGACGCTGCTCGAGCTGTGGCAGTGCAACGCCGCCGGGCGCTACGATCACCCCGCCGACCAGCACGACGCGCCGCTCGACCCAAATTTCACCGGCGCCGGGCAGGTGGTGACCGGCCCCGACGGCGCCTATCGCTTCGTGACGATCAAGCCCGGCGCCTATCCGTGGCGCAACACGCCCAATGCGTGGCGGCCGGCGCATCTGCATTTCGGCGTGTTCGGCGCGGGGTTTGTCACTCGCCTGGTGACCCAGATGTACTTTCCGGGCGACCCGCTGCTGGCCTACGACCCGATCTATCAGAGCACGGCCGACGCGGCGGCGCGCGAACGGCTGATCTGCGCCTACGAGCCGGCGCTGAGCGAGGCGGAATGGGCCCTCGGCTACCGCTTCGACCTGGTGTTGCGCGGCCGCGCCGCGACCCCGGCCGACCCGGGCTGAAGCGGGGCGCGCGATGGCCGACAAATTGATCCCGACCCCGTCGCAAACCGTCGGGCCGTTTTTTCACCTCGGGCTCGATCGCCCCGCCTGGAGCGACTTGACCGCCGACAATCCGACCGGCCAGCGCATCGCGATCGAGGGACGCGTCCTAGACGGCGACGCAATGCCGGTGCCCGACGCGCTGATCGAAGTGTGGCAGGCCAATGCCGCCGGCCGCTACAACCACCCCGACGACCATCAGACCGAGAAGCCGATCGACCCAAATTTCCGCGGCTTCGGGCGGACCGCGACCGACGGCGAGGGGCGCTTCCGCATCGTCACGATCAAGCCCGGGCCGGTGCCCGGCCGCGGCAATGCCCTGCAGGCGCCGCACATCAACCTCGCGGTGTTCGCCCGCGGCCTGTTGCAGCACCTCTACACCCGGATTTATTTCGCCGACGAGCCGGCCAATGCCGGCGACCCGCTGTTGTCCTCGATCGAGGACGAAGCGGCGCGCCGCACCCTTCTGGCCCGCCCGGAAGCGGCCGGCAGTCCGGCGCTCTACCGCTTCGATATCGTGCTGCAGGGTGCGAACGAGACCGTTTTTCTCGATGTCTGATCGGCACGTCATGCCGGGGCGCCGCGCCGCCGGAGCCGCCGGCGGCGTGGTTACAGCAACTGGCCGCCGTCAACCGAGATCGTCTGGCCGGTGACCCAGCTGCCGAGCGGCGAGGCGAGGAACGCGACGAGCTGCGCCACCTCCTCGGGCCGCCCCAGCCGGCCGAACGGGATGCTGCGCAGGATCGCGCCGTAAAGCTGCGGGTTGTTGTTCTTGGCCCGCTCCCAGGTGCCGCCGGGGAATTCGATCGAGCCGGGGGCGATGCAGTTGACGCGAATCCCTTTCTTTGCCAGCACCGCCGCCTGGCTCAGCGTGTACGACATGATCGCTGCCTTGACCGCGCCATAGGGCGGCGTACGAGCCGAAGCGCCGATCCCGGAAATCGACGAAATGTTGATGATCGCGCCGGCGCTGCTCTGTTCGAGATACGGCACCGCCGCCCGGATCGCGCGCGCCGTGCCCAGCAGATCGATGTCGATGCTGCGGGCCCAGCCGGCCTCGTCGTCGCTGGTGCCAAAGCCCGACGCATTGCATACCAGCACATCGATGCCGCCCAGCGCCTCGGCCGCCGCCGCTATATAGGCGGCCAGCGCGGCGCCGTCGGCGATGTCGCAGGATTGCGCGTGCGCTGTGACGCCGTGCGCCGCGATCTCGTCACGGACCGCGCCGAGCGCCGCGGCGCCGCGGGCGCAGATCGACACCGCCGCGCCCGCTTCGGCGCACGCCAGCGCGATCGCCCGGCCGATCCCCCGGCTGCCGCCGGTGACCACCGCCCGCTTTCCCGTCAGGTCGATCTTCATTTTTCGCGCCCCTCCGTTCGATCCGTTCGCGCTGCCGATCATGGCGGCGATTGGCGCCACTTCCCAGTGCAAAGCGGTCGCGGTTGCGTTTGCCTTGCGGGCGGCTAAGCTTCGCCGCGCAGCGCGGCGAGGCGGCCATGTCGGCAGAGGTGCAATCAGCCAACGAGGTGCGGCCGCGGCGCCGCGGCGGCCGGCCGTCGCGACTCGAATCGGCGCGGCTTTCGGACCGGATTCTCGACGTTGCGACCGCGCTGTTTCTCGGTGACGGCTTTGGCACGACCAGCATCGAGGCCGTCGCCAGGCGCGCCGGCATCTCGAAACGCACGTTCTACCATCGCTTTCGCGGCAAGGAGGTATTGTTCGAGGCGGTGGTCCGCCGGCTGGTCGAGCGCTGGACGCCGCCGTTCGACGCCGCCCTGCTCGAGGCGCCGAGCCTTGCTGAAGCGTTGCGCCACGCTGGCGAAACCATGCTCGCGGTGGCGTTGACCCCCGAGGCGCTGGCGCTGCATCGCATGGTGATCGCCGAAGCGCATCGCTTTCCCGGCCTCGCCCGCATCCTGCATGAGCTGGGCGCGGCGGCCGGGATCGAGCGGATCGCGCGCCATCTCGAGCAGCGCATCGCGGCCGGCGAGATCGCCGCGATCGATCCGCGCTTTGCCGCCGAGCAATTCATCCTGATGGTGGTGGAGGCGCCGCGGCGGCGCGCCGTCGGGCTTGGTACCGCGTTCGCCCCCGTGGCGCTGCGCCGCTGGGTCGATGACAGCGTGGCGCTGTTTCTGAACGGCTGCCGGGGCGGCTGAGAGGCCAGAGCTTCCCGATTTTGGCAATATTCGCCGGCAACGCATTCGCGTTTTGATTTAGCGATCCAACTATTTCGGCAATTTCCCACAACTCCTCCAATGCTGCAGGGATCATCCCTGGTTTCTGAGCGTATATGGACGCGGGCGAGTGCTCGCTAGTTTGGTCGATGCATAGGGGAATCGGAAGATGTCGACGCGGATCAGCGTAGTCGTCGGCGCCTGCCTTTTGGTGGCGGCGGCGTTACCTATCGCTACAGCGCAGGCGCAGACATTCTACCTTGGCGGCGAAGGCGGCTGGAGCGTCCTTGAAAACCAGCGGGACCACGTCACCGGGGCGCCCTCGGCGCATGCCCGGTTCGATTCCGGCTTCGCCGCCGGCGCGCGTGCCGGCTATGAATGGGGCCCATGGCGCTTCGAGGAGGAATACATCTACCACAGCAACGATTTGAACGGTCTCAGGATCGGCGGGACGAGCCTGCCGGCGGTGCACGGCAGCCGCGAGTCGCACGCGATCATGACCAACGTGCTCTACGACTTCAAATACGGCTGGCCGGTGGTGCCGCATATCGGCGTCGGCGTCGGCGCCGTCGATATCATCGACCACGCCACCTCGCCCGGCCTGGCGGTGGCTTTGAACGATAACGACTGGCAGTTCGGCTATCAGGCGATCGCCGGCTTGCGCTATAATTTGTCGCCGAACCTCGCGTTCGATCTCGATTACCGCTACCTCGGGACGACCGACGCCACCTTCCGCGTGCCGACCACGCCGGCGATCAAATACACCACCGGCTACAGCACCCACACGCTGATGGCGAGCATGATCTATCGCTTCGGGCCGCCGCCGGCCCCGCCGCCGGTGGTGGCACCGGAGGCGACGCCGGCCCCGCCGGTGGTGCAGCGCCGCGTCTTCCTGGTGTTCTTCGATTGGGACCGCGCCGCGATCACGGCGCAGGGGATGCGCATCGTCGAGCAGGCGGCCGACGCCTACAAATCCGGCGCCCGGGTGCAGATCCAGGTCACCGGCTATACCGACCGCTCGGGCTCGCCCGGCTACAACCAGCGGCTGTCGGAACGGCGCGCCCATGCGGTGGCGGAGGCGCTCTCCCGGCTCGGCGTGCCGCAGGACGACATGATGGTCAGCGGCCACGGCGAGAACGACAATCGCGTGCCGACTGCCGACGGCGTGCGCGAGCCGCAGAACCGCCGGGTCGAGATCGTCTTTTCGTAGGACTATCCCTCTCCGCCCTTCAGGGGGGAGAGGGAGGGGCCCATTGCGGAGCAATGGGAGGGTGAGGTGGGTCCCGGCCAACGCTGTGGTATCCCCCGCCTCACCCCAACCCTCTCCACCCCGAGGGGGGGAGAGGGAGCAACAGCTCCTCGCCGCCGCGACCGGTAGCGATCCCGGCGCTGCGAGAGGCCCGCTTCGGCGGGCCTCTTTTTGCGTGTCATTGCGAGCAAAGCGAAGCAATCTCGGCAGGCAAGGGAGCGCGAATCGGGATTGCTTCGTCGCTCCGCTTCTCGCAATGACCCAAACGGTGAGGCGCCCGATGATCAAGAGCCTGTCGCTGCTGACCCGCCGGCCCGAACTAACGCACGACGAGTTCGTCGGGCATTGGGTCGAGATTCACGCGCCGCTGGCGCATGCCGTGCCCGGCGTCAGGCGCTACGTGCAGAACCACATCGCGGGTGAGCGCACCCGCGCCGACATCGCGACGACCGCGGTCGCGGTCGATGGCATCGCCGAATTGTGGTACGACGACCGCGCTGCGATGGAGCGCGCCAACGCCTCGCCCGAGGCAAAGCGACTGCACGATGACGGCGCGCTCTTCATCGGCGGCATCAAGACCTTCGTCATCGACGAGAAGGTCATCATCCCGGTATCGGAGTGATACCGGACGCGCGCGTCGCCGCCCGGGAGGTTCGCGGGGGTGCGCAGGCTGCGGCGGCTACGCCGCGCTCGCCACTTTTTTCCCGACCAGCCGGTCGAAATCCTCCCACATCAGGCGGCACATCGTGCCGGGGGTGAAGCGGTAGTGGCCGACTGGGCCGATGATCTCGCCGACCGGCGTCACCTCGGCGGCCGAACCGGTCAGGAACATCTCGTCGGCCTTGGCCAGTTCCTCGGGCAGGATGGTGCGCTCGACGACCTTGATGCCGCGGGCCTTGGCGAGGCCGATCACGGTCTGCCGGGTGATGCCGTTGAGGAAGCAGTCCGGCGTCGGGGTGTGCAGTTCGCCGTTGAAGGCGAGAAAGAGATTGGCGCCGGTGCCTTCGGCGAGGTTGCCGCGCCAATCGAGCATCAGCGCGTCGTCGCAGCCCTCGGCCTCGGCCTCGTGCTTGGCCATCGTGCAGATCATGTAGAGCCCGGAGGCCTTGGCATGCACCGGCGCGGTGTTGGGCGCCGGGCGGGCCCAGCGCGACCACAGCATCTTGATGCCCTTGGCGCGCGCTTCCGGCGAGAAATAGGCCGGCCAGTCCCAGCACGCGAGCGCCAGATGGATCTTGTTCTCCTGCGCCGAGACGCCCATCTGCTCGGCGCCGCGCCAGGCGATCGGCCGGACATACCCGTCGCGGATGTTGTTGCTGCTGATCACCTCGTGCGTCGCGCGGGCCAGATCGTCCATGCTGGCGGGGATCTCGAAGCCCATGATCTTCGCCGAGTTGACCAGCCGCGCGTTGTGGTCCTCCATGCGGAAGACCGTGCCGTTGTAGACGCGCTCGCCTTCGAACACGCAACTCGCATAATGCAGACCGTGGGTCAGCACATGCAGCTTGGCATCGCGCCATGCGACAAGCCGGCCGTCATACCAGATGAAGCCGTCGCGATCGTCGAAGGGGAGTTGGGACATGATGTCCTCCTGGCACCGGAGAAATTGGTCGGCATGGCCCGCTGCGCTGGTCGAGGACCGGCTGGCGCCGGATTGGGCGTGGAGTCGGGCCACGGGGAACTTTATATCGCAGAAGACGCCCCACTTGTACCGAACGTTGCCGAATAAGTCAATATGACTGACATAAAAAATCGCAGCGGGGAGCAGCAGGCCGCGCTGGCGGGCGGGCGCGAGGAACTGGTTCGCCAGGGCATCGAGCTGCTGTTTTTCGCGTATCGCGACTTCACCGCCGAGCCCGACGCGATCCTCGAGCAATACGGGTTCGGGCGGGCCCATCACCGGGTCGTGCATTTCGTCGGGCGCCATCCGCAGATGACCGTCGGCGAGTTGCTCGACATCCTGCGCATCACCAAGCAGAGCCTCAATCGGGTGCTGGGTCAGCTGGTGCGCCAGGGCTTTATCATTCAGCATCGCGGCGCCGCCGATCGCCGCCAGCGCCTGCTCGAATTGACGACCAGCGGCCGCGAGCTGGAACGACGCCTGTCGGAGCCGCAGCGGGCCCGCGTCGCGGCCGCCTACCGCAAGGGCGGCGCGCCGGCGGTCGAGGGGTTCCGCAAGGTGCTGCTCGCCATCATCGCCGACGAGGAGGACCGCCGACGCTTTGAGCCGGCGCGGCGTTGAGCGGCGGCATGGGGTATAGTGAAGCGCGATGGCCGATCTCGAACACCACCTTCTTGTCGTCGACGACGACGCGCGGCTGCGCGAATTGCTGCGCCGCTACCTGTTCGAGAACGGCTTTCGCGTGACGATCGCGGCCGACGCCGCGGAGGCGCGCGCCAATCTGGCGCGCTTTGCCTTCGACCTGATCGTGCTCGACGTGATGATGCCGGGCGAGAACGGGCTCGACCTGACAAGGGCGCTGCGCCGCGCCGGAGCCACGCCGCGCGTCCCGATCCTGCTGCTGACCGCGATGAGCGAGCCCGAGGATCGGGTCTACGGGCTGGAACAGGGCGCCGACGACTACCTCGCCAAGCCGTTCGAGCCGCGCGAGCTGGTGCTGCGCATTCGCAACATCATCGATCGCCGCGGCGCGCCCGACACCGCCGAGCGCGCGGTCCGCTTTGGCATGTTCCGCTTCGACCTCGACCGTAGCGAGCTGTTTCACGATGGCGCCATCGTGCACCTGACTGCCGCCGAGTGCGGCCTGCTGGCGAGCCTTGCGGCGCATGCCGGGGAGCCGGTATCGCGCGAGGATTTGTCGCAATCGGCACAGTTTGGCGGCAACATCCGCAACGTCGATGTGCAGATGACCCGGCTGCGCCGCAAGATCGAGGCGGACCCGCGCTATCCGCGCTATCTGCAAACCGTACGCGGCACCGGCTATGCGCTCAAGCCCGAGTGAGGGTGGCGAGGTGACGGCGATGCCGGACGTCGCGCCGGACGCTCTCGACATTCGCCAGCGCGGCTGGATCAAGCGGCTGCTGCCGCAGTCGATGTTCGGCCGCTCGCTGCTGCTGATCGTGATGCCGCTCGTCCTGTTGCAAATCATCTCGACCTGGATCTTTTACGATCGCCATTGGGAGGCCGTGTCGTACCGGTTTTCCGCCGATGTCGCCGGCGACGTCGCGATGGTCATCGATGCGATGAAACTTACCCCGTCGGCGGCCGGGCGGCGGCACCTGTTCGATCGTGTCGGCGCGGTCAGCGAACTCACTTTCGGTCTGCGCCGCGCTGCGGTGCTGGCGCCGCCCGGACCGCCGAGCGGCACGATGCTGCAGGCCAAGCTGCGCCGCGAGATGATCGACCGGGTGCGGCGGCCGTTCACGATCGACGCGATCAGTCACAGCCACCGCGTGCTGATCGCGGTGCAGGTCCCCGAGGGCGTGCTGACCGTCGATGTGCCGCTCAGCCGGCTGTATACGCCGACAACTTACATTTTTATCATGTGGATGGTCGGCTCGTCGCTGGTCCTGTTGTGCGTCGCGGCGCTGTTCCTGCGCAATCAGGTCAAGTCGCTGCGCCGCCTCGCGGCCGCGGCCGAGGGTTTCGGGAAGGGCCGGGCGGTCGCCTTCTCCAAGATCGAGGGAGCGCTCGAAGTGCGCCAGGCGGCGGCCGCCTTCATCAGCATGCGCGACCGCATTCAGCGGCAGATCCGTCAGCGCACCGAGATGCTGGCCGGGGTATCGCATGATCTGCGCACGCCGTTGACCCGCATGAAGCTGGCGCTCGAATTGATGGATGGCGATCCGGTCGTCGCCGAACTGAAATCCGACGTCATCGACATGGAGCGGCTGGTCAACCTCTACCTCGATTTCGCGCGCGGCGCAGGGACCGAGAGCCCGGTCGATACCGACATCACGCCGATGCTGGAGGATCTGGCGGCGGCGGCGCGCCGCGAAGGGACGTCGCTGGCGGTCGACCAGCCGGGCAGACTGGTTTTGCCGGTCAGGCCGCATGCGCTGCGCCGCTGCCTCGCCAACCTGATTGCCAATGCCCGGCTCTACGGCCAGCATGTCTGGCTGTCGAGCGTGCCGGTCGAGGACGGCGTCGACATCCTGATCGACGATGACGGGCCGGGCATCCCGGCGGCCGAGCGCGACCGGGTCTTCCAGCCGTTCATCCGGCTCGACGCGTCGCGCAACCCGTCCACCGGCGGCATCGGTCTCGGGCTGACGATCGCGCGCGATGTGGCGCGCAGCCATGGCGGCGACGTGCGGCTCGAAGCCTCGCCCCATGGCGGCCTGCGCGCCCGCGTCCACCTGCCACGCTGACGCAGACTGGGGCCCTCACCCCCGCTTGCGCGGGAATGACGGATCGATCTGAGCGGCCTGATCGGCCTGATCAGCGACGTGTCAGGAGGGCGTCGTCTGCTGGGCGGCGATGGCGCGGATCTCGTCGAGCCCTTCGGTGGCGCGCTTGTGCAGGATCGCGGTGGCCGTGCTGCCGGCCTTGGTCGCGATCGTCGCGATCTCACGGCCGCCATTGACGCCCTTTTCGATCATCTTCTTCATGTATTCGGTGTTCTTGGCGAGGCGGTCCTCGGTCGAGGCCGGCTGCGCCAACTCGCGCATCAGCACCGAGAGGCCCTCGAAGGTCTCGCGCGTCAGTTCGATCTGATAGCGTGCCACGGCCTGCACGCCTTCGACGGCAGCCTGGTTGGCTTGGCTCAGCGCCTCGAGGTTGCGGCGCTGCGCCGCCCACACCGCCTCGACATCGAAGGGGCGGAACCGGAAATCGGCAAACATCTTGGTCACGTCAAAATCGAACGGGTTCGGACGAGCATCAGCCATTTATCGGGTTCCCGGAGTTAGAGGCCTGGGGATTTGTGCATTGCACAACGCCCTATATCGCGGTGATCTAGGGTCGCGTCAAGAGAATTTTGCAGTGCAGCAAATTGCCCGTCAGGCGGGGGCTGCGGTCTCGCCCTGCCGCGGCCGGCGCGCCGGCCGGAACCAACGCTCGACGGAGCGCAGCCGGCGGTCGAGCGCCGCCATGGTCGGCGCGAGATCGGGCGTCTCGTCGCGCAGCCAGACGCGCACCGTCGCCAGATAGATGCCGGCGGTCAGCTTGACCGCCAGCACGCCGCCGAGGCCCTGGGTGGCGATGCCGGCGGTGTCGAGCATCCAGCCGATCGAGCACAACAACCGGGTGCCGAGGGCCAAGGCGCTGAGTGGATCGCTCGGCAATTCGCGGGCGAGCACCTCGAGCGCCGCTCGGTAGGGTCGAAGCGCGTCAAATCGACGCATCAACAGGTCGAAGACCCGATCGCGCGGCCGCTCGCCGGCCTCCGCCTCGACCGGAGCGGCCAGGACCGCCTCGTCAATCCGCCGGTAGAACGCCGCCAGGATGGCCGGCTTGGCGCGGAACTCGCGGTAAAGACTGAGGATCGGCAGGTCGGCCTCGGCAGCAATCGCCGCCATCGAGAGCCGCCGCCACCCTTCCTGCGCGATCAGCCGCAGCGTCGCGTCAACGAGGCGATCGCGCTCGCTCGCGGGCGGGGACGCCGCACCACCCGAGACGCGCGACGAGCGGCTCCTTGCCATCGCCCGTCGCCCTCAGCTGGCCAATTCGCGCGACCGTGCGGTCGCCGCGGCGACGGCGCGATCGAGCAGTTCCGGCAGGCCGTGTTCGCCCATCAGGATGTCGAGCGCGGCGCGCGTCGTGCCGCCCGGGCTGGTGACGTTCTCGCGCAGGCGAGACGGCATTTCCGGCGACTGTCGCGCCAATTCGCCGGCGCCGGCAACGGTGGCGCGGGCGAGGTTCAGCGCCAGATCGGCGGGCAGCCCGGCCCGCACCCCGGCCTCGGCCAGCGCCTCGATCAGCAGGAAAACATAGGCCGGGCCGCTGCCCGACACCGCCGTTACCGCGTCCATCAACGCTTCGTCCTCGACCCAGGTGCTGTCGCCGATCGCGGCGAGCAGCGCCTCGCACAGCGCGCGCTGCGCCGCCCCGACCCGCTGGTTGGGACAGGCGACGGTGATGGCCCGCCCGATCGCGGCCGGGGTATTGGGCATGCAGCGGACGATCGCCGCGTCCTCGCCGAGATGCCGGGCGATGCTGCCGATCGTCTTGCCGGCGGCGATCGACACAAACAGCGTCGCCGGCCCGGCAAAGCGGCGATAGGGCGGCAAAACCGCATCCATGACCTGCGGCTTGACGGCAAAGACCACCGCATCGGGCACGAAATTGGCCGGCAGATCGTCAGGCCGGTCGAACCAGCTGACATCGACATGGTCCGCTAGATCCGCCGCTAGATCCGCCCGCGCCGGCTCGACCACCAGATACCCTCCGGCCGCGCCGCGCGCCAGCCAGCCGCGCAGCATCGCCGACCCCATCTGGCCGCACCCGGCGAGGACGAGCGTACCGGCTTTCGCCGGCGCCCGCGCGGCTGTCGCGCTCATCGCGGCGCGTCCTTCCGGCCGCCCCTCAGGCCTCGCCGATCGGCTCGATCATCGCCGTCGCCATCGCTTCCTCGGGCGACTTGCCGCCCCAGATCACCAGCTGGAAAGCCGGATAAAACCGTTCGCATTCCGCCACCGCGATATCGACGAGATCCTCGACCTGCTCCGAACTCGCCGTGCCGGTGCCGCGCAGCAGCACGGCGTAGCGGAACGCCGGCGAGGTGTCGCCCGCGGCCAGATCGAAATGCCCGAGCCAAAGCCGCTCATTGGCCAGCGCCAGCAGTTCATAGAGCGGCCCACGCCGGCGCCTTGGCACCTTCATGTCGAACCCGCAGGAAAAATGCAGGGCGCTCAGCTCCTCCTGCCACAGAAAATACAGTCGGTAATCGCACCAGCGACCGCCGATCTCGATGATCATTTCCTCCTCGCTGGCACGGTCGTGCGCCCAGTCATTGGCGACGACGATTTCTTCGACGAGGTCGATCGGATTGCCGGTAGGAGAATGAACTTCAACCATGGAAACAGAGGTCATCGGGCCCTCCTGGAGGCGACTCGACGAAACGTTAAGCGGGTCGGTGTGCTTCGATAATCCAGCGGCAAACTCCTTCCGGATCGGTTCGCGGGCGACGCCAAATTTTTGAGCAATCCTACGCTGCCAAAGGCGGGCAGCCATGGCAAGACTAGATTTAGCGTTAAGACCCGCGTCTGGCTCAGGGGATTGAGGGATTTTCCTCCGGCGTCGCCAGCCGCGCCTCCAGGGCCTCGACCCGGGCCAGCAGCAATTCCTGCTCCTCGCGCGCCTTGGCCGCCATCGCCTTGACCGCCTCGAACTCCTCGCGGCTGACCAAGTCCATCCCCGCCAGCACCCGTTCGAGCTGGTCGCGCAGGCGCATCCCGAGCTCGTCCCGCACCCCGGAGATCGCTCCTGCCGCCCCGGCTGCGACCCGTGCGACATCGTCGAAAAACCGGTTCTGTGCTGTCATCTACTTCACCCACGGCGCAAAAACTACGCCTCCGAATTTATTTCTGTTACTGGATAGGACGCGCCCGGCCGGCGAAAAAAATTCTTGAAAAGCATACCCGTTTTGGTGATCGCAAAATTGAGTGCCTTATTTCCATATACACTTCGTTGTGCTTGATTCCAGCTGGAAAGCAAGAGTACTCGATAAGGCGGTTCCTCGTCACCGCTGAGCCTTTCCAAATCTACGCGAGCTTGGCCGGGCGTTTTCTTCCCCTCTCGCACGTCAGCGAGCAGCTCAAAATAGCGTCGCCTCATCATCGAGTGTGAGCGCGCGCGATTCGAAAGGTCAAAGGTTAGGTCAAGCGCACCCAGTATAGCAGCCCCGGCGGTGCAGAGACCCTTTACCCAGTCACGCTGCGATGCCGGGAAGATATCAATTAGCGCAGCAGCTCCGAGGGCGATTACCCCGAACATAAACCAACGGTGCACATTGTCGAGGAATGCCTCGCGACCGGAGTGATAGTGAGCGTTTGTAAGACAGCTTATCGTGATGCCGTCTACCGTTTCGGCCATGGATCCGGATGTATCTCCCGTCCCGGACTGCGGCTCGGTAGCTGGCGAGGTATCTCGCGCGGCGGCACCCGCGGTTCCGGAGGCCGCTGCGGGGATGGCGTTGGTCGTGGCGGCGGCGGTGGCGGTGGGGGCCGCTCCCGCTCGTTCGCGGCTTTCCATGGCAACACCTCGTGCATGTCGTCCCCCGCCCCTTCTGTGGAGCGCAGATCGTAGTCAACGCCCCATCACGACTCAAATGGGGTCTATGCGAGCCTAGGACTAGGTATCAGCAATCTCCGATGTTTCTGTCAATCTGGGCAGGTTCGATCGGATCCCGCGGGCTGGTGGTTGCGGTTTCATTCCGCTGCCGCCTTCTTCTCCTCACCGGCCTGCCGGGCGGTGTGCTTGTCGATCTCCGCCTGGATGGCCGCGCTCGCCTTGCCGGTAAAATCGACGTGATGGCTGGTCGCAAAATCGTAGCTGCCGCGCAATAGTTCCCGGCTTTGCTGGAAATGCGGATGCACAAAGCGCGCCATCAGCTCGTAATGGCGCTTGGTCTGATCCCAGTCCGCCCAGTTCTGGGCCAGCTCGCAGATCACCCCAAAACCGCCGGAACCGGCCATCAGCCGCTCGATATAGGCGATCGCGTCGTCGGGCGTACCGATGCACGCGGTGCCCGTTTCGATCAGCCATTCGCAGGGGTCGGCAACATCGGCCGGGATGATCGGGAAGGTCGCCACATCGCGGAAATAATTGGCGAAAGACTGCACCCCGAAGCGCACGTTGCGGCGCGCCTCCTCGCGGGTCTCGGCGATGTGGAACATGCCGACGACGCGCCAGTTCTTGCGGTCGGGGACATGGCCGTTGGCGCGCGCCGTCGCCTCGTAGAGGCCCCAGTTCTCGGTGTGGCGCTCCATCGCCATCGCGCTGGTGCCGCCGATCGACAGCATGCCGACGCCGTATTTGCCGGACAACAGCGAGCCCGACGGCGAGCGCGCCGCCGCGACCGCCAGCTCCATGGTCGGCCTGGTATAGGAGCGCAACTGCAATTGCGCCTCGACCAGTTCGAACCAGTCGGTCTTGGCGCTCACCGTCTCGCCGCGCAACAGCGGCACGATGACGTCAAACGCCTCATTCATCATCTGGCGCTGCTTCAAGGGATCGACGCCGATCTTCAAGGCGTCGTGGACGAGGGCGCCGGGACCGACGCCGAACATCGCCCGGCCGCGCGTCATGTGATCGAGCTGGACCATCCGGTCGGCCACCATGAACGGGTTGTGGTAGGGCAGCGAGACGACCCCGGTGCCGAGGCGGATGTGGCGGGTGCGCTGCGCCGCCGCGGCGATGAACATCTCCGGGCAGGCGATCAATTCGAAACCGCCCGAATGATGCTCGCCGATCCACGCCTCGTGATAATTCAGCCGGTCGAGATGCTCCAAGAGCTCGAGATCGCGCTCGATCGACAGGGTCGGGTTTTCATCGTGGTTGTGAAACGGCGCCAGGAAGATGCCGCTTTTCAGATAGGGTTCGCTCATGTCGCATGCCTTGCGCTGAAAGGGGCGATGAAAGGGGCCGCGGCCCGCGTCGCGTGATGGTCGGCGATTGCGCCCGGTCCCGGCAAGCGATTTCGGGCCGGGCGACGCGCGGCCGGTTGAGCCGCCGCCCGGATTGGCGCAGGATCGCGGGCTCCCGACCTGGCGAGGGGAACCGCGATGCCGACCGAGCCCGAGGATGAATTCGCCGCCGCGGTGCGGCGCGCCGGCCTTGCGATCGCGCCCGAGCGCCGGGCGGCGATGCGCGAGGCGTATCTGGGCCTGCAGGCGCTGCTGCGCGTGTTCGACGACCCGCTAAACTACGCCGACGAGCCGGCCGTGCTGCCCGATCTGGCGCCGCGGCGGCCGACATGAGCGCAATCGATCCCGGTGCGCCGCTGCCGACCATCGCCGAGGCGAGCCATCGGATCGCCGCCGGCGAGTTGTCGCCGGTGGCGCTGACCGAGGCGGCGCTGGCCCGCGCAGCGGCGCTCAACGACCGGCTCGCCGCGTTCATCGAGATCACCGCCGAGCGGGCCCGCGCAGCGGCGCGACGGGCCGCGGCGGAGATCGCCGGCGGGCGGCGGCGCGGCCCGCTGCACGGCATTCCCTATGGGCTGAAGGACATCTACGACGCCGCCGGGCTGCGCACGACGGCGCATTCGCGCCTGTTGCTCGACAATGTCGCCGCGGCCGATGCGGCGACCACGGCGCGGCTCGAAGCCGCCGGCATGGTGTTGATCGGCAAGCTCGCGACGCATGAATTCGCCACCGGCGGCCCGGCCTTCGACCTCCCGTTTCCGCCGGCCCGCAACCCGTGGAACACGGCGCATTTCACCGGCGGGTCGAGCTCGGGCTCGGCTGCCGCGGTGGCGGCCGGGGTGCTGCCGTTGGCGATGGGTTCCGACACCGGCGGCTCGATCCGCCTGCCGGCGGCCTATTGCGGCACGGTCGGGCTGAAGCCGACCTACGGGCGGGTCAGCCGGCGCGGCGTCGTGCCGCTGTGCTACAGCCTCGACACCTGCGGCCCGCTGACCTGGACCGTCGAGGACGCGGCGTTGGCCTTGCAGGCGCTGGCCGGTTACGACCCGCGCGATCCCGGCTCGGCCGATCTGCCGGTGCCCGATTACCGCGCCGCGCTGCGCCGGGGCATCGGCGGCCTGCGCATCGGCTATGCCCGCGCGTTCAACGATGATGCCGGCGTCGGCAGCGAGCAGCGGGCGGCGCTCGACGTTGCGGCGCAGGTTCTGGCGAAACTCGGCGCCGCGGTGATCGAGGTCCGGCTGCCGCCCAACGACCATTTCCAGGCGGTCTGCCGCACGATCTCGCACAGCGAATCGTTTGCCATCCACCAGGACGATCTGCGCAAGCGCCCCGAGCTTTACGCCCGCGTCACGCGCGAGCGGCTGATGCTCGGCGGGTTCATCACGGCGGCACAGTATGTCCAGGCGCAGCGGCTGCGCCGCATCCTGACGGCCCGGGTCGACGCCCTGTTGGAAGAGTGCGATGTGCTGCTGAGCGCGGTCATCCCCGGCCCGGCGCCCTTACTGGAAGAGACCGACGACGGCCCGTGGCGCAAGCAGCAGCCGATCAGCTCGGTGTTCAACGTCACCGGCCACCCGGCAATGGCGCAGCCCTGCGGCTTTGCGGCGAACGGCCTGCCATTGGCGGCGCAGTTCGTCGGCCGCGCCTTCGACGAGGCGAGCGTGCTACGGGTCGGCCACGCCTACGAGCAGGCGGCCGGCTGGACCGCACAGCGCCCGGCGCTCGCGACCCTCGGCTGAACATCTTTCAGATATCGTGCACGTCGACGATCCCGGGCAGCGATTTGACCGCCGCGCGGATCTTCGAATCGACACGAAAGCCGCCGGGCAGCACGAGTTCGACTTCGCTTCTCGGCAGGTCGAGCACGACCATGACCCGGCCACGTCCGCCGGCCTCGCGCGCGATGACGCTCTTCAGCCGGGTCAGCGCTTCCGCCTCGCCGACAAACACGCGCAAGCCCGCCGCGGCCTGCGCGACGACGCTGTCGAGCGGCTCGATCTTCTGCGCGGTGAGGCGCAGGTTTTCTTCCTCGCGCCGGACATCGAGCGTGACGATCAGCGGATGGCCGCCGTCGAGCACGGCGCGGGCCTGCGCCAGCACCTCGGAGAACACGGTGATCTCGAAGGCGCCCGAGGTATCCGACAGCTGGATGAAGGCAAACCGGCTGCCGCGCGCCGAGGTGCGCTCCTTCCTGCCAATCACGATGCCGGCGAGGCGAAAGCGGGTCGAGCCGCCCGCCGCCAGGGCCGCCGGCAGATCGATCCAGCGCAGGATGCCGGCGCGTTCGAGGCTCCGGCCATAAGGGTCGAGCGGATGGCCGGAAAGAAAGAAACCGATCGCGTCGAGCTCGTTTTGCAATCGCTCGCCGGTCTGCCAATCTTCCACCACCGGCAAGGCCGGACGCGCCGCAAAACCCCCGTCGGCGAGGCCGGCGAGGCCGGCAAACAGGCTCTCCTGCCGCGTTTCGCGCTCCTCGGCGGCGCGGCTCGCCTGGCGTAAGAGCAAGTCGGCGGCGGCAAAGCTCTGCGCCCGGTTCGGGTCGAGGCAATCGAAGGCGCCGGCCTTGACGAGGCTCTCGAACTGGCGGCGGTTGAAGCTCTTCGTGTCGAGCCGCGCCGCGAAATCAAACAGGTCGCGGAACCTGCCGTTGCGGCTGCGCTCGGCGAGGAGGTCGCGCATCGCCTGGGCGCCGACGCCCTTGACGGCGGCCAGCGCATAGCGGATCGCCGGCTTGCCGCTCTTGGCGTCCAATTCCACCGCAAACGTCACCTCGGAGCGGTTGATGTCGGGCGGCAGGAGGGCGATGCCGAGCCGGTCGAGTTCCGGGCGGAAGTGGTTGAGCTTGTCGGTGTTGCCGAGATCGAGGGTCATCGCGGCGGCGAGGAATTCGACCGGGTGGTTGGCCTTCAGATAGGCGGTCTGGTAGGCGACCAGCGCATAGGCGGCGGCATGCGACTTGTTGAAGCCGTAGCCGGCGAATTTGGCCATCTGGTCGAAGATCAATTCGGCGCGCGCCCGCTCGACACCGCGGGATGTGGCGCCTTCAACGAATTGGGCGCGCTGCGCGTCCATCTCGGCCTGGATCTTCTTGCCCATGGCGCGGCGCAGCAGATCGGCGCCGCCCAGCGTATAGCCGGCCAGTACCTGGGCGATCTGCATGACCTGCTCCTGGTAGATCATGACGCCGTAGGTTTCCTTCAGGATTCCCTCGATCTTGGGGTGCAGGTAGTCGGGCGCCTCCTCACCGTGCCGGGCGGCGATGTAGCGCGGGATGTTCTCCATCGGGCCGGGGCGGTACAGCGCGCCGACCGCGATGATGTCCTCGAAGCGGTCGGGGCGCAGCTTCTTCAGCACGTCGCGCACCCCCTGGCCTTCGAGCTGGAACACCCCGACCGTGTCGCCGCGCGACAACAGCTCGAAGGTCGCGGGATCGTCGAGCGGCAGGTTGGCGAGGTCGAGGCTGACCCCGCGCGCCGCCAACAGGTCGAGGCAGCGCGCCAGCACGGTCAGCGTCTTGAGGCCGAGAAAGTCGAATTTGACGAGGCCGGCGAGTTCCACCCATTTCATGTTGAACTGGGTCACCGGCATGTCGGAGCGCGGGTCGCGGTAGAGCGGCACCAGCTCGGCCAAGGGCCGGTCGCCGATCACCACCCCGGCGGCATGGGTCGAGGCGTGCCGGTAGAGCCCTTCGAGCTTCAAGGCGATCGTCATCAGCCGCGCCACGGTCTCGTCGCTGTCGCGTAGCTGCTGCAGTTGCGGCTCGCCCGCGATCGCCTTGGCGAGGCTGACCGGGTGCGCCGGGTTGTTGGGCACCAGCTTGCAGAGGCGGTCGACCTGGCCGTAGGGCATGCCGAGCACCCGGCCGACATCGCGCAACACCGCGCGCGCCTGCAATTTCCCGAAGGTGATGATCTGGGCCACCCGGTCGCGGCCGTATTTCCCCTGGACGTAGCGGATCACCTCGTCGCGCCGGTCCTGGCAGAAATCGATGTCGAAATCGGGCATCGACACGCGCTCGGGGTTGAGGAAGCGCTCGAACAGGAGGCCGAACCGCAAGGGGTCGAGATCGGTGATCGTCAATGACCAGGCAACCACCGAGCCGGCCCCCGAGCCGCGCCCCGGCCCGACCGGGATGCCCTGGCGCTTGGCCCACTGGATGAAGTCGGCGACGATCAGGAAATACCCGGCAAAGCCGGTTGCGACGATCATGTCGAGTTCGAATTCGAGGCGTTCGCGATAGGCCGGCGCCGCCGTCTCGTCGATGCCGGCGGCGGCGAGCCGGGCCGCCAGCCCGGCGCGCGCGTCGCGGCGCAGCGCACCGGCTTCGTCGGCGCCGTCGCCGGTGGCAAACGGCGGCAGGATCGGCCGGTGCGATTGCGGGATGAAGGCGCAGCGCCGGGCGATGACAAGCGTGTTGTCGCAGGCTTCCGGCAGGTCGGCGAAGAGCGCGCGCATCTCGCCGGCCGGGCGGAAATAGTGATGCGGCGTCAGGCGCTTCCTGTCGTCGTCGGCGACCGCCTTGCCCTGCGCGACGCAGAGCAGCGCGTCATGCGCCTCATAGAACTCGCGATCGGGGAAGAAGGCGTTGTTGGTGGCGACGAGCGGCAGATCGTGGGCATAGGCGAGCTCGATAAGCCCCGCTTCGCTGCGCGCCTCCTCGGGCAGGCCGTGGCGCTGCAATTCGATGTAGAGCCGGCCGGGAAACAGCGTCTTGAACCGGGCGAGAAGCGCCGCGGCCGCCTCGCCCTGCCCCTCCGCCACGAGATGCCCGAGCGGGCCGCCGGCGCCGCCCGCGAGGCAGAGCAACCCCTCGCTGGCGGCGGCGAGCGCGGCGAGCGACACCGCCGGCTCGGCGCCGGCCTCGCCGTCGAGAAAGGCGCGGCTGGTGAGTTGCATCAGGTTGCGGTAGCCCGCCTCGTTCTGCACCAAGAGCACGATGCGCTCGGGCTCGGCGTTATGAGCCGGTGTCCGCTCGCCGACAGCCCGCTCGCCAACGGCCGGTTCGCTGACCAGCGCGATCTCGACGCCGATGATCGGCTGGATCCCGGCATCGGCGCAGACGGTGGCGAATTCCAGGGCGCCGAACAGGTTGCCGCTGTCGGTGATCGCCACCGCCGGCATCGCCTCGCCGCGGCACAGCCCGACCAGCTCCTTGACCTTGATCGCCCCGGCCGACAGCGAATAGGCCGAGTGGGTGCGCAAATGGACAAAATCGGCGAGCGGCATCGGTCCCCGCATTGGTTCTGGAGCCAGAATGGCACGCCGCCCGGCTGATGACAGCCTTGCCGTTGCGGGCGCCGAAACCGGCCTGATGCAGGCGCGACGGCGATGCCATGGGCGATCGCCAGCGGCAATCGATTCGCCGGGGCTGGATTCGCCGGGGCTGGCGGCTGCTACCGGGCGGGCTGCCTGGGCGTGCGCCGCCGATGGCCGGCGCCGCGGGCGACCGAAGCGCTGTCGAGTTCGGCCAGATGCGCGGCCGTGTTGATGATTCCGGTGTGCGAGAAGGCCTGCGGGAAATTGCCGAGCAGGCGACGCTCCTGCGGGTCGTATTCCTCGGCCATCAGGCCGAGATCGTTACCGAGCACGAGCAGCCGTTCGAATAACGCGACCGCCTCGTCGCGCCGGCCGGTCAAGGCCATGCTGTTGGCCAGCCAGAAACTGCACGGCAGAAACGCGCCTTCGCCGGCCGGCAGCCCGTCCGTCTCAGGCTGCGTCGGATAACGGTAGACCAACCCGTCGCGCACCAGTTCGCGCTCGACCGCCGCGATCGTACCGCGGATCCGCGGGTCGTCGAGCGGCAGAAAGCCGAGCTGCGGGATCAGCAGCAGCGAGGCATCGAGATCGGGCGCGCCATAATATTGGACGAGGGTGTTGCGCTTGGGATCATAGGCGTTCTCGAGGACCTGCTCCGCGATTTTTTGCCGCACCTCGTCCCAATGCGCGCGTGGTCCTTCGAGGCCGAACTGCTCGATCGATTTGACGCCGCGGTCAAAGGCGACCCAGCACATGACCTTGGAAAAAGTGAAGTGGCGCGGTTCGCCGCGCACCTCCCAGATGCCCTGGTCCGGCTGCTCCCAGATCGTCTCCAGATACTCCAGCAGCTTCGTCTGCAGGTCCCAGGCAAAGGGGCTGCTTTCGAGGCCGTAGCGGTGACAGGCGTACAGCGCATCCATCAGCTCGCCATAGACGTCGAGCTGCAGCTGTTCGTGCGCGGCATTGCCGATACGCACCGGGCGACTGTCGGCGTAGCCGGCGAGCCACGGGATCTCGTATTCGCTCAGGCGGCGCTCGCCGGCCAGGCCGTACATGATCTGCATCTCGGAGGGATGGCCGGCCGCGGCGCGCAGCAGCCATTCCCGCCAGGCCCGCGCCTCGCCGCGGTAGCCCGCGGTCAGCAGCGCATAGAGCGTCAGGGTCGCGTCGCGGATCCAGCAGAACCGATAGTCCCAGTTGCGCACCCCGCCGAGCCACTCCGGCAATGAGGTCGTGGCCGCCGCGACGATCCCGCCGGTCGGCTGATAGGTCAGCATCTTCAGGGTGATCAGCGAGCGGATGACGGCGTCGCGCCAGCGCCCGCGCAGGGAACACTGGCTCGACCAATCGTGCCACCGGGTCTCGGTCGCCCGCAAAATCTCCTCCGGGTCGCGATAGCGGAAGCCTTTGTGGTGCGAGGGATACCAGCTCATCGTAAACGGCACCGTCTCGCCGGCGCTGACGGTGAATTCGCCGACCGTCGTCATCTCGGAGGTACCGCGCAATGCCACCGGCGCGATGAACTGAACCGCGTTGGGCCCGGCGATCGCCACCGGGCCGCCGAAATGCTGCCGCACCCACGGGACGCCGCGGCCGTAATCGAAGCGCAAGATGATCTCGGTAAGCATCGTGACGCAGCCGCGCTCGCCGCGCACCAACCGGATCAGATCGACCTGATTCTCGCCCTCTTCCGCCAGCGGCATGAAGTCGATGACCGTGACGGCGCCCTCCGCGGTCTCGAACCGCGTCTCCAGGATACCGGTCTCGCCGCGATAGCAGCGCGAGGAGCTCTCGATCGGGCCCTGCGGCGCCAGCAGCCAGCGGCCGTTGCCGGCGTCGCCAAGCAACGCCGCAAACACCGACTCCGAATCAAAGCGCGGCAGGCACAGCCAGTCGATCGAGCCGCCGCGCGACACCAGCGCGGCAGTGTGGGCATTGCCGATGATACCGTAATCCTCGATTGGAGCGCTCATCAGGAATCCAGGAATCCGTTTGCAGCGGGCGTGATGCAGGCGGTCCGGCTGCGGCGTAGCGCTGTCCGCCGGTCATGGCCGGTGCCGGGTGCCCAAAAAGAAGGCAGGGCGTATGCCCTGCCAGCTCATTCTTGCGATTTCTTTACCGCCGAAAACTGCCGTTTTCGGCCGGCACTCGCGAACCTCCCTAAACTCGGGCCTAGCTTTCTACGCCCTGTCGATTTGCTTGTGCTGCGATAGTACGCAAATCGTCTCACCGGGTCACGCGGTTTTTTGGCACTCCGTGGCATTTTCACGCAGTCTGCCTCGCCCCCCGCCATACCCGCCCCTTGGCCGGTTAGCCCGTGCTGGTGATTGCGTCGGCGCCCGCGATGCGCTGCGCCAGCGCGGCGGCGAGAAAGCGATCGATATCGCCGTCGAGCACGGAAGCGGGATTGCCGGTTTCGACCCCGGTGCGCAAATCCTTGACCATCTGGTAGGGCTGCAACACGTAGGAGCGGATCTGGTGGCCCCAGCCGATATCGGTCTTGGTGGCATTCATCGCCGCGGTCGCATCCTCGCGCTTCTGCAATTCGAGCTCGTAAAGCCGGGCGCGCAGCATCGCGAAGGCGTGCGCCCGGTTCTGGTGCTGCGAGCGCTCGCTCTGGCATTGCACGACGATGTTGGTCGGCAGGTGGGTGATGCGAACCGCGCTGTCGGTCTTGTTGACGTGCTGCCCGCCGGCCCCCGAGGAACGATAGGTGTCGATGCGCAGATCCTTGTCGTTGATCTCGACCTCGATCTTTTCGTCGACCACCGGATAGACCCACGCCGAGGCGAAGCTGGTGTGGCGCCGCGCGGCGGAATCGAACGGCGAGATGCGCACCAGGCGATGCACCCCGCTCTCGGTCTTCAGCCAGCCATAGGCGTCGGGGCCGCTGATCCGCACCGTCGCCGATTTGAGGCCGGCCTCTTCGCCGGCGCTCTCCTCGATCCACTCGACCTTGCAGCCGTGATCCTCGGCCCAGCGGACATACATGCGCAACAGCATCTCGGCCCAGTCCTGCGCCTCGGTGCCGCCGGCGCCGGCGTGGACTTCGAGATAGCAGTCATTGCCGTCGGCTTCGCCCGATAGGAGGCTCTCGACCTCGCGCCGCTGCGCTTCCTGGCGCAGCGCCGCGAGACCCGCCTCCGCTTCGGCGACGATCGCGGTGTCGCCGTCGGCGTCGCCCAGGCCGATCAGCTCGACCGCTTCGTCGACCTCGCGTTCGATCCGGCGGTAGCTGTCGATTGCCCGCTCGAGGCGGGTGCGTTCGCGCAGCACCGCCTGGGCCGCGGCGGGATCGTCCCACAGCTTGGGATCTTCCGCCTTGGCGTTCAGCTCGGCGAGGCGCCGGTTGGCGGCCTCCCAGTCAAAGATGCCTCCTCAGCAGCGCCAACGACTTTCTGATGTCGTCGACGACTGCCTGTGTTTCGGCGCGCATGGGTCATCCCCGTTTCGTTAGGGCCTCAAAATCAATAGAGCCCGCCGGTGCCGCTCGCCGGGGTCGCCCCGGCCGGCGGCGTGGCCGGCGGCGCCGCGGCGGGTGTCGCGGCATCGGTTGTTGGCGAGTCGAGTGTCGCGTCAAGTGTCGCATCGGGTGTCGCGGCATCGGGTGTCACGGCATCGGATGTCGCGGCATCGGGTGCGCTCGCGTCGGATGTGTCCGCGTCTGTCGTTCCAGCGTCAATTGTGTTCGCGTCGGTTGTCGCTTCTGGCGCGGTCGCCGGGCCGCTCGGCGACCGCTGGAGCCCGAGATCGCGGTTGGTGGTCGGGTTGGTGCCGGTCTTGAACGCTTGCCAGATCGCCGGCCCGCCGCGCCCCGGCGGCAGGCCGGTCGTCGGGCTGACGCGGTAGAGCTGCACCCCGGGCGGAATGCGGAACTCGGTCGCCGGCCGATCCCGCAACGCGGCGATCATGAAATCGCGAAAGATCGGCGCCGCCACGACGGCGGCCTGTTCGCCGTTGCCGAGCGACACCCGTTCGTCGTAGCCGACGAACACGCCGGCAGCGAGATCGGGGGTGAAGCCCTCGAACCAGGCGTCCGCCCAATCGCTGCTTGTGCCGGTCTTGCCGGCGATCGGCCGGCCCACGGCCGCCACCGCGCGGCCGGTGCCGCGCTGCACGACCCCTTCCATCATCTGGACGACCTGAAAGGCCGAGGCCGGGTCGGCGATCTGCTCGCGCGTATCGGGAATCACCGGCACTTTCTGGTGCTGCCATTCGACGTCGCGGCAACCCTCGCACGGCCGGTTGTCGGCGCGGTAGATCGTCTTGCCGTTGCGGTCCTGCACCCGGTCGATGAGGCTCGGGGTGATGCGCTTGCCGCCGTTGACCAGCATTGCATAGGCGGCAGTCAGACGCATGGGCGTGGTTTCGCCGGCGCCCAGCGACATCGAGTACTCGTGCGGCATGTGGTCCATGATGCCGAATTTCTCGACCGTATTGCCGAACGCATCCAGGCCGATGATCGCCGCGGTGCGCGCCGCCATGACGTTGATCGAATGTTCGAGGCCGACCAGCATCGTCGTCGGTCCGAGATAGCGGTCCTCGTAATTGTGCGGCCGCCACAACGGCAGCCCCGGACCCTGACTGAGCGCGATCGGCGCGTCGAGGATCAGGGTCGACGGGGTGAAGCCGTGCTCCAGCGCCGTCAGATAGACGAACGGCTTGATCGACGATCCCTCCTGCCGCTTCGCCTGGGTGGCGCGGTCGAACTGGCTCAATTCGTAGCTGAAGCCGCCGGTCATCGCCAGCACCCGCCCGGTATGCGGGTCGATCGCAACGAGCGCGCCGGAAACATCGGGGATCTGGCACAGGTTGAACAGATCGGCCGGCACGACCGCTGGCGCCGGTGCCCTGCCATGCCGCGCCTCTTGCTTGCCGGTATGGGCCGCCAGCCGTTCGACCAGCACGAGGTCGCCCGGCTTGACCACGTCGGCGGCGCGGCGCGGCGCGGGGCCGCGCGTGCCGTTGGCGCGCAGCGGCCGCGCCCAGCGCATTTCGGCAAACGGGATCCTGCCGGTCTCGCCGCCCTTCAGGCCGATCCTCGCGCCGTCACTTTCGGTGTGCAGCACCACCGCGAGCCGCCAGCCGACCGCATCGGCGCCGGCCGGCAGCGGTTGCTCGGCGAGCCGGTGCGGCCAGCCGGCGCCGGGATCGATATGCCCGACGGCGCCGCGCCAGCCGCCATGGCCGCGGTCATAGGCGATGAGCCCGTCGCGCAGCGTCTTGTCGGCGGCCGCCTGCATCGCCGGATCGAGGCTGGTGCGCACCGATAGCCCGCCCTCGTAGAGCATCTTCTCGCCATAGCGGGCCAGCAATTCGCGCCGCACTTCCTCGGCGAAATAGGGCGCGTTGACGGTCTCGGCCTCCTCGCGGTGGTGCGTCACCAGCGGCTCGGCCCTGGCCGCTGCGACCTCTGCGGGGCTCGCGTAGCCGTCTTCTGCCATGCGGTCGAGCACCCAGTCGCGGCGCGCCTTGGCCGCCTGCGGGAAGCGTACCGGGTTGTAGTTGTTGGGGGCCTTCGGCAGGCCGCCGAGAAACGCCGCCTCGCCGAGGCTCAGCTGATCGAGCGACTTGTCGAAATAGGTCATCGCCGCCGCCGCCACCCCGTACGCCCCCGAGCCGAGATAGATCTCGTTGAGGTAAAGCTCGAGGATGCGGTCCTTCGGCAGCGCCTCGTCGATCCGGGTGGCGAGCAGGATCTCCTTGATCTTGCGGCTGATCGACAATTCGTTCGACAGCAGCATGTTCTTGGCGACCTGCTGGGTGATCGTCGACGCGCCGATCGGGCGGCGGTTGCTGCGCCAGCGGCCGATATCGGTCACCGCGGCCCGCAGGATCGACATCGGATCGACGCCGTGATGGCTGTAAAAATTCTTGTCCTCGGCCGAGATGAACGCCCGGATGACGCGCTTCGGGATCGCCGCGATCGGGACAAACACCCGGCGCTCGGTGGCATATTCGGCGAGCAGCCGGCCGTCGCCTGCTTGCACGCGCGTCGTGATCGGCGGCTGGTAATACGCGAGCGCCTGGTAGTCGGGCAGGTCGCGACCGAAATACCAGATCGTCAGCCCGGCGAAGACGCCGCCGGCGAGCGCCACCAGCACCGTAGAGACAAAGAAAAAGCGAACAAGCTTGACCATGAGGCGCGACGGCGCGGGTTCCTGTGGCTGGGGCGAAGCGCTGGCGCAGCCGCCCCCGCGGGCGGCGCACCTTATGCGCCACCCCTGTGGCTATTCCAAGGCGGTTGTGTCCAAGGCGGTTGTGTCCAAGGCGGTTGTGCGGGCCGCGCCGGGCGCGCGGCGAGGAAAGCATTGTGGCGGCGGCATTTACAACGTAGATTACTGAATGCGAATCCGCCGACCGGGCACGTCGCCCGGCGGGGCTGCGACGCACATCCGCATGATCGGCAACTCGGTTGCCGCCGCGCCGGGTCGCAGCACCGGTCTATGCATTGAATGAACCCGAAGCCGAGCGTGTTTTGATGCGACGCTGATGAACAATTTTCGCGACGCCATGATCTCAAACGCTTTCGGCTTGCTTCCCGACCACCTTCTTTCGCACAGCAGCGCGTCGCCGGCAGCCTTAAAGGCTGCTGCAGCCGCGCGCCTGGGAGTTCCGTCCGAATGGCAAAGCGCATGCTTATTGATGCCGCCCACCCCGAAGAAACTCGGGTGGTGGTAAGTAACGGTAATCGCCTCGAAGAATTCGACGTCGAGTCGTCCACCAAAAAGCAGGTCAAGGGCAACATTTATCTAGCGAAGGTGACACGGGTCGAGCCTTCGTTGCAGGCCGCGTTTGTCGACTACGGCGGCAATCGGCACGGATTTCTGGCGTTTAGCGAGATTCATCCCGATTACTACCGAATCCCGATGAGCGATCGGGAGCGTGAGGAGGTCGAGACGACGACCGGCAACGGCTACGTGCCGGCCGCCGATGACAGCGAATCCGAGGGAGCGCCGCTCGCCTCGGTGCTGCCCGAGACGGTGATGGTGGGCGAAAGCGCCGCCGCCGAGGACGAGGCCCCCGATGACGAGGCCCCCGGGGACGAGGCCCCCGGGGACGAGGCCCGCGGGGACGCGGCCCCCGATGACGAGGCCCCCGGGGACGGCGAGGACGACCGCGGTGCCGTCGATGCGGCACCGTGGCGCGATCCCGAGCCCGACGAATTCGTCCCGCCGCGCGCCGCCGAGGCCGCGTCGCAGCCGGCCGAACCGTCCTTTTTCGAGGCCGCCTGGACCACGGCCGAAGATTCCGCACCGGCCGCGTCTCCGGCCGCGTCCCCGGCCGCATCCCCGGCCGCATCCGACGATGCGGCGGCGGGCCCGGGCATGCCCGGTCGCGAGCCCGGGCGCGAGGCGGTAGGTTTTGCCGTCGCGGCATCGGCCTTCGGCGAGACACTGACCGAGGAGCCGCGGGTGATCGCGGCGAGTGCGGCGGTCGACCTGCTGAACGAGGGCATCGGCCAGGGCATCGGCCAGGGCATCGGCCAGGGCGACGGCGACATCGCGGTGGCGAACGGCGAATCGGAAAGCGTCGAGACGCTGGGCGGCGACGAGGTCGACGAAGTCGAGGAGGCCGACGCCGCGCGGCGTCGCGCCCATCCGATGCGGCATTACAAGATCCAGGAGGTCGTCAAGCGGCGCCAGATCATGCTGGTGCAGGTCGCCAAGGAGGAGCGCGGCAACAAGGGGGCGGCGCTGACCACCTACCTGTCATTGGCCGGCCGCTATTGCGTCCTGATGCCGAACACCAACCGCGGCGGCGGCGTGTCGCGCAAGATCACCAGCATCGCCGATCGCCGCCGGTTGAAGGACATCCTGGAAGATCTTGAGATCCCGGAAGGCATGGGGGTCATCGTCCGCACCGCCGGCGCCGAACGCTCGAAGCCTGAGATCAAGCGCGATTACGAGTACCTGCTGCGCCTGTGGAACGAAATCCGCGATCTGACGCTCAAATCGTCGGCGCCGGCGCTGATCTACGAGGAAGGCAATCTGATCAAGCGGTCGATTCGCGATCACTACACGCGCGACCTCGACGAGGTGCTGGTCGAAGGCGAGGAGGGCTACAAGACCGCCAAGGCGTTCATGCGCACCCTGATGCCGAGCCACGCGAAGCGCGTGCAGCCCTATCGCGATCCGCAGGTGCCGCTGTTTCAGCGCTTCCAGATTGAGAGCCAGATCGACGCGATCCATTCGCCGGTCGCGCAATTGCGCTCGGGCGGCTACATCGTCATCAACCAGACCGAGGCGCTGGTTTCGATCGACGTCAATTCCGGCCGCTCGACGCGCGAGCGCAATATCGAGGAAACCGCGCTGCGCACCAACCTCGAGGCCGCCGACGAGATCGCGCGGCAATTGCGGTTGCGCGACCTCGCCGGGCTGATCGTCATCGATTTCATCGATATGGAGGAGCACCGCAACCAGGGGGCGGTCGAGCGCCGGCTGAAGGAGGCGCTGAAGAACGACCGCGCGCGCATCCAGGTGGGCCGCATCAGCCCGTTCGGGCTGCTGGAGATGTCGCGGCAGCGGCTGCGCCCGTCCTTGGCCGAAGCCTCGACCCAGCCCTGTCCGCATTGCGGCGGCACCGGCTTTATCCGGTCGGTCGAATCGACCGCGCTCTACGTGCTGCGCTCGATCGAGGAGGAGGGAATCCGCCGCCGCTCGGCCGAGATCTGCATCTATGTGCCGACCAATGTGGCGCTCTACATCCTCAACCAGAAGCGCGATTCGCTGGCCCAGATCGAGATCCGCTATGGTGTCAAGGTCACGGTGGCGAGCGACGATACGCTGATCCCGCCGAACTTCCGCCTCGAGCGGCTGCGCTCGCACGTGCCCGGCGAGGCGCCGCCGCTGCGCGCGATCCAGGCGCCGAGCCTGATGCCGGGCCTGGAGGACGAGCGCGAGGAGGAGGACGAAGACGAAGACGAAGACGACAACGAGGCGCCGGTCGCTGTCGCGGCCCGGTCGGTCGAGCCCCGGTCGGTCGAGCCCCGGTTGGTCGACGCTGGGCCGGTCGAAGCTGGGGCGGAAGAAGCCGGCGAGGAGGAGCGCGGGCGGCGGCGGCGGCCGCGTCGTCGTCGCCGGACCAAGGAGCCGCGTGAGACGCGGCCGGCCGCGGCGCCGGCTGAGGAACCGGCCGCGCTCGAGGCCGGAGACGCAGGCGAAGCGGAACGCGAGGCCGAGCGCCGCCGCCGGCGCCGCGGCCGGCGCGGCGGCCGCGCCCGGGTGCGGCGCGACGAGACGACGGAGGGTGCCGCGCCGTTGCCGATTGCCGCCGAGACGATCGAGATCGTCGCGGCGGCGGCGGCCGACGACAATCGGGACTCGCTCGAGACGCCGCCCGACTTCGCGAGCTGGCCCGCCGAATCGGGCCTCGAAGCCGCCAGCCTGGCGCCGCTCGCCGGCGACGGCGATCGCGCCGCATTGCCGCCGCCACCGGCACAAGACGACGCGCCGGAGGCTGCGACCGCCCCGCTGCCGACCGCCCCGCTGCCGACCGTCCCGCTGCCGACCGCCGAGAGCGAGCCGGGGATTCCGTTTGCCAGCGAGGTCGAGCGCGTGCTCGAGGAGACTGCGGCGGAAGGCGCACCGGCGTGGGAAGATCCGAACGCCGCGCCATCGACGGCCGGCGAGGAGGTGCGCGTGCTGGAGGAGACTGCGGCGGACGTCGCACCGGCGCACCGGGAAGATCCGGACGCCGCGCTGCCGACGGCCGATGACGACGTCCGTACGATAACGGAAAAGCCGGCAAACCCGCGGCGGGGCTGGTGGCAGCGACTCATCCAATCGTGATGCACCCGCGTGATGCACCCGCGTGATTGCACCCGCGTGATCGCGCCCGCTCGCCGTGCCGGGCGCGCCGATCGCCGTGCGATTGCCGCAATTGGGTCCTATCGCGCCACCGGATAGCGGGATTGGCCCGGCAATCGCCCGGAGCAGGCAGGCAGATTGTGAGAGCGGCGGTGTCGGTGTGGTTGGCGCGCGGGGCCGTCATGATCGCCCTGCTGTCGGTGCTGGTGAGCGGCGCGCCGCCGGCGGCGGGCGCTCCGGCGGGCGCTCCGGTCGGGCTGCGCGACACCGAGATCGAGAACGACATTCGCACCCTGGCGAGCCCGATCTGGCGCGCCGCCGGGCTCGAACCGAGCGATGTCGGGGTCTATATGGTCGAGGACAATCAGATCAATTCGTTCGTCGCCGGCGGTCAGGCGATCTTCCTCAACACCGGGCTGCTGCTGGCGGTGGAAAACCCGGACCAGCTGATCGGCGTCATCGCGCACGAGACCGGACACATCGCCGGCGGGCACATCCTGCGGGCGGAACA
Source organism: Allostellaceae bacterium (assembly GCA_035534535.1). Taxonomy (GTDB): domain Bacteria; phylum Pseudomonadota; class Alphaproteobacteria; order ATCC43930; family CGMCC-115725; genus DATARH01. Next base: position 12,117 of record DATLRS010000007.1, on the reverse strand, counting down.
GGAGATGCACAACGCCAGCATCGAAACCATCATCGCGATGGTGCTCGGTGCGGCGGCCTCGGTCGCCGGACACAGCGGCGCGCCGATGCTCGGTGCGCTGGGGGTCGGCGAGCGCCACTTCCTGCAATTCTCGATCGCCCAGGAGGCGACCGCGGATCACGCCGCGCTCAACTACCTCGACCGCGCCTGCCTGTCGGCTCGCGGTTTGCTGCGCTTTTTCGAGATTCTGCAGAGCAACGAAATGCTGAACGGCGACAGCGAGGATCAGTGGACCCGCACCCACCCGCTGACCGCCGAACGGATCGACTATGTCCGCGACCATGTCGCGCACGCCCGCTGCTCGAATGCGCCCGACCGGCCGGGCTCGGCCGAGCTGCTGCGCCATATCCAGGTCAAGCTGCATGCCTTCCTCGACCCGCCCTCCAAGACGCTGGCGGCCTATCCGCCGACCGATCGATCCGAAATGGCGCGTTATGCGCGGGCGATCGCGTACTACCGCATTCCCGATCTGCAGAAGGCGGTGCCGGAGATCGACGGGCTGATCCGCGATTTTCCCGCCAACCCGTATTACCGCGAACTGAAAGGCCAGATGCTGTTCGAGAATGGCCATGTCCGCGCCGCGATCCACCCCTATGAGGAGGCGGTGCGGCTGGCGCCGTCGGCGCCATTGCTGCGCGTCGCGCTGTCGCAGGTCTATATCGAGACCGGCGACCCGGCCTATAACCGGCGCGCGATTGCCTATCTCAACGATGCGAGCCGCGAGGAGGCGCACGACAGCCAGATCTGGCATTTCCTGGCCGTCGCCTATGGACGCGACAACCAGATGGGCATGGCAGCCCTGTCGCTGGCCGAACAGGCGCTCGCCAACGGAAAAAAGGACGACGCCATCCAGCAATCCAAGCGCGCGCAGCAGTTGCTGGGCCGCAACAGCGTCGCCTTTGCCCGCGCCGTGGAAATCAACCGCGAAGCGAAGCAGCTCGACGATTGAAGATCGCCGCTGCCGCCTTGCCGAAGGGAGTTTTAATGACAATGCGACTGCCGATCCGCCGGCCGACGAGGCCGCTATCGCCGCCGTCCGGTTGGCGCCTGGGCGGCGCTTTGTTGGGGCTCATCGCATTGGTCGGGCTGCTGGCGCCCGGCCGGGCCGCCGCCGCGGCGTTCACGCCCGAGCAGCACCAGGCGATCGAGGCGATCGTCAGGGACTACCTGGCAAAGCACCCCGAGGAGGTGCTCCAAACGCTGCAAGCGGCCGAAGACAAGATGAAGAGCGAGGCGCACGACAAGGCCTCCGCCACCCTCGTCAAGCGTCGGCAAGAGGTGTTCGACGACCCGAATTCGCCGGTCGCGGGCAACCCGAAGGGCGACGTCTCGCTCGTCGAATTCTTCGACTACGAATGCCCTTATTGCAAGGAGGTTGAGCCGGCCCTCGAAAAACTGCTGCGCGAGGACAGCCAGCTGCGCTTCGTCTACAAGGAGTTTCCGGTACTGGGGCCGGCCTCGGTGACCGCTGCGCGGGCCGCGCTCGCGGCACGCAAACAGGGCAAATACGACGCCTTTCACCGCACCATGATGGCGCTCAAAGGCCACATCGACGACGCTGCGGTGTTCAAGGTGGCAGCCGCGGTCGGGCTCAATATCGACCAGCTCAAGCACGACATGAGCGACCCCGCGGTCAACACCGACCTGAAGGCCAATATCAAGCTCGCCGAGGCGCTCGACATCCGCGGCACGCCGGGCTTTGTGATCGGCGACGAGATCGTGCCCGGCGCGATCAGCCTCGACGATCTGAAGGGGCTGATCGCCAAGGCGCGCAAGACCAAGAAATAGTGCGCCAGCCGCCGCTCAGGCGAACGCCACCTTCTTGAAATGCTTTGACAGAGCGAGGCCCTGGCGCTGGTAGGAGGAACCGATCGCGCCGCCATAGAGGCGGTCGGGGCGGGTGATCAGACGCTCGTAGACGAGACGGCCGACGATCTGGCCGTGCTCGATCACGAACGGCACCTCGTGCGAGCGCACCTCCAGCACGGCGCGGCTACCGCTGCCGCCGGTCTCCGGCATCCCGAAACCGGGGTCGAAAAACCCCGCGTAATGCACCCTGAATTCGCCGACCAGCGTGTCGTACGCCAGCATCTCTGCCGCCTGATCGGTGGGTATGATCACCGCCTCGCGCGAGGCCAGAATATAGAAATCGTCCGGATCCAGTATTATTCCATTGCCGCGACGGGTGAGCACAGGATCCCAGAATTCTCTTATGCTGTAGTAGTTAATTTTATCAACATCGATGACCGGGGTGTGTTTTCTTGCCTTATAGCCGACAAATCCATTGCGGCGTGTGCCGACAACATCGACCGAAACGGCGAGACCGCCTTCGATCAGCTCCTGCCGGATCGGCTGCCCGGGCGGGACGATGTCAAATCCGACCTCCTCATGCAGCCGGCGCAACGCGGCGTTGCTGGAGGTCGGCCGCCCGCGGCGGACCCGCAGCTGCACCAGCCGAGAGCCTTTTCGCACCCGGATGCTGAACGACCGCGGCGATAATTCGACATAGAGCGGGCCGGCATAGTTTGGCCGAATGGCATCGAACTCGCCGCCATGATCGGTGATGACGCGGGCAAAGACGTTGAGCCGGCCGGTCGAACTCTTGGGATTTGCGGCGCCCGAGGTGCGATAGCGTAGCGCCAGATGCTCCAGCAACGGGACGATATAAACGCAATCCTTTTCGAGGACAGCACCGTCGCGCAGGTCCAGTGTATGGAGCTGCAAGGTTTGCAGCTTCTCGGCGACCGAGTGATCGGGGCCCGGCAGGAAGCTGGCGCGCACGCGATGCGCCACGTCGCCGAGGCGCAGATCGACGCTGGCGGGCTGGATCTGATCATCGCCGATCGGCTCCAGCGAGCGGATCTCGCGGGTCCGCTCGATGGCGTCGCGCAACAGCTGCGACGGCAGGATCCCGGTTGCATGCTCGAGCTCGCGCGGTTCGGGGGGCGGAAAGAGTTCCCCGAGCGGGCGCTCGCTCTCGGGCATCGGGAAGAGCGTGCCCGTGTGCGCCTCGTTCATGCCGGCGACATCCCTCGACTGCGATGGCGCCCGTTCTAAGCCATAGGGCGCGGGCCGTAAATCGGGCGCAAGTCCGGCCGGCTTGCCCTTATTGTGCGCCGCCCGATAGTGTTGCCGGCAGATTGCACAGTACCAGCGGCTGGAGGTGGGGCATGGATATCAGCGACGGCTTTGTCGGCGCGGTCGGCAACACGCCCCTCATCAAGCTGCGCCGCGCCTCGGAGGCGACCGGCTGCACGATCCTCGGCAAGGCCGAGTTCTTGAACCCCGGCGGCTCGGTCAAGGACCGCGCCGCGCTCTACATCATCAAGGATGCCGAGGAGCGCGGCCTCTTGAAGCCCGGCGGGGTCGTCGTCGAGGGCACCGCCGGCAATACCGGGATCGGCCTGGCATTGGTCGGCAATGCCCGCGGCTACCGCACCGTCATCGTCCTGCCCGAGACGCAGAGCCAGGAAAAAAAGGACATGCTGCGGCTGTGCGGCGTCGATCTGCGGCTCGTGCCCGCGGCCCCCTACAGCAATCCCAACAACTACGTGCGCTATTCCGGGCGCCTCGCCGAGGAGATCGCGGCCCGAGAGCCGAACGGCGCGATCTGGGCCAACCAGTTCGACAACCTTGCCAACCGGCGCGCCCACTATGAGACGACGGGCCCCGAGATCTGGGCCCAGACCGACGGCAAGGTCGACGGCTTCACCTGCTCGGTCGGCACCGGCGGCACGCTGTCCGGGACCGGCATCGCGTTGAAGGAGCGCAACCGGAACGTCAAGATCTACCTGGCCGATCCGATGGGATCGGGCATCTACGGCTGGTACGCCCGGCACGAGTTCAAGCCGGAAGGCAACTCGATCACCGAGGGGATCGGCAACAACCGCGAGACCAGGAACCTCGAAGGGTTCGCCCCCGACGGCCAGTTCCAGATCACCGACGAGGAGATGTTGCCAATCCTGTTCGACCTCGTGGTCGAGGAGGGGCTGGTGCTCGGCGGCTCGACCGGCATCAACATTTGCGGCGCGATCCGCCTCGCGAAGGAACTCGGCCCCGGCCACACGATCGTCACGATCCTCGCCGATTCCGGTACGCGCTACCAGTCGAAGCTGTTCAACCCGGCCTTCCTGCGCGAGAAAAACCTGCCGACCCCAGCGTGGCTGTAGGAGTGCGCGGTGGGGTCGATTCCGCTGTCGTCCCGGCGGAAGCCGGGACCCATTTCGAGGCCGGCGCGATGTTCTTTGTTTATGTGCTGGCCAGCAAGCCTCACGGAACGCTGTACACTGGCGTCACGACTGACCTCGCCGGCCGGATATGGCAGCACAAAAGCAAAGCGGTTGCCGGCTTTACCGCCAAATATGGCGTCGATCGCCTGGTCTGGTTCGAGCCGCACGACGATTGGGAATCAGCGATCCGTCGCGAGAAACAAATCAAGGAGTGGAAGCGGAACTGGAAAATTGAGTTGATCGAGCAGGAAAATCCGCATTGGCTGGACCTCTACCGCGATCTTCACGGGTAGGGTCGCACGCGACAACGGTGGGTCCCGGCTTCCGCCGGGACGACAGAATGCTGGTTGGGAATGTCACCATGACCGAGCTTGTGTTTCGCGACGACGCCTATGCCCGCTCCTGTCCGGCGCGGGTGACCGGGGTGGACGAGCGCGGCATCCGGCTCGACCGCACGGTGTTCTACCCCACCGGCGGCGGCCAGCCGGGCGACACGGGCATCCTGCGCCTCGCCTCCGGGGTGACGATCGACATCATCGACACGTTGAAGGGTGAGATCCCCGACGAGGTGATCCATGTCCCCGCTGCGGGCACCGTCTTGCCCGAACCAGGCGCGGAGGTCGTCGCCGAGCTCGACTGGGGCCGCCGCTACCGGCTGATGCGCATGCACACCTGCCTGCACCTCCTATGCGCGGTGGTGCCGGGGGCGGTGACCGGCGGGCAGGTGTCGGACGGCCGCGGAAGGCTCGATTTCGACGTGCCCGGGTCGAGCCTCGACCGCGAGGCGATCGCGGCCCGGCTCAACGCGCTGATCGCCGCAGGCCACCCGGTCGAACCGCGCTGGATCAGCGAAGCGGAGCTTGCCGCCCGCCCCGAACTGGTGCGCACGATGTCGGTCAAGCCCCCCGTTGGCGCCGGCCAGGTGCGGCTGCTGGAAGTGGCCGGGCCGGACGGCGCCGTCGACCTGCAGCCGTGCGGCGGCACCCACATCCGCAACACCGCCGAGATCGGCCCGGTGACGATCGGCAAGATCGAGAACAAGGGCCGCCAGAACCGCCGCATCACCGTCGCCTTCGCACTCCCTGCCTGATCCTCCACCGCTTGCGGGGCAGGGAGAGGTGGAGGCATGCTGCGGACCGCCCGCGGTCCCGCTCACGGAGAATGCCGATGCCCTATGCCAACCCCGAAGCGCTGGTCAGCACCGCATGGCTCGCGGCGCATCTGGCCGACCCGCATGTCCGGGTGCTCGACAGCTCGTACAAGCAGCCCGGCGTCACCCCGACCGCGCGCCAGGATTATGAGGCCGGCCATATCCCCGGCGCGGTGTTTTTCGACATCGACGATGTGGCGCAGCCCGGCACCGCGCTGCCGCACATGATCCCCTCGGCCGAGCGCTTCGCCGCGAAGATGGCCGAGCGCGGCATCGGCAATGACGACCGGGTCATCGTCTATGACGCCAACGGCCTGTCCTCGGCCGGGCGCGCGTGGTGGTTGCTGCGGCTGTTCGGCCATGACAACGTGGCGTTGCTCGATGGCGGCCTGCCGGCGTGGCAGGCCGAGGGGCGACCCACCGAGACCGCCGCGCCGGCGATCCCGCGGCGCCGGTTCAACGCCCGCTTCAACCCGGCCCTGGTGCGCGACAAGGAGGCGATCCGCGGCAATATCGCGGCACGCCGCGAGCAGGTCGTCGATGCCCGCGCCGCCGGCCGCTTCGAGGGCAGCGCGCCGGAAACCTGGCCGGGGCGGCGCAGCGGCCACATTCCGGGCAGCCGCAACCTGCCGTTCGACCACGTCACCGACCCGCAAACCCATAGGCTGAAAAGCGCCGATGAATTGCGCCGCCTGTTCGAGGCGGCCGGCGTCGCGCTCGACCGCCCGATCGTGACGAGCTGCGGCTCCGGGGTGACGGCCTGCGCGGTGGCGTTTGCGGCCTTTCTGCTCGGCCACCGCGACGCCGCCATCTATGACGGATCGTGGTCGGAATGGGGATTGCCCGGCGACACCCCGATCGCCACCGGCCCGGCCGCGCCGTAGCCCCCTGCGATGGCTCTCCTCGACGACGTCATCACCTATCTGGAGATGCACGAGCGGCCGCAGACGCCGCGCGTCCCGCTGCCGTTCGGCTTCAAGCTCGCCCTGATGCACGCCGAGGACTGCACGGTCTCGTTCTACCGTTATCTCTATGAAACCGTCGGCACGCCGTGGCTGTGGTACGAGCGCCGGCTGCTCGACGACGCCACCCTCGCCGCGCAGATCCGCCGGCCGACCACCGAGATCTTCGTGCTGTATGCCGGTGGCGTGCCGGCCGGCTATTTCGAGCTCACCGCCGAGCCGACGCGGGAGACCGAGCTGTGCTATTTCGGGCTGATCCCCGAGTTCATCGGCCGGGGGCTCGGGCCGTTCCTGTTGCAGGCGGCGATCGAGCGCGCCTGGGAGCGCCCGCTCGACCGGCTGTGGGTGCACACCCGCACCTTCGACCACCCCAAGGCTCTGGGCCATTACCAGCGCGCCGGCTTTGTCGTCTACGCGCGCCGCAAGCTGCGTTTCGAGGACCCGCGCACCGCCGGCATCCTGCCGCGCAGCCTCAAGCATCCGCGCCTGCCGCCGCTCGACGCCGAATAGGGGCGCCGCAACGTTCGCTTAACGGAGTCTGTCTAAAATGCCCCCAGATTGTGCTGCTGGACGCGTTCGATGGGGCATGTTCGTAGCTACGCGGGCTGGGGCTTGGTGATCGGGGCCATCGTGTTGAGCCCGATCGTCTTGATTTTTGCGTTGCCCATGGCGGTCGGGATCGGGCTCGATGTCTTCAGCCGCGCCGGCGAGGCGCCGGTTGCGCTTGCGCTTTGCCTGCCGCTGGCCGTGCTCCTGCTCCGTCGGGCATGGCCGCGCGCCTCGCTGCGCCAGGCGGTTGCGGCCCTGGCGCCGGCGCGGGTGCGCCCTCGCCGACCCGCCCGGCCGCGTTGACCTATCCGCCGTAATCGATCAGCTGGCGCACTGGCGCCCCCGATTTCAGCGCCGCGAAGCCTTCGTTGATCTGGTCGAGCTTGATCCGGCCCGAGATCAGGTGATCGAGCTTCAGCCTTCCCTGCTTCCACAGCGACAACAGCCGCGGCATGTCGACGCGGAAGCGGTTGCCGCCCATCGAGGTGCCCTGGATCTTGCGGTCGCGCAGGAAGTCGAAGCCGTGCAGCTCGATCTTCAGGCCGAACGGCACCATGCCGATGATCGTCGCGGTGCCGCCCGGCCGCAGCATCTGAAACGACTGCTCGGCGGTCGCCTTGGTGCCGATCGCCTCGAACGAATAATGCACGCCGCCCTTGGTCATTTCGCGGATCTGCGCGACCGCATCGACGTTGCTGGCGTTGATCGTGTCGGTGGCGCCCATCTCGCGCGCCAGTTCGAGCTTCGAGGGCACCGTATCGATCGCGATGATGCGCTCGGCGCCGGCCAGTGCCGCGCCGTTAACCGCCGACAGGCCGATGCCGCCGCAGCCGATCACCGCGACGGTGGCGCCCGGTTCGACCTTGGCGGCGTTGAACACCGCGCCGACCCCGGTCATCACGCCGCAACCGACCAGCGCGGCGACGTCCAGCGGGACGTCGTCGTCGATCTTCACCATCGAATTTTCGTGCACCAGCATCTGCTCGCCGAACGAGGACAGGTTGAATGCCTGGTTCATCAGCTGGCCGCCTTTCCAGGTCATCCGGCGGGCCACCCCGGGCAGCATCTTTATCTCGGTGTTCTCGCACAAATTCGGATGGCCGGTCAGGCATTGCGGGCAGGTGCCGCAGAACACCGACAGGCAGGTGATGACGTGGTCGCCGGGCTTCACATAGGTGACGCCGTCGCCGACCGCCTCGACAATTGCTGCGCTTTCGTGGCCGAGCACCACCGGGGTCGGGATCGGGTAGAGCCCCTCGATGAAATGCAGGTCGCTGTGGCACAGCCCGGCAAAGGCGGTGCGCAGCAAGACCTCGCGCGGGCCCGGCTTGTTGACCGCGACCTCCTCGATCGTCAGCGGCTGATGGGCTGCGTGCAGAACGGCGGCTTTCATAGCATTCCTCCCTCTGTGACGTGATGGTAGCGCGCCGGGGCGCTGCGGTCACGGGCCGCGGCAGGTTCGGCAAGCATCAGCGCACGATCGGCGGCGGCTCGATGTAGTCGGAGCCATGCGGCGCGCCCGGCTGGGCTGGTGGCGGGGGTGCCGGCAGCGGTGCGGGCGGTGGTGCCGGCGGTGGTGCCGCGGCAGGCAGCGCGAGCGGCGGGCCGAGCGGGCCCGGAACCGGCGCGGCGGCTTCGCTCGGTGCCGGCGGGGCAGCCTCGCTCGGCGGCAGTTGCGGCCGGTGCGGTATCCGTTGCCGCTCGAGCCGCCGGTACCGGCGGGCCAGTTCCCGATCGATTGCCCCCAGCCGCAGCGCCGCGTCGCCCGGCAGCGCCACGTCGCCGCAGCGGTGGCTGAGGTACTGGCACGAAATCGACGTGCCGGACAGCTGCAGGCTTTGCCGGTAGAAGCTGGCGGCCGCGCCGGGATTGCCGATGCCCTCGGCGGCCCTGCCGAGATAATAGAGCGTCAGATCGTCCTGGTAGCCGACCCGCAACACCAGCGCCGCCAGCTCGCGCCAGCGCGCCGCGGCAGCCAATTGCGTTGCCCGCGGCTCCTCGCGTCGCCATTCGGAGAGGCAGGCCTCGCGGCAACCAAGCAACGGCTGGCCGGTCTCCAGCAAGATAACGGCCTGGTCCGGCGTCACCGACGCGTACCGCCCGGCACAGCCGGCCAGCAATAAGCAGCCGAGCCCGATCACGCCGCCCCACCGCCCGTTGCGCATCGATCTTCCCCGGTCCCCATCGCCCCAAAAGGGAAGCGCAGCCTATCGCACCCGACGGCGAGCGCGCGTCCTCTTTTTCGCGTCTGGTGTTGACCGCGGGGCGCCGCGTGGTGACAATTACTGGCACCCGGCGGGCAGCGGCAAACGCGCCGCAGCGCGAGGCTCGCGAGTGGGCAGGAGTGCCCCTTATGCGGTCGACGGCAGGGTCACACAACGCCAACGGCACCGCGCCGGCCGGGTCGGGGAAGCGGCGTTCTCCGGATGACGCAACGTTTGGGGCGATCGGCACCCTGCGCCTGCTGCTCATCGGCACGATCTTTGTGCCGGTGCTGCTCGGTATCGTCGCCGGCTATCTCTCATATTGGGCCAATTACGCGGGCGCCGCGGCGGCGCTCTCCGAAGCGGTGGCCGTGGCGGAAGAGAATACGACCAAGATTCTCGACACCCATGTGCTCGTCGCGTCGCGCATCGACGACCTGCTCGCCGGGCTGAGCGACGCCCAGATCCGCGCCCAGGAATACCCGCTGCACCAGCGCATCGCGCAGCAGATCGCCGATCTGCCGCAGGTGGCGGCGGCCTGGGTCATCGATGCGAGCGGCCATGAACTGGTCAGCGCCCGGGTGTATCCGGTCAACCACGATCTCGATCAATCCGGCCGCGACGATTTCAGGGCATTGCAGGATTCGCACAACCAGACCTTTATCCGGGCCTTGCGGGCGCGCAGCCTCGACCGCGGCGATTACCAGCCGTATTTCACGGTCAGCCGGCGGCGGCAGGGCGCCGACGGCAGTTTCCAGGGCATCATCGTCGTGGCCGTGTCGGGCCAGTACTTCGCCTCGTTCTACAATTCGCTGCTCGGCCCGTCGGCGCAGTATGCGGCCAGCGTGCTGCGCGAGGACGGCACCGTCCTGGCGCGCTATCCGGAAACCGCCGCCCCGGCGGCGCCCGGGCAAGGCGCCGAGCTGTTGGCAAAGGCGATTGCCGCGAGGAAAACCGCCGGCATCATCGCCACCGGCTCGCCGTTTGCCGCGGCAAGCAGCCTGTTTGCCTACAAGCGGCTCGCCAGCTATCCGGTCTATGTGACGATCGGGCGAACCCGGGCCTCGATATTGCGCGAATGGCTGGCAACCGTCGGCGGTTATGCCGCGGTCGGGGTTCCGGCAGCGATCGGGCTGGTGCTGCTGTGCCTCTTGGCGCTGCGGCGCACGCGCCGGGAGCAGCTGGCATTGGCGCAGGCGCGCGATGCGCTGAGCGAACGCGCCGCGATCGAAGCGCAGCTGCACCAGGCGCAAAAAATGGAAGCGGTCGGGCTGCTGACCGCGGGCATCGCGCATGATTTCAACAATCTGCTGACGATCGTGTCCGGCAACGTCGCCCTGCTCGACGCCGATCGGGACGCGATCGGTCAAAAGCATCGGCGCTTTGTCGCGGCCGCCATGAGCGGCTGCGAGAAGGCGACGGCGCTGATCCGGCGGCTGCTCAGCTTTGCTGGCCGCGACCCGGTCGATCCGCAGCCGGTGGACGTCAACGAAGTGGTGACGCGCACCGCCGCCCTGCCGTGGCGCTCCCCCAGCGACCGCATCACCACCGAGTTCGCGCTGTCCGGCGATCTGTGGCCGGTCTTTGTCGAGCCCAGCCAGATCGAGAACGCGCTGCTCAACCTCGCCCTCAACGCCCGTGACGCGATGGCAGGCGAGGGCAAGCTGAGGATCGCGACCAGCAACCTTCGCGTCGAGACGGCTCGTGCGGCGGCGCACGCGGGTATCGCGATGGGCGAATATGTCGCGATCTCCGTCGCCGATACCGGATGCGGCATGCCGCAGGCAGTGCGCGCCAAGGCCTTCGATCCATTCTTCACGACAAAGGGGGTGGGCAAGGGGACCGGGCTTGGCCTGTCCCAGGTTTACGGCTTTGTCACGCGGTCCGGGGGTCATTGTGCGATCGACAGCGAGCCGGGCCGCGGCACGACGGTCAGACTCTACCTGCCGCGCTACCTCGGCCCGCCGGCGGAGAGCCGCGCCGAGGCCGCCCCGCGGCGCGAAGACGAGCCGGGCGAGAGCCGCACCACCGCCGCGGCGGCCGCCGGAGACGAGGCGGATCTGAGCGCCCGGCGATCGGAGGGGTCGAGATGAAGTGGCAGATCGGCAAGGTCACGGTAACCAAGATCGTCGAACTCGAAGTGACCGGCGGCAGCCGCTTTCTCCTGCCGCAGGCAACCTACGAAGAGATCCTGCCGATCGGCTGGCTGCAGCCGCATTTCGCCGACCCGCGCGGCCGGCTGAAAATGAGCATCCACGCGCTCGTCGTCGAGACCGCGGAGCGCCGCATCGTCGTCGATACCTGCCTCGGCAACGACAAGGAGGGCCGCCGCATCCCGACCTGGAACAATCTGCAGGGGCCGTTCCTCGCCGACCTCGCGGCCGCCGGCTTTCCTCGCGAATCGATCGACACGGTGCTGTGCACCCATCTGCATGTCGATCATGTCGGCTGGAACACGATGCTGGTTGATGGCAAATGGCTGCCGACCTTCCCGCGGGCGCGCTATCTGATGGGCCGCGTCGAGTTCGCGCATTGGCAGGAGGCGCGCGGGCGCGACGACATGGCAGCGGTCTTTGCCGATTCGGTGGCGCCGATCCACGATGCCGGCCTTGCCGATCTGGTCGAGACCGACCACCGCATCTGCGACGAGCTGAGCCTGGTGCCGACGCTCGGCCACACGCCGGGCCATGTCAGCCTGCGCATCCGCTCCGCGGGCGAGGAGGCGCTGATCACCGGCGATTTCATGCACCACCCCTGCCAGATCGCGCATCCCGAATGGTCGTCGCTGGCGGATAGCGATCCCGACCTGGCGCGCCGGACCCGCGAGCATATGCTGAAGGAACTCTGCGACCGGCCGGTGCTGGTCATCGGCACCCATTTCGCCGGCGCCACCGCCGGCCGTATCGTACGCGACGGCGCGGCCTATCGCCTCGCCGTGTGAGCCAGGGACAATTCCGTGACCGAACGCATCTTCGACGGGTTGA
>DATLRS010000006.1:0-3290 GCA_035534535.1 Allostellaceae bacterium | reverse complement strand
CGCGTTTGTGGCGTGAGGCATCGCAGCCAGGGGGCGCAGCCGCTTGTCTACCGATCCGCCCGGCGACCCCGTCGTCACCCGGTTTGCGCCGAGCCCGACCGGGTATCTGCATCTCGGGCATGTCCGCTCGGCGTTTGCGGGCTGGCAGGCCGCGCGCGCGGCCGGCGGGCGCTTTCTGGTGCGCCTCGAAGACATCGACCGGACGCGCTGCCGCGACGAATATGCCGACGCCATCCTTGAAGACCTCGCTTGGCTTGGCCTCGACTGGGATGGGAAGGTGCGGCGCCAATCGGAGCATTTCGCCGATTATCAGGCCGCCCTCGATCGGCTCGACGCCGTGGGGCTGCTGTATCCCTGCCTCTGCACGAGGCGCGAGATCCAGGCCGAGATCGCTCGCGCCGGCGTCGCGCCGCAGGGCGAAGTCGGGGCCTGCTATCCCGGTATCTGTCGCCGTCTCGGCGCGGCGGAACGCGCGGCGCGGCGGGCCGGGGCGGCGGATTATGCGCTGCGCCTCGATGTTGGCGCGGCGCTCGAACGCACCGGGCCGCTCGAATGGTTCGAGGATGCCGAGCGGGTTGCCGCCGACCCGGCCGCGCTCGGCGACGTCGTGCTGGCCCGCAAGGAAGTGCCGACGAGCTATCATCTCGCGGTCACGGTCGACGATGCGCTGCAGGGTGTGAACCTGGTGACGCGCGGCGCCGATCTGTTTGCCGCGACCCACATCCACCGCCTGTTGCAGGCGCTGCTCGGCCTGCCGATTCCGGGCTACCGGCACCATGCGCTGCTGACCGACGCGGGCGGAAGGCGGCTTGCCAAGCGCGACGGCGCGCTGGCGGTGCGGGCGATGCGGCAGGCCGGGATGACGCCCGCGGCGGTCCTGGCGGCGGCTCAGTCGAGCGGCCGGTAAAGGCCGCTCGCGACCGCCAGATATTCCGGGTCCTCGACCGCGAGCAGCCCGTGCCGCAGCGCGAAATCGAGGATCACCAGATTGACGTTGAACTTGAAATCGTCGGTGTTGTGCACCTGTTCGATCACCGTTGCGGCCGGCAGCAGCTCGAAACGGACGATCTCGCCGTCGCGGTTTTGCGGCTCGAAATCGGGCGGCATTTCGAGATCGTAGACAAACAGCACGTCGTCGCGGATGCCGAGCCGCGTTTCCATCAGGTAGCTGACCGCGCCGACCGGCGCCGCGCCCGCGATCAGCCCGGCCGGGATCATCGCCTCCTCGTCGGCCTCCTTGTAGAGGGTGGCGAGGATGCCGTGCCCGTTGCCGATCCCGCCGGCGACGATGTTGTCGAGCTTGTCGGGCGCGACCAGCTTGTCCGGCGCCCGCCGCCCGACCCACAGCATCAGCCGGCCGCCGTCGCGGCGATAGCCGTTGAGATGGACGCCGTAGGCGCGCGTCCCGAAGAACGGCACGGCGCCGCGGTTGAGCCGGAACACCGGCGGTTCGCCCCAGCGCGGCATCACGTCGAAGGTCTCGTTGCGCCATTTCGGGACCCGCTGCTCGGCAACCAGCGCCTCGACCACCTCGTCGACGGCGGCGCTGACGCTGTCGACATCGCCCTGCGCCACCAGCTGCACGCGATCCGCTGCGACGGCGAAGACGCGCGGGAAGCGGGCGAGCAAAGCGGCGTTGTCATGCCGCAGCCAGCCGATCCGCCCGGCATCGGCGACCAGCGGGACGACGCGCGCGCGGTCGTAATTGTTGCAAGCGCGAATATGGTCGGCGAACGACATCGGCGCGCGGCTCAGTCGAGGGGGCGGGCTGCGACGGTCAGCACGGTCTCGACGCCGACGATCTGGCGCATGCAACGCGCCATGTAGTCGGCGAGGTCGCGGCCGAGACCGCCGATCTGCACGGTGATTGTCAAGTCCGATCCGGATGCCGTGCTGTGCCATTGCTGCGGCACGAGACCGCGCTTGGCAAACAGCTCGACAACGCGCGGCATCACGCCCGGTTCCGCGCGGGCCTGGAGGGAAAAGCAGACGGGCAACGCGCCAAATTCGGCGTCAGCGACGCGCTCGGCCGCGGCAGGCAGGGAAGACGACATGGCGAAGAACCTCGACAGGCTGGTGGCGAATCATGGCGGCCCGAGCCCTTTCGGGGCTCGGGTCGGTAATTCGCCGCCCACCGGCAAGAGGCGTCGCCTTGGTCATGTCGTGAATGTGGGCCTCAGTAAGCCTGCCGTCAAGCCGACGAGCGGGCGCCCGCCGCGTCGTCAACCGCCCGCCGCTAGCAGAATTGTTTGGCGCGCTCCACCTTTCCCCTCGCCGCCCTTCAGGGGGGAGAGGGAGGGACCCACGCCGCAGGCGTGGGAGGGTGAGGTGGGTGTCGGCAGGCGCTCTGGCATCCCTCATCTCACCCCGACCCTCTCCGCCCCCCCGCCATGGCCCACGGGGGCGCAGAGGGAGTGAACGAGGAAGGCCGACGATTTGTGCGCCAATCAACGAAAGCTTGCCTAAGCAGCAGTTGCTCGGCCGGCGGTAATCAGCCCCTCACCCCAACCCTCTCCCCGCTTGCGGGGAGAGGGAGTAGCGGGGCGCACTTCCTGCACCCTCTCCCCGCTTGCGGGGAGAGGGCAGGGTGAGGGGGGCCGGCCGGTCAACAGTGGCCCAACCAAGCGAATCCTGCCTAGGCGAAAAAGCGGCGGATCTCGGCGACGACCCGCTCCACCGCCGCAGCCCCGAGCTGCGGATAGATCGGCAGGCTGAGGATCTCGTGCATGGCGCGCACGGTTTCCGGCAGCGCCGCCGGATATTGGCCGAGGCGGTCGCGAAAGGCCGGTTGCAGATGCACCGGCACCGGATAGTGGATGCCGGTGGCGATCTGCGCCTGGCGCAGGTGTTCGCGCAGGCGGTCGCGGTCGCGGCAACGGATCACGTACTGGTGAAAGACGGGGTCGCACGCGGCGCGGCGCCGCGGCAAGGCGAGCGGCAGGCCGGCGAGGCCGGCATCGTAGCCCGCGGCGATCGCCTGCCGGCGCGCGTTGTCGGCGGCGAGATGCGGCAGCTTGGCCGCAAGGATCGCCGCCTGCAGCGCATCGAGCCGGGTGTTGATGCCAGGCCGGGCGCTGACATAGCGCTCGCGCCAGCCATATTCGCGGATTTCGCGCAGCGCCGCTGCGAGGGCGGGATCGTCGGTCGCCGTGATGCCGGCATCGCCCAGCGCGCCCAGGTTCTTTGTCGGATAGAAGCTGAAACAGGCGATGTCGCCAAACCGGCCGGCCGGTCGGCCGCGATACAGCGCGCCGTGGCTTTGCGCACAATCCTCGATGACCCGCAACCCG
>DATLRS010000005.1:0-60244 GCA_035534535.1 Allostellaceae bacterium | reverse complement strand
GCCATCAAATCGACGAACCGCTGGAACAGATAGTGGCTGTCCTGCGGGCCGGGGCTGGCTTCGGGGTGGTGCTGCACCGAGAAGACCGGCCGGCCGGCAAGCGACAAGCCCTCGTTGGTGCGGTCGAACAGCGACAAATGGGTCGGCGCGACGCCGTCGGGCAGGCTCGTCGGATCGATCACAAAGCCGTGGTTCTGGCTGGTGATCTCGACCTTGCCGGTCACTTCGTCGCGCACCGGGTGGTTGGCGCCGCGGTGCCCCTTGTCCATTTTGCGGGTGCGCCCGCCAAGCGCCAAGGCCAGCATCTGATGCCCGAGGCAGATGCCGAAGATCGGCTTGTTCGCGGCGATCAGCTCGCACAGCACCGGCACCGCATAGTCGGCGGTCGCCGCCGGGTCGCCCGGTCCGTTCGACAGGAAGATGCCGTCGGGACGGTGGCGCAGGATGTCCTCGCTCGAGGCGGTCGCCGGCACCACCGTGACCCGGCAGCCGTGCTCGGCCAGCATCCGCAGGATGTTGCGCTTCATGCCGTAATCGATTGCGACGACGTGAAAGCGCGGCATCTGCTGCGAACCGTAGCCGCTCTCGCGCCGCCACACCGTCTCCTGCCACTCGTAGCTCTGTCGGCAGGTAACCTCTTTCGCAAGGTCCATGCCTTCGAGCCCGGCCCAGGCGCGCGCCTCCTCGCACAGCGCGGGGATATCGAGGCCGCCGTCCGGCTGGTAGGCGATGACGCCGCTGGGTGCGCCCTTGTCGCGAATGAGCCGGGTCAGCCGCCGCGTGTCGACGCCGGCGAGGCCGACCATGCCGTGCCCCTTGAGCCAGGCGTCGAGCGATTGCTCGGCCCGGTAGTTGGACGGCTCGGTCGGTGCGCAGCGCACGACGAGCCCGCGCGCCGCCGGCGTCAGCGCTTCGATGTCCTGGTAATTGGCCCCGACATTGCCGATATGCGGAAACGTGAAGGTGATGATCTGCCCGGCATAGCTGGGGTCGGTCAGAATTTCCTGGTAGCCGGTGATCGATGTGTTGAAGCAGACTTCGCCGACCGCCTGCCCCGCCGCCCCGATGCCATGCCCCCAGAATACCGTGCCATCCGCCAGGACCAGCGCCGCGTTGCAGTCGGGCGGGCGCGGCGTGGGCCGGACCGCGGTCGGGTATTCCATCAAGGATATGTCCTGCAGGCGGGATCGCGGCTGTCCCCGCGGGGCAGCGCGCACGACCGGAAGGCAAACGCCAACCGGCCGAAAGATAAGGGATGCGCTTTATTTGTCAACCCGCCTGCTGAGGAACACCGTGCTTTTCCAAAGGCTTAGGATTTTGCGCGGCGAAATTGCCGCAGCGGCGCAAACGCGCTAGGCTCTGGCAGAGCTGCAAAACGGGGGGAGGGGCGGTGCGCGAGGCGTTTACCGAGCGGCTCAAACAGGCGATGCGCGCCCGCGACAGCCGCACGGTCTCGGCGGTACGCCTGATCCTCGCCGGCTTGCAGGAGCGCGACGTCGCCGCGCGCGGCGAGGGCAACCCCGCCGGCATCGCCGATACCGAGATCCTGCGTCTGCTGCAAACCATGATCAAACAGCGCCGCGAATCGATCGCGCTCTACCGCCAGGGCAACCGCGCCGACCTCGCGACGCAGGAAGAGGCGGAGATCGCGGTCATCGAAAGCTTTCTGCCGGCGCAGATGAGCGACGATGAGATCGCCGCCGCCGTGCGGGCCGCGATCGCCGATAGCGGGGCCGGTAGCATCAAGGACATGGGTCGCGTCATGGCAGCATTGCGCGAGCGCCATGCCGGGGTCATGGACATGGCCAAGGCCGGCGCCGCCGTCAAACGGCAACTCGGCTAGCGAGCGACCAAGGGATGGCCTTTCCGCCCGGCTTTCTCGACGAACTGCGCAGCCGCGTGTCGCTCGGCGAGCTGGTCGGCCGCCGCGTGCGCCTCGTCCGGCGCGGCGGCGAGCACTCCGGGCTCTGTCCGTTCCACAATGAAAAGACGCCCTCCTTTTACGTCGTCGAGGACAAGGGGTTTTTTCATTGCTTCGGCTGCGGCGCGCATGGCGACGCGATCGGCTTTGTCATGCGCGCCGACCATCTCGACTTCATCGAGGCGGTCGAGCGGCTGGCCGGCGAGGCCGGCATCGCGGTGCCCGCCCAGACCCCGCAGGAGCGCGAGCGGGCCACCCGCCAGAAGACGCAGCTGGAGGCGCTCGCCGCCGCAGCGACCCACTACGAGGCGCAACTGTGGTCGCCGGCCGGCAGAACTGCCCGCGACTATCTCACGGCGCGCGGGCTCGACGAGGCGACGATCCGCCGTTTCCGTCTCGGCTGGGCCGGCGACGACCGCCAGGCATTGCGGCGCGCCCTCGGCAGCGAATTTCCGGAAGAGCTGTTGCACGAGGCGGGATTGCGGCGCCTCCCCAGGGAGAACGGCGAGGCGGGCGGCACGCCCTACGATTATTTCCGCAGCCGGGTCATGTTCCCGATCGGCGACCGCGCCGGCCGGGTCATCGCGTTCGGCGCGCGCACCCTGGGCGATGACCAGCCGAAATATCTCAATTCGCCCGACACGCCCTTGTTCGAGAAGGGCCGCGTGCTCTATGGCTGGGCCGCGGCGCGGGTCAACCTCGCCCGTTCGGGCAGCAGCGATGCACCCACTGGCGAGCGGGGCGGCAACGCACCCGAGGTCATCGTCGTCGAAGGCTACATGGACGTGATCGCATTGCATCGTGCCGGATTCGGCGCGGCGGTCGCGCCGCTCGGCACCGCGCTGACCGAGATGCAGCTCCATGAATTGTGGCGCCTCGGCCCTGAGCCGTTGCTGTGCTTCGACGGCGACACGGCCGGGGAGCGCGCGGCGCTGCGCGTCCTCGACCGCGCCCTGCCACTGCTGCAGCCGGGCCGCAGCCTGCGGTTCGTCACCCTGCCGCGGGGTGAGGACCCCGATTCGCTGGTCCGGAACCAGGGGCGACCCCTGTTCGCCGAAATGCTGGCGTCGGCCCTGCCTCTGTCTGAAAAGCTGCTGCGCGAAGAAGAGAGAAAGATCGGGGCGCTCGACACACCGGAGCGGCGTGCGCAGCTGGAAGCCCGGCTCATGGAGCAGGTCAGTCGGATTGCCGACCGCTCCGTACAAAGCGAATACCGCCGGTTCCTGCGCGAGCGCTTGTCCCCGGCGGGACGTCCGGGCGGCGAGCGGCCGCTCGGGCGGTCGCCGAAGCAGAAGCCGGCTGGCGTTATTTATACCGTTTTGCCGGGCGTTGTTCGTGAACATCGGACGCGGCAACCAGCGCCGCCGCCGCTGCGGTCGCCGGCCCGGCTGCCGCAGGAGGTGCGGCTCAAGATCCTGCTGCAGCACCCCTTCCTGATTGCCGAGGCGCTCGAGGAAATCGCCGGCTTCGAATTTCCCGATCCGGAGCTGAACCGGCTGCGCGATGCGATTTTGCAGGCAGAACCTACGCTGGCAGGGCTTGACGCGGCCGCGTTGCGGCAACATTTCTGCTCGGCCGGGTTCGCTCGCAGCGTTAACGCGATTCTGTCGCCTTTGGTGGGTCATGCTGGGTTCCTGCCGCCGGATTGTGATCCCGATACGGTTCGGCGCGAATGGGCCCGCATAAATTCCGTGCTCGCGGATGCTGATCGGGATTTGCATGCACCCGCCCGCGAACCGGTTGACCCCGAACTCCCCGAAGAGGCGTGGGAGCAAGCGCGTGCGCGCATACAGGACAGATTGCGGGTTGAAACAGAGCGTTCGGCGGACGAGTTCTCCTCTCGTGGCTACGATCCCGGTGCATGATGAGCGCCCAGGCCGGCTAGCCGGCGCCCGATAGAGGAAGACCCGGCAGAGCAAGACCCGACAGAACAAGACCCGACAGAACAAGAATCGGCTGATTTCGCAAGGGATGACGGTATGGTGAGCAAAGCGGTGGCCGCGGCGGCAGATACAGCTGAAACCCGGGAGGATGCGGCCGAAGCCCCGCTCCTCGATACGATCGCCATCGCGATCAAAAAGATGGTGCTGCGCGGCAGGGAGCGCGGCTACCTGACCTATGACGAGCTGAACGCGGCCTTGCCGCAGGACCAGGTGTCTTCCGAGCAGATCGAGGACACGATGACGATGCTGTCGGAGCTCGGCATCAACGTCATCGAGAGCGAGGAAAGCGAGGAGCCCGCCGAGGCCGAGGCCGAGGACGGCGAGAGCGAGGTGCGCGGCAATGTCGACGGCGATGACATCGGCCGCACCGACGATCCCGTGCGCATGTACCTGCGCGAGATGGGCTCCGTCGAACTGCTGTCGCGCGAGGGCGAGATTGCCATCGCCAAGCGCATCGAGGCCGGCCGCGAGATGATGATCGGCGGCATTTGCGACAACCCGCTGACGGTCCGCGCGCTGCTCGGTTGGCGCGACGCGCTCTACGAAGGCAAGATGCTGCTGCGCGACATCATCGATCTCGACGCAACCTATGTCAGCGCCAATCTCGGCGAGGCCGAGGCGGCGCTCGCCAAGGCGAAGGGCGAGGGCGAGAGCGAGGAAGAGCCCGCCGAGGGTGGAGAGGGTGTCGAACTCGTCGAGATCGAGGCCGAAGCCGAGAGCGAGGACGGCGAGGGCGAGGAAAGCTCGATCTCGCTCGCCGCGATGGAAGCCCAGCTGATCCCGGGCATGGTGGCGATCTTCGATGAGGTCGCCGAGGCCCACAAGAAGATCCACAAGATCCAGGAACAGCGGGTGGCGGCCCTCGTCAAGGGCGCCGAGTTGCCGCGCGCCACCCAGCGCCGCTATGACAAGCTCAAGGGCGAGATCGTCGATCTGTTGAAGCGGGTGCGCTTCAACAACACCCGCCTCGAGCACCTCGTCGAACAGCTCTACGACCTCAACCGGCGCCTCGTCACCGAGGAGGGGCGGTTGTTGCGGCTGGCCGAGGCGAACGGCATCCGGCGCCACGAATTTCTGCAGTTTTATATCGGCGACGAACTGGCGGCGGACTGGTCGCAGCGCGCCGGCGCGCTGACCGGGCGCGGCTGGGCGCGGTTGATCGAACGCAATGCGGGCGACGTGGCGCGGCACCGCGCCACGATCGTGCAGATCGCCGGGGAAGCCCGCTTGCCGATCTCCGAATTCCGCCGCGTCGTCCAGACCGTGCAGCGCGGCGAGCGCGAGGCGAGCCGCGCCAAGAAGGAGATGGTCGAGGCCAATCTGCGGCTGGTGATCTCGATCGCAAAGAAATACACCAATCGCGGCCTGCAATTCCTCGATCTTATCCAGGAAGGCAATATCGGGCTGATGAAGGCGGTCGACAAATTCGAGTACCGCCGCGGCTACAAATTCTCGACCTATGCAACGTGGTGGATCCGCCAGGCGATCACCCGCTCGATCGCTGACCAGGCGCGCACGATCCGCATCCCGGTGCACATGATCGAGACGATCAACAAGCTGGTGCGCACCTCGCGCCAGATGCTGCACGAGATCGGCCGCGAGCCGACCCCCGAAGAACTCGCCGACAAGCTGGCGATGCCCCTGGAAAAAGTGCGCAAGGTCTTGAAGATCGCCAAGGAGCCGATCAGCCTCGAGACCCCGATCGGCGACGAGGAGGATTCTCACCTCGGCGACTTCATCGAGGACAAGAACGCGATCTTGCCGCTCGACGCCGCGATCCAGGCCAATCTGCGCGAGACCACGACGCGCGTCCTCGCTTCGCTGACGGCACGCGAGGAGCGCGTCTTGCGCATGCGATTCGGCATCGGCATGAACACCGACCACACCTTGGAAGAGGTCGGCCAGCAATTCTCGGTAACCCGCGAGCGCATCCGCCAGATCGAGGCGAAAGCGCTACGCAAGCTGAAACACCCGAGCCGCTCGCGCAAACTACGCAGCTTTCTGGATACGTAAGGCCTGCCCACACCCAGGCTGCGAATGAGTTCCTTTACTCCTTCCGTCCTTGAGAATCTCCGGCTCACCCATGAGGTAGTAAGAGCTATCCGGGGAATAGCCGAGGGTAAGGGTAAGCAAGACCTGTTTAAGGAGCGGGCACCCGACGTCTTAGAAAACCTACGACAGGTTGCCATTATCGAAAGCACAGAGTCGTCCAATCGTCTTGAGGGCATCACGCTACCGAGGACTGCGATCGAGGTTCTTGTCCGTCGGAACGAGGAACCGAGGGCCGGAGACCGCTCTGAAGGAGAGATCGCGGGCTATCGCAGTATCTTGCAGTTAATCCATGAGCGACACGAATACATGGCGCTGACGCCGAACCTTGTGCTGCAGCTTCATCGCGATCTGTTCAGGTTTTCGGGCACCGGAAACGCGGGCCGGTGGAAGATCACTGACAATCTGATCACGGAAAGGCGCCCGGACGGTTCCAGCCTAGTTCGTTTCGCGCCGACTCCAGCATGGCAGACATCCAACGCAATGAACGGTTTGCATCGAGAGTTTTCCGCTTCTGGGGAGACCGAGATTGACCCAGTAATACTGGTCTCTCTATATGTACTTGACTTCCTCTGTAGTCATCCGTTTTCAGACGGCAACGGGCGAATGGCCCGACTGCTCACTGTCTTGCTGCTGTACAGGGAGGAATATGAAGTCGCCCGCTATATTTCCCTTGAGCGCCTAATCGAGCAGACCAAGGAGAGCTATTACGAGACGCTCTATCGCGCATCTCAGGGGTGGCACGAGAGCGCTCACGACCCGATGCCCTGGGTCAGCTATTTCCTTGGGGTCGTGCATGCGGCCTATGATGAATTCGCTCGCGACGTGGGCGAACTACGTGATGGGCGCGGAATGAAGACGCAGCTCGTGCTTCAAGCTATGGAACACACGATCGGCGATTTTTCCATATCGGAATTACACCAGCGCTGCCCAAGTGTTGGATTGGACATGCTTCGTCATGTGCTGCGAGGCGAGCGGGACGCCGGCAGGGTGCAGGCCATCGGCCGAGGTCGTGGCGCTCGATGGAGACGAATAGGAGGCGCTGAGAAGGGTAATAGCGAAGAAAGGGGGTAATACACAGGGCTTCATTACCTAATTCTCGGGACATTCCCCCCTTCTGCATCGGGAGTCGCATCCGCTGACCCACCCAAATGGGCCCGTAGTTCAGCTGGTTAGAACGCGCCGCTCATAACGGCGTTGTCGCAGGTTCGAGTCCTGCCGGGCCTACCACCTCGCCACGCCAGGCGGCGCACGCGGCCCAGCAGATGCGAGGATGCTCTCGCCAAGCGCCGCGCGTGCCCATAGAGTGGGCGCGTCGTTCCAGCGCGGGAAGTTGTGGTCGTCATGCCCGAAGAGTTTTATCGCATCAAGCGCCTGCCGCCCTATGTCTTCGCCGAAGTCAATGCGCTGAAGGCGCAGGCCCGCGCCGAGGGCCGCGACGTCATCGATCTCGGCATGGGCAACCCCGACGGACCGACCCCGCCGCATATCGTCGCCAAGCTCGTGGAGGCGGTGCAGAACCCCAAGACGCACGGCTATTCGTCCTCGCGCGGCATCGCCGGGTTGCGCCGGGCGCACGCGGCCTATTACGCCCGCCGCTTCAATGTCGAACTCGATCCGGAGCGCGAGATCATCGTCACGCTGGGTTCGAAAGAGGGGCTCGCCAATCTGGCGCAGGCGATCACGGCGCCGGGCGACACGATACTGGTGCCCAACCCGTGCTACCCGATCCACGCCTTCGGTTTCATCATGGCCGGCGCGGCGGTGCGCCACGTGCCGATCGGCCCCGACGTCGATTTTCTCGCCGAACTGAAAAAGGCGGTGCAGCATTCGATCCCGGCGCCGCTGGCGATCGTCCTCAATTTCCCGGCCAACCCGACGGCGCAGACGGTCGACCTCGATTTCTATGGCGAGATCGTCGATTTCTGCCGGCATCACAATATCATCGTGCTGTCGGATCTGGCCTATGCCGAGATCTATTTCGACGGCAACCCGCCGCCCTCGATCCTCGAAGTGCCGGGGGCGCGCGATATCGCGGTCGAGTTCACCTCGCTCAGCAAGACCTATTCGATGGCCGGCTGGCGGATCGGCTTTGCGGTCGGCAACCAGCGGCTGATCGCGGCCTTGGGCCGGGTCAAATCCTATCTCGATTACGGCGCCTTCACGCCGATCCAGGTCGCCGCGACCGCCGCCCTCAACGGCCCCCAGGAGTGCGTCGGCGAGATCCGTGAGCGTTACCGGGCGCGCCGCGACGTGCTGGTCGACGGGCTGCGGCAGGCCGGCTGGGAGGTGCCGCCGCCTGCCGCCTCGATGTTTGCCTGGGCGCCGATCCCGCGGGAGTTCCGCGCCCTCGGCACGCTTGCCTTCTCCAAGCTGCTGCTCGAGCGCGCCAATGTCGCGGTCGCCCCGGGGGTCGGGTTTGGCGAATACGGCGAGGGCTTCGTGCGCATCGCGCTCGTCGAAAACCGCCAGCGGCTGCGCCAGGCGACGCGCAACATCAAGTCGTTCCTCGCCGGCCGCAACGACCTGCCGGAACTGCGCCGGGCCGAGCGCACCGCTGCGGCGGCGAAGTAGCCGGGCGGATCAATCGCCGATCGCCAGCACCCCGAGAGGCCGCGCCGCGCCGGAGGCCGACTTGCCGGCGGTCGGCGTGCATTGACTTGCGCGCGGCGGCTCCCTATGGTCCGCGGCTCGCGAAGGACCGGATCATGAAAATCGCCAATTCGTTGAAGACATTGAAAAAGCGCGACAAGAACTGCCGCGTCGTGCGGCGCAAGGGGCGCGTTTACGTGATCAACAAGGTGAACCCGCGCTTCAAGGCGCGGCAGGGCTGACGCCGACGCGTTATCCTCAAGCTGTCATTCCGGGGCGCTGCGGAGCAGCGAACCCGGAAGCCATGAACGCCGTCGCAGCCGACATTGCACCGGCGCTCGCATACATTGTCCGGCGTTCGTGTGCATGGATTCCGGGTCCGGCTCTGACGGGCCGTCCCGGAATGACGCGAGTTTCACGAGGTAGCGGCCATGCAAATGCCGACCCCCGATGCCGCGACGATTGCCCGGCGCGACAAGATTGCGGCGGCGCTGCGGCGGATCGTACCCGGTGAGGGCGTCATTGCCGCCGCCGCCGAACGCCGCGCCTATGAATCGGACGGGCTGACCGCCTACCGCCAGCCGCCGCTCGTCGTCGTGCTGCCCTCGACCGTCGCGCAGGTCGCCGCGGTACTGCGCTACTGCAAGGAAGCAGGCCTCAAAATTGTGCCGCGCGGCGCCGGCACCTCGCTGTCGGGCGGCGCCCTGCCCTTGGCCGACGGTGTTCTCCTCGGCATGGCCAAGTTCAACCGCATCCTCGACATCGATTACGACAACCGGGTTGTCGTGGCCCAGCCCGGCGTCACCAATCTGGGCATCAGCCACGCGGTCGCCGGCGCCGGGTTTTATTACGCGCCCGACCCGTCCAGCCAGATCGCCTGCACGATCGGCGGCAATGTCGCGGAAAATTCGGGCGGCGTGCACTGCCTCAAATACGGCCTGACGACCAACAACCTGCTCGGTCTCGAAATCGTCCTGATCGACGGCGAGATCGTCCGCCTCGGCGGCAAGCATCTCGATTCGGGGGGCTACGATCTGATGGGGGTGATGACCGGTTCGGAGGGTCTGCTGGGCGTCGTCACCGAGGTCACTGTCCGCATCCTGCCAAAGCCGCCGACCGCGCGCGCCCTCCTGATCGGCTTCGCCGCGACCGAGGATGCCGGCAATTGCGTCGCCGCCATTATCGGCGCCGGCATCATCCCGGGCGGCATGGAGATGATGGACCGCCCGGCGATCCACGCCGCCGAGGATTTTGTCCATGCCGGCTACCCGCGCGATGCCGAGGCCTTGCTGATTGTCGAATTGGACGGGCCGGAGGTTGAGGTCGATCATCTGCTCGACAAGGTTGACGGCATCGCCCGCGCCAACCATGCCCGCTCGATCCGCGTGAGCCGCAGCGAAGCCGAGCGGCTCGCCTTCTGGGCCGGCCGCAAGGCGGCGTTTCCGGCGGTCGGGCGCATCTCGCCGGATTACTACTGCATGGACGGCACGATCCCGCGCGCCCGCCTTGCCGAGGTGCTGACCCGCACCAGCGACTTGTCCGCGCAATACGGGCTGCGCGTCGCCAATGTGTTCCATGCCGGCGACGGCAATCTGCACCCGCTCATTCTCTACGACGCCAACCAGCCGGGCGAAATCGAGCGGGCCGAGGCGTTCGGCGCCGACATTCTGCGGCTGTGCGTCGAGGTTGGCGGCGTCCTCACCGGCGAGCACGGCGTCGGGGTCGAGAAGCGCGACCTGATGGGCACAATGTTCGACGAAACGGACCTCGCCCACCAGGAACGCCTCAAATGCGCCTTTGACCCGGACGGGCTCCTCAACCCCGGCAAGGTATTTCCGACATTGCACCGCTGCGCCGAACTCGGCCGGGTCCACGTCCACGCCGGCCGCCTGCCGCACCCCGATCTGCCGCGGTTCTGAACCGAGCAGCCGGCGCGCGATTGCGTCGCGGCGCGCGCGATGACACTTTGCGGGGCATGACCCGCTTTGTCCCCTCGAGCCTCGACGAATTGCGCGATGCCGTCGCCGGCGCGCTGGCGGCCGAGGAGCCGGTCGAGATCGTCGGTGGCGGGTCGAAACGCGGGCTCGGGCGGCCATTGCAGACCGCCCATACGCTGGATCTGTCAAGCCTGTCGGGGATCCGCGACTACGCGCCGAACGAACTGGTGCTGACCGCCGGCGCGGCGACGCCGCTCGCTAAGATAGAGCAGGCGCTCGCGGAGGCCGGGCAGATGCTCGCCTTCGAGCCGCCGGACTGGCGGGGATTGCTCGGCGCGGCCGGCGCGCCGACTGGTCAACCAACCTTGGGCGGGGTGCTGGCCTGCAATCTGGCGGGGCCGCGGCGCCTCAAGGCCGGCGCGGCGCGCGACCATTTTCTCGGCTTTCGCGCGGTCAGCGGTCGCGGCGAGATCTTCAAATCCGGCGGCAAGGTCGTAAAAAACGTCACCGGCTACGATCTGTCGAAGCTGATGGCCGGCTCCTACGGCACGCTGGCCGCGCTCGAGGAGGTCACGGTCAAGGTGCTGCCGCGGCCGGAGGCGGTGGCGACCGTGCTCTTCACCGGATTGGCGCCCGCCGCCGCGGTGCGGCTGATGGCGGCGACGCTGGGCTCGCCGCACGAGGTTTCCGGCGCCGGCTACCTGCCCGCCGGCATCGCGATGCCGCTCGCCCGGACGCTGCCGCCGGGTGTCGTCGGGCTGCGGCTCGAAGGCCCGGCGCCGTCGGTCGCATTTCGCCGCGACAGCCTGGCTCGCGAGCATGCAGCGGCTGGCGCTGCGGAGATGCTGGGCGATGCCGAGTCGGTCGCCTTCTGGCAGGCGGTTGGCGCGGTCGCGCCGCTCGCGGGGCTGGCCGGGCGTGCGGTATGGCGGATCTCGGTCGCGCCGGCGCGCGGCGCCGAATTGGCCGAAGCGGTGGGGCGGCAGCTCGATGCGGCCTGGTTCCTCGATTGGGGCGGCGGTCTGGTGTGGATCGCCGTCCCGGAGGCGGGGGACGGCGGCGGCGCGATCATCCGCAACGCGATCGGCGGCGCCGGCCACGCGACCTTGGTCAAGGGTTCGCCCGCCTTGCGCCGCGCGGTCGCCGTGTTCGAGCCGCAGCCGGCAGCCCTTGCCGCCTTGTCGCGCCGCGTCAAGGAAGCGTTCGACCCGGCCCATATCCTCAACCCCGGCCGCTTGGTCGAGGGGTAGTCGCCGGTGCAGACCGAATTCACGCTGGCGCAGCTTGCCGATCCCGATATCGCGGCGTCGGAAAAGATCCTGCGCGCCTGCGTCCATTGCGGCTTCTGCACCGCGACGTGCCCGACCTATGTGCTGCTCGGCGACGAGCTCGACAGCCCGCGCGGCCGCATCTACCTGATCAAGAACATGCTGGAAGAAAGCGGTCCCGATGGCGGGAAAACCGAGGGCGCGCAAACCATCGGCGCCGAAACGGTCAAGCATATCGACCGCTGCCTGTCCTGCCTCGCCTGCGTGACGACCTGCCCGTCGGGCGTCAACTATATGCACCTCGTCGATCACGGCCGCCGCCACATCGCGCAGCATTACCGGCGCCCGTGGGGCGAGCGGCTGCTGCGCTGGGGTCTCGGCCATGTCCTGACCCGGCCGGCCTGGCTGCGCCTCGCGCTCGCGCTCGCCGGTCGGGCAAAGCCGTTTGCCGGACTGCTGCCGCGGCAGCTGCGGCCCCTCCTGGCGTTGGCGCCGGCATCGGTGCCGGCCGCCTCGGCGATGGATCGGCCGCAGGTCTTCCCGGCGGCAGGCGAGCGGCGGATGCGGGTCGCGTTGCTGCCCGGCTGCGCCCAGCAGGTGCTCGCGCCGGCGATCAACGAGGCGACGATCCGGCTGCTGACCCGGCACGGCGCCGAGGTCGTCGTCGTGCCCAGCAGCGGGTGCTGCGGCGCGCTCGTTCACCATCTCGGCAAGGAGGCGCCGGCCCTCGCCTCCGCCCGCGCCAATATCGACGCCTGGGAGGGCGCGCGCGTCACCGCGGGGCTCGACGCGATCGTCGCCAATGCGTCGGGCTGCGGCACGATGCTCAAGGATTACGGCTTCCTGCTGCGCAGCGACCCGGCCTATGCCGAAAAGGCGGGGCGCATCGCCGCCCTCGCCCGCGACATCAGCGAGGTGATCGCCGCGCTCGGCTTGCAACCGCCGGCGCGATTGCCGCCGCTGCGGGTCGCCTATCATTCCGCCTGCTCGCTGCAGCACGGCCAGCGGATCGAGCGCGAGCCCTGGGATCTGCTCGCCGCGGCGGGTTTCGCGGTGGTCGAGGTGCCGGAGGGCCATCTGTGCTGCGGCTCGGCCGGCACCTACAACCTGCTGCAGCCGGAATTGGCCGCGGCCCTGCGCGAGCGCAAACTCGCCAACATCGCGCTGACCCGCGCCGATCTCGTCGCCGCCGGCAATATCGGCTGCATCACCCAGCTCGCGGGCGACGCGCAATTGCCGGTCGTCCACACCGTCCAGCTGCTCGATTGGGCGACCGGCGGGCCTATTCCCCTGGAATTGGCGGCGCTGGCCGCAACCGCCGGCGGGCCACCGCCGGAATCACCAGCGACAGCGCCAGAGCACTAAGACCGATCACGCTCGGCCACAGCATCGCGTGCCGCCAATCCGCGCCGCCCGACAGGGCGCGTCCGCCGGCAGCGCCGAGATTGACATAGGCCAGCGTCAGCGGCAGCTGGCCGAGCAGCGATCCCACCGCGTAGCCGCCGAGCCGCAAGCGGGTCAGGCCCAGCGCGTAATTGGTCAGGCTGTGCGGGATAATCGGCACCAGCCGGACCAGCGCAACGGCGCGCCAGCCGCCGCGCTCGACGCGCGCCAGCAGCGCCGCCAGCCGGAAGCGATCGATGCCCTCAACAAAGCCCGCATAGAGATAGCGGGCCACCAGAAACCCGGCGAGCGCCCCTGTGAGGCTGCCAAGCGCGGCCCATAGCGTGCCCCACCACATCCCGAACACCAGCCCGGCGCCCAGCGCCAGCAGGGTTCGCGGCACAAAAAACAGGCTGGCGGCAATGTGCAGCGCGACAAAGACCAGCGCCGCCGCCGGGTTGCGCGCGATCAGCCCGGTCAATGCCGCGGGGTCGAACAGCGAGCGCCAGCGCCACGCCGCGACGATCCCCGCCACCAGCAGCGCGAGCACGACGAGGCGGCCGAATTTGGCGACGCCGCGCATCACAGCACCGGCGCAGTCCGTTGGGTTTGCGCCTGACCGCTCGGGGTGGCGGGTTCTGGCGCGGCGGGTTCTGGCGCGGCGGGGGCGGTGTCCTCGACCGGCTGCGGCCGGGTGTGGCGGCGGGCCAGCCACATGACGCCGAGCAGGTCGCTCACGCCGACGCCAAGCCGGTCGAGCACCCCGTATTTCGACAGACCGCGCTGCCGCGGGCGATGGTTGACCCGCACCGATTGCACGATTCCGCCCTCGCGCAGCACCAAGGCCGGCAGGAAGCGGTGCATGTGGTCGAAATAGGGCAGATCGAGAAACAGCGCGCGCGGCAACAGCTTGAGGCCGCAGCCGCTGTCCGGCGTAGCGTCGTGCAGCAGCCGGCGGCGCACCGCGTTGGCGATCCGCGACGCCTGCCGCTTCGACCAGCTATCCTGGCGCCGCGCCCGGTGCCCGGCGATCAGCAGCGGCGGCGTTACGCCGGCCGCGGCGCTCTTTTGCGCGATCTGCCACAACGCGGGGAGGTCGGCCGGGTCATTCTGGCCGTCGCCGTCGAGGGTCGCGATCCACCGGCCGCGCGCCCTCTTGACGCCGCTGCGAATGGCGGCGCTCTGGCCGCAGCTCGCGGCATGGCATATCAGGCGAAGCTGCGGCAGCCGGGCCTGCAGCCGGCGGATCTCGGCGGCGCTCGCATCGCTGCTGCCGTCATCGACATAGACGATCTCATAGCGCACCACCCCGTCGAGCGCGGCGGCGATCTCGGCGACCAGCGGGGCGATGTTGCCGGCCTCGTTCTTGACCGGGATGACGACCGAAAGATCCATGCGAATAGCGCTGTTCCGGACTGGCCTATTCCGCCGCCATTGGCCGGCGCGACGCGGCCGGCGCCATCGTGCGCTGCTCGAGATGGGTAAGCAGCTTCCTGGCTTCGGCGATCTGGTCCTGGCGGCGCATCGCTGCCTCCCGCACGCTCGTCCAACGGCGCCAGCATATCACCAATCCAGCGCCTCATGCCGCGTCGGTTCGTCCCTCAGTAGCGCAGCCGGTAATAAACGCCGCCGATCAACTCGTGCAGCCCATCGAACGTGTCGCGCAATGCCGCGATACGCGGCAGGAAATCCGCGATCCGCCCGATCCGCAGCGCGGTGCGCGGCGCCGGCCACGGCAGCGCCTTGAAGCCGGCCTGATCGAACGACCACAGCGCGCGCGGCAGATGCCAGGCGTGGGTCACCAGCACGACCGTCGTCAGCTTGGCCGGCCGCAATAGCCGCGCGGTGAAGACGGCGTTTTCCCACGTCGTGCGCGAGCGGTCCTCGTCCCAGGTGACCGGCACGGCGAAATCCGCTTTGAGCGCGGCCGTCATCAACGCACCCTCGCTCTGCCGCGCATCAGCCACCCGGCCGCCGGTGACCGCCACCGGCAGGTGCAGCCGGTGATAGGCCGCGGCGGCGAACACCAGCCGCTCGAGCGATAGGGCACCGAGCCGGTCGGGGATATCGGCGCCGTTGCCGAGTTCGACATCGCCGCCCAGCACGACGATAGCCTGGGCGGCGCGGAGATCGACATCGCGCGGCACTGCCGCCTCGACCCGGCGCAGCAGCAGGGACGACACGGCCGGGGTCGCCGCGCCGTAAAGGCAGAGGCTCGAGATGAGCGCGAGCGCGATGCCGGCGCGGCACCACACCAGCGCGATCGCCGCACCGACGAGGCTCAGCGTAATGCAGATCGTCGGCGGCGCGAGAAATCCGAACGAGACAAGGCTTTCCATCGCGCCGTGCCGGCGTCCGGCGGCGCCGTCAGCCGCCGCGCACGTATTGCCGGCAGACGAGGCGCAGATGATCGCGGAAATGCGGCCGCAGCCGGCGCGTCCATTCGCTGTCGGCAGCGCTCTTCCATGCCGGCGTCGCCTGCACCTCGGGCGATTCGAGATGATAGAGCGCGACGTAGCGGCGATTGGCGCTCGTCGCGCGAAAGCGCCGGGCGCACAGGACGCCCGGCACCGCAGCCAGCGAGGGCACGTGCTCGGTGTCGTACCATTCGTTGAATTCGGCTTCGGCGGCCGGCTCGACATTCATCGCATTGAGCAGGAACCCGCCGGCATCGTTGGGTGGCAGCCGGTCGCCGGGCAGGATCTGATCGCCCTCGAAGCGCATCAGCCGCTCGACCCGGCTGGTGAGCCGCTTCGACCACGGCGACAGGTTGACGCCGCCGATCGCCAGATAGCCGGCGCTCTGCAACACCGCGGCGCTGTCGAGATCGTAGGTCGCAACCGAGATTTTGGGGTCGGCGGCGCCGATCCAGCGCTGGCACGCCAGGAACCCGGGAACAAGCTGGCGTTCCGGCAGGTGCTCGGTGTCGTACCAGTCGTGAAACTCGTCTACCGCCGCGCCCGCGATGTTCATCGCCGCGATCAGGATCCCTTTGGCCATCGCCGCTCCTCCTCCTAAGCCTTTATTCCCGATGACCGGCAGCCGGCGCTGCCCTCAGGCGCCGCCGTAGATCGGGATTACCGCGCCGCGCGTCACCCGGTTGTCGGGCGAGGCGAGAAAGGCGATCACTTCGGCAACCGCGCTGGGCGCCACCCAGCCGCTGAAATCGGCATCCGGCATCGCCGCCCGGTTGGCCGGCGTGTCGAGGACCGACGGCGCCACCGCGTTGACCCAGATCTCCTCGTCGGCGGTCTCCTGCGCCAGCGCTTGCGTCATTGCCGCGACCGCCGCCTTGGCGGTGGTGTAGGCGACCATCCCTGAGCCGAGCCGCGGTTCGAGCGCCGGCCGCGCCGCGACGTTGACGATGCGGCCGCCCTTGGCGCCGCCCGGCCCCGGTTCGGCGCGCGCGCGGATCGCCCGCAGCGCGGCGGCCGAGCACAGAAACGACGACAGCGCGTTCATCTGGAACTGGTCGGCAAACTGCACCGACGACGTCTCCGCGGCCGGCGACATCGCAAACCCGCCGGCCAGATGCACCGAGGCCCAGAGCGCCGGCAACGCCGCATAAAACCGGCGCACCGCGGCTTCGTCCGCGAGATCGACGCCGGTCGTGATCTGCACGCCGGAATCGTTGCGGTGCGGGTAATGCGCCAGCTCGGCGGCCACCATGTTGGTGACGTGGCATACCGCACCCGCCGCGCGCAATGCCGTGACGACGGCAGTCCCCAACGCGCCGGTACCGCCGGTAACGACGACATGCGAGCCGTGAAAGGCGACCATGGCTTCACCTCCGCAGTGACCGTGCCGCCCGGCGGCGCGTCACCAGCGGTGATAGCACGCAAGCCGCCGCTGCTCCATCGGCTGTTCAGCGCCGCGGGGCGGTGCCGCGGGGCGGTGCCTGAGAGGCGGACACCCCGGCGCGGCTCAGCCCGGCTTGCCGCTGCCGGTGCCGGGGCTGACCGACAGTCCGACAAACTGGCTCTGGCCATGCCGGTTCACCAGCAGCAGGACGCTCCCCTTGGTGGCCGCCGCCTGCAGCTTCTTGGCCGCCTGCAGCGGCGTCCGCGCCGGCTCCTGGTCGATCGAACTGATGACGTCACCCGGCTGGATGCCGAGCGCGGCGGCCCCGCTGTTGTCGGCGATGTGGGTCACCACGACGCCTTCGACATCCTTCGGAATGCTGAACTTGCGGCGCAGCTCCGGGGTGATCGACGACAGGCTCAGCCCGAGGCTGGTGGCCTCTTCGGCACCGCCCGGGACGGATGCCACCTGCGCCGCCGCCGGCATCTGGGCGACGGTCGCCTCGAGGGTCACTTCCTTGCGGTCGCGCAGAACTCGCACCGCGAGCGCCCGCCCGGGCGGCGTCGCCGCGACCAGCCGCGGCAGGTCATGCACCGATTTGACCGGATGCCCGCCGGCGCTGACGATCACATCGCCCTGTTTGATCCCGGCCTTCTCCGCCGGGCTGTGCGGCGTCACGGCCGCGACGAGCGCGCCGTCGGGCTGATCCGGATTGAGCCCGAGGCTGCGGGCAATGGTCGGCGTGATGCCCTGGATCGCGACTCCGAGCCAACCGCGCGTGACCCGGCCCTTTTCTCGCAATTGCCCAATGACGTATTTGGCGGTGTTGGACGGGACCGCGAAGCCGATCCCGACCGACCCGCCGGAGGGCGAATAGATCGCGGTGTTGATGCCGATCACCTGGCCCGACAGATCGAAGGTCGGTCCGCCCGAATTGCCCCGGTTGATCGGGGCGTCGATCTGAATGAAATCGTCGTAGGGACCTTCGTTGATGTCGCGGCCGAGCGCCGAGATGATCCCCGCGGTCACCGTGCCGCCAAGCCCGAACGGGTTACCGACCGCCACCACCCAGTCGCCGACCTTCGCCTCGTCGCTGTTGCCCCAGCTGACAAACGGCAGCTTTTCCTTGGTATCGATCTTGAGCAGGGCGAGGTCGGTCTTGTCGTCGCGGCCGATGATCTTGGCCGGATGCCTGGTGTTGTCCTGCAGGATCACGGTGATCTTGTCGGCGTTGCCGACGACGTGGTTGTTGGTGACGATGTAGCCGGCCGGGTCGATGATGAAACCCGAGCCCAGCGCCATCACGTGCTCGTGCAGTTGCGGCATGCCGCGGTTTTCGAAAAACTTCCGCATGAACTGGTCGAGCGGCGATGACGGGTTGCCTTCTTCCGTCTCGCCCGGGGGATCGGATTGCGCCGCCTCGCTCAACTGCGAGGAGATGTTGACGACCGCCGGCAGCACGCGCTGCACCAGCGGCGCGAGGCTCGGCAGCGCGATCGGCGCCTCCTTCCGGATCTGGGCGGTGAGGTTCTGGTCGCTGCCGCCGGTTTGCGCCCCACCGGCGGTGGGCGCCAGCAGCCCCAGCGCGGCGATGCCGGCGATCAACAAAGCGCGCAGCGCGCCCCGCGGCATCGCGCGGTCAAGGTGCAGGTCAACAGGCATCGGGCCTCCAGTCGCTGTCAGGAGCCGCGGCGGCGCGCGGCAGCCTGGAAAACATCATCTTGCACGTAAACCAACTCGCGCGCGCCGACAGAGTTCCGCGGCCGGCGCGCTCCAGCTATCCGTATTGCTCCGGCTATCCGTAGTAATGGATCTCCAGCAGCAGGCAGCCGTGCTCTGACTTGAACGGGCCGTGCGCCGCGCCGGGCGGGCGGCAGGCATAGGTGCCGGGGGCGAAGGCGTCGCCGCCCCGGCCGTTGTCGTCATTGCCGACGGTCAGGTCGCCGGCGATCAGGTAGACCTCTTCCCAGTAGTCGTGCACGAACGGCGCCGTCGTGAACACGCCCGGCGCAAAGCGCAGGAGGCGCGTGCGGTTGCCGCTGCCGCCGGCCTCGTCGAGCGCGCCGGCGAGGATCTTCTGCTCGATGCCGTCCGGGTAGCCGGACGGGGTGACCCAGCCGGTGCTCATGTCGATCGCGTGGAATTCGAGATGCGGCTTGTCGATGCTCATGCCCAAGGCTCCTCTTGCAGACCCGTCCATGCGCTCGCCGGGCGGGCGGGACCGGCATGCAATAAACGCGGACCGGCTGGACTTTGCGAACTGTACCCTGACATCGGCGGAAAGGCTTCGCCGGAAGCGAGGGAAGGCGTGCGATGCTGCGCAACCGTGACGAGATTCGTGAGGACAAGACCTTCGATCTGTTGACCGACGCCATCCTGGAGCGCGACCAGCCGCGCACCGCGGATCTGTTTTACGGCATGGTGGCGCGCGACGGCAAATCGATCGGCGAGGCACTGAGCGTCGTCGCCGCGGCCGAAGCGCCGTTTGTCCAGGTGCCCTGCCACATCAATATTCGCGACGGCAACGTCACGCTGATCAACAACGACCACACGATCCTGGGGCTGCGCGCCTCGACCGTCCTGATGCCGTATCTGCCCGAGAAATACCGGCTGCTGCCGCTGTTGCAGAGCGTCTGGTACATCCCCGCCGGGCTCGACATCTGGAACCAGCTGCTCGCCCAATATCCCGGCCGCTATGCCACGATGAAGGGGTATCAGGTGCCGCCGCCCGATCACGGCCCGACCGTCTGGCAGCACAACGAGGCGCCGATCCGCGAGCCGGGCACGCTCGAAGAGCGGCTGCATTCGCACCTGGTGGCGACCGTCACCGGCGACGCGCGGCGCGCCTATGGCCTCTTTCTCGGGCTCGCCGAGGACGAGGCGGCGCGCCCGGCATTGCGCGACCAGCTCGAATATCTCGGCCTCATCGACCTGCAGGATACCGTCGTCGGACGCAAGGCGCGCAACACCGGCCACAAGGCGCTGCGGGCGCGCGCCGTGACCGACCTTGCCGATTACGTCGGCTGGGAAAATGCGCACGGTGTCTATTACATGGGCGTGCCGGACATGGCGATCGGCCCGCTCTATTATTCGGTCTACGATGCGGCCTGCGTCCACATCAACGCCGCCTTTCCCGAGGACGCCGGCAAGAACCTGAAGCGCACCAACCGCGCGAGCCTGTCGCCACACCAGGTCGAAGAAATGCTCGATCTGCTGCTGACCGCCGATCAGCAGACGGTGTGGAACCTGATCACCACCCACCTGCAGAACGGCATCGCGATCACCAGCCTCGGCGACGTGATCCAGATCGGCGGCGCCGAACTGATCCTGCGCACCACGGTGCCGCGGCAATTCACCAACGGCCAGCATCCGTTCGACTATTGCAACGTCGCCAACCATTGGCTGCGCACCACCGACAATCCGTATCAGGCGCGCATCCTTTATCTGATGGCCAATTTCATCAACGACGTAGCGCACGAGTCCAAGCTGTATTCCCCGCTCACCGAGCAGGAGGGGGCCGCGTTCGATTTTGCGGGACAGGCGCCGGAGGCGCTGTTGGGAGCGCTCGACGAGGCGATCATGGCGCTCGACTTTCCGCGCGCCACCGCGCTCGCCGCCGCCTATCTGCGCTCGGGCGGCGACCGCAAGCCCTACATGGCGGCCGTCGCCCTGGCCGCCTGCCGCTTCCAGGACGATCCGCACAACCAGAAGATCTGCGTCTCGACCTTCGAGGAATACGCGCACAACTCGACCCACCTGCGCGACCGGCTGCTGCTCGCCTCGCCCCGTCTCCTGGCCGGCTGGCTCAAGATGCCGGGCGAGCGCGACTGCTATGCCCGCTTCACCCGGGAGTGGATCTATAATTAAGCAAGATTCGTTTGGTCGGGCCACTGTTGACCGGCCGGTCCACCCCTCACCCTGCCCTCTCCCCGCAAGCGGGGCGAGGGTTCACGAGGCGCGCCCCGCTTCTCCCTCGCCCCGCTTGCGGGGAGAGGGTTGGGTGAGGGGCTGAGTGCCGCCGGCCCAGCAATCGCGTGACAATCGCTGAATTGCTGCTTAGCGCGCTCTGGCGCCGGCTCAGCGGGGACGCAGGGTCGGGAAGGCGATAACGTCCCGGATCGACGGACTGTCGGTCAACAGCATGGTGAGCCGGTCGATGCCGAGGCCGAGCCCGCCGCACGGCGGCAACCCGTATTCGAGCGCCACGACGTAATCCTCATCGAGCGGCTGCGCCTCCTCGTCGCCGGCTTCGCGCGCCAGCATCTGCGCCGCGAAGCGGGCGCGCTGGTCGAGCGGGTCGTTGAGCTCGGAAAAGGCGTTGGCGATCTCCCAGCCGTTGACATAGGTCTCAAAGCGCTCGACGAGGCGCGGGTCGCTGCGGTCGGCCTTGGCGAGCGGCGAGATGTCGCGCGGAAAGCCAATGACATGGGTCGGCTGGATCAGCGTGTCCTCGACCCGTGCGCCGAACACCGCTTCGAGCACCTGGCCCCAGTTCTCATTGCCGCCCAGCGTGCAGCCGAGCTGCCGCGCGGCATCGCGGGCGCTCGCCGCGTCGCCGATGGCGAGGAAATCGACCCCCGTCGCTTCCAGCACCAGTTCGGCCATGCCGCGGCGCGGCCACGGCGGGGTCAGGTCGATCGGCGTGCCGCCATAGGACAGGCGCAAGCCGCCCGCCGCCGCCTCGGCCACATGCGCGACGAGCTGTTCGGTCAGCGCCATCATGGCGGTGTAGTCGCTGTAGGCCTCGTAAAGTTCGAGCGAGGTGAATTCGGGGTTGTGGCGCGGCGACAGGCCCTCGTTGCGGAAGCAGCGGTTGATTTCGAACACCTTGTCGGAGAGTCCGCCGACCACCAGCCGCTTCAGGTGCAATTCGGGCGCGATGCGCAGATAGAGGTCAATATCGAGCGCGTTGTGGTGCGTGACAAAGGGCCGCGCCGCCGCGCCGCCCGGGATCGTGTGCAGCATCGGCGTCTCGACTTCGAGATAGCCGCGATCGAGCAAATGGGCGCGCAGCGCCGCGATGATGTGGCTGCGCCGGCGCAAGGTCTCGCGGCTCTGCGGGTTCATGATCAGGTCGAGATAGCGCTGCCGGTAGCGCAGCTCGATATCGGCGAGGCCGTGATATTTTTCCGGCAGCGGGCGCAGCGCCTTGGCGAGCAGCGTCAGCGCCGTCGCGTTGACCGTCAGCTCGCCGCGCGGGGTGCGGCGGACGCGGCCCTCGACACCAATCAGGTCGCCGATGTCCAGGAGCCGCAGCAGGGCGAACCCGTCGGGCGACAGATAATCCTTGTGGCTGAAGACCTGGATCTTGCCCGAGGCGTCGTGCAGATCGATGAACATGCCGCTGTTGCGGATCGCGCGGATCCGCCCGGCGACCCGCACGTCCTCGTTGGTCTCGGCGCCGGAAGGCAGCGCGGCATGGCGCATGTCGAGCGCGGCCGCCTCGTCGGAGCGCGAAAAACTGACCGGATAGGGGTCGATCCCCAAGCCGCGCAGCGCGTCGAGCTTGTCGAGCCGCACCCGGCGGAATGGATCTTCGTCATCGGCGCTCATCAATCAGGGCTCCGCATATCGGCCGAGAGGACCGTTATCGAGATGATCATTATAATGAATAGGCGCAAACCGGCGAAAGCGGCGATCGCTCACTCGCCCGCGGCGGCGCTAACCACGGGGTGGCCGAGATCGATGACCGCCTCGTGAAACCGCTTCAGCGTGCCGTGATGCCCGACGCTGACGATCGTCGGGGCCCAGTCGGCCTCGCGCAACAGCCGATAGAGCGCCGTCTCCGAGGCTTCGTCGAGCGCCGAGGTCGCCTCGTCGAGAAACACGATATCGGGGCGCATCAGCAAGACCCGGGCAAAGCCGACGCGCTGCTGCTCGCCGCCCGACAGGCGCTGCGCCCAATTGCCGTCGACCTCGAGCTGATCGACGAGATAACCAAGCCCGACGGCGCGCAAGGCCGCCTCCAGGTCGCGCTGCTCGTGATCGTGCGAGGGATAGGCGATTGCCTCGGCGAGCGTTCCGAGCGGCAGATAGGGGCGCTGCGGCAGGAACAGCGTCCGCCCGTCGCCGACCCGGATATTGCCGCGGCCGAACGGCCACAACCCCGCGATGGCGCGCAACAAGGTGCTCTTGCCCGAGCCCGACGGTCCGGTGACCAGCACCGGCTCGCCGGGGCGGGCGGCCAGCGCGATCTGGTCGCGCAGCGCCTCGCCCCCCGGCAGCAGCAGGTCGAGCCCGGCCACCTCGACCCCCTGTCCGCTGCGCTCGATCGCGATCGGCTGCAGCTTGTCGTGCTTGGCGGCGATATCGTCGATCCGGCTGCGGAACCCCCGCAACCGCTCGACCACCGATTGGTATTCGGCGATCTCGGTATAGCTCGACACGATGAACGACAGCGAATCCTGCACCCGCCCGAACGCCGAGGCGATCTGCATCAAGCCGCCCAGCGCGATCTGCTTGTCGAAATAGCGCGGCGCGGCGACGATAAAGGGAAAGACCACCGCGACCTGCTGATAGCTGTTGGTAAACCAGGCGAGCTTTTTGCGGCGACGGATGATGTCCCACCAATTTGCCACGACATGCGCAAACCGTCCGTGAAAGATCGCGCGCTCGCGCTCCTCGCCGCCGTAGAAGGCGACGCCTTCGGCGTTTTCGCGCAGCCGCACCAGGCTGAAGCGGAAATCCGCCTCGTAGCGCTGCTGGTCAAACGTCAACCGCACCAGCGGATGGCCGATCCAGCGCGTCAGCAAGGTGCCGACGACGGCATAGATGATCGCCGCCAGCACCATATAACCCGGGATCGTGATGCTCGACCCGCCGAGCGGGATGACCAGCGGCCCCGACAAGGTCCACAGGATGAACAGGAACGAGAACAGCGTGACGACGGCGTTGAGCAGCCCGACCGACAGATCGAGGCTCGTCGAGGTGAAGCGACTGAGGTCATCGGAAATCCGCTGATCGGGGTTGTCGGTGGCGGTCTGGTCGAGCTGGATGTGGTAGTAGGCCCGGTCGGCCAGCCAGCTGCCGAGAAACTGGTGCGTCAGCCAGCGGCGCCAGCGAATTTCCAGGATCCGCTGCAGATAGGATTGATAGACCAGGACCACGATGATCGCGGCGGCGATGATCCCGAAGATGCCGAATTGCCGCCAGAATACCGCCCAATTGTATTGCTGCAGCGCGTTGTAGAAGGCGTTGTTCCACTCGTTGAGGCGGACGGTGAGCCAGACATAGACGAGGTTGAGCGCCACGACCGCCGCCAGGAGCCCGCCGGCCGCCCATTTCTCATCGGACATCCAATAGGGCCAGGCGAGGTTCCAGGCCGTCCGCAGAAAACCCGCCTTGGGCAACGCCATCGCCGCTCTCCGTCCTGGTCGTCCGAATTATCTGGTCGGCCGATGCCGCAAAATCACCCGGGCCGCTGGTCCCCTGCGGCACCCTCCCGGCAATGAACGCCGCCCCGCCCACCGCTGCTGCGCTGCTGGCGCGCGGCACCTGCCGGGCGCTCGGGCAGCTCGGCTACGCGAGCCTCCTCGAATTCCCGCTCGCCAACGGTCGCCGCGCCGACATCATCGCGCTCGGCAAGGCCGGCGATCTGCTGATCGTCGAGATCAAGAGCTCGGTGGCCGATTTCCGCGCCGACCGCAAATGGGCCAGTTACCGGGACTATGCGGACCGGCTGTATTTCGCGGTGCCGAACGAGTTTCCGGCGCTCCTCATCCCCGAAGATTGTGGCCTCATAGTGGCGGACGGCTTCGGCGCGGCGGTGCTGCGCCACGGCGCCCAGACGTCGCTCGCCGCCTCCCGCCGGCGCGCCCTCACCCTGCGCTTTGCGCTCGGCGCCGCCGCGCGCCTGCGCCGCCAGCTCGACCCGGAAGCGGGCTGGCTCGACGGGATCTAGGCCGGCAGCCGCCGCAGCAGGACATAGAGGGCACCGTCGCCGCCGTCGCGCTGCTGCGCCGGCGCGATCGCCAGCACGTGGCGGCGCAATTCCGGTTCGCCGAGCCAGCGCGGCACCGCCGCTTTCAGGATACCGCCGCTCATGCGGCCATGCCCTGTTATGACGAGGACGCAGCGCCGCCCGGCGGCGCGCGAAAAGGCAACAAACCCCGCCAGCGCGCGGTGCGCCTCGGCCTGGGTCATGCCGTGCAGGTCGAGGCGCCGCTCGACCTTGTAGCGGCCGCGCTTCACCCGCTCGGCGGTGGCGCGATCGACCCCGGCAAAGCGGTCGAGCGGCATCGGCGGCGCGGCCGGTTGCGGCGGATGGCGCGGTATCGGCGCGGCCGGCTTGGGGGCCGGAGCCGGGAGGCTTTCCGGCCGGTCGGGCACGACGGGCCGACCGCCGCGCAACGGCTTCACGTCGCGCATCGCCCACTGCCACAAGCCGATCTCTTCAGCCGACAGACGGCGCATGCGCGGACCCCGCAGCCTCGTCGATCAGCACGACATGCAGCCGCCGCGGGCCGTGCGCGCCCAATTGGATGCGCTGCTCGATATCGCCGGTGCGCGACGGGCCGGTGATCAAATTGACCGTGCGCGGCCAGCCCTGCGGCGCGCGCCCACTTGCGCTCGCGGCGCCGGCGCGCATCAGATCCCAGCCATCCTCGTAGCTCGCCACGACCTGGCCCCCACGCACCACCACGATATGCGTATCGGGCAGGAAGTTGAGCGTCGTCGGCGTACCGGCGCCCGACACCAGCATCAGCGTGCCGGTCTCGGCGATCGCGGCGAGGCACGGGGTCAGCGACACCGCATCGCCCGCTTCGGCCCGGCCGCGCCGGATGCGCAATAGCGGGCGCTCCTGCCACGGGATCGCATCGAGGCCGGGGTCGGGCGCCACGACCAGCTCGGCCGGCAGGTTTTCCGCCGCCAGATAGCGCGCGATCTCGCCCGGTACGGCACCGGCATCGGCGAGGCGGGCGACCGTCGTCTGCACCTCTTCAGCCATCGCGACAAAGAGATCGAGGCGGGCGGCCGGATCGAGCGCGGCAGCCCGCGCCGGGATCAGGTTGCGACGATGCGCAGCGACCCGCGCGGCGAGCCCGGCAGCGGTCTCCGCCGGCACCGGCCCGCGCTTCAAGGCGACCCGGATGCCGGCGAGGATGTCCTCGCGCGCGCCGCTCACCGCCGGGCGCCTTTGGCGTTGGCACGCTGCCGCGCGGCCCACATTGTGTGAAAGCTGCTGCCCTGCGGCGCCGGCAGGTCGCGCACCAATGTCCAGCCCGATGCCAATGGCAGGCTGCGCAACCGGCCGCGCCCCTTGCCGATCCAGCCGAGCGCCCGGCCGGCGACCTCGATCAGCGCATGATAGAGGGCCGGACGGCGCGCCAGCATCGCCCAGCCGCGCAGCCCCCAGCGGTAGGCGGCCGGGCTCAGCGCCCGCGCGAATTCGCGTTCCCGCCAATGCCGCATCATCCGGGGCAGCGGGATCTTGACCGGGCAGACCTCCTCGCAGCGGCCGCAGAAGCTCGAAGCGTTCGGCAGGTGGCCGGCTTCGGCGAGGCCGACCAGGGCCGGCGTCAGGACCGCGCCCATCGGTCCCGGATAGACCCAGCCATAGGCGTGCCCGCCAACCGCGGCATAGACTGGGCAGTGGTTGAGGCAGGCGGCGCAACGCAGGCAGCGCAGCATGTCCTGGAACTCGCCGCCGATCAGCTCGGTGCGGCCGTTGTCGAGCAGCACGACATGGTACTGCTCGGGGCCGTCGAGATCGCCCGGCCGGCGCGGGCCGGTCGACAGCGTCGTGTAGGAGGAAAATTCCTGGCCCGTTGCCGAGCGCGCCAGAAGGCGCAGCAAGGTCGTCGCGTCCTCCAGCGTCGGCACCACTTTTTCGAGGCTGGTGATGACGATGTGGACGCGCGGCAGGGTCTGCGTCAGATCGCCGTTGCCCTCGTTGGTGACGATGATGCTGGAACCCGTTTCGGCGATGAGGAAATTGGCGCCGGTGATGCCGACATCGGCGGCGAGGAATTGCGGCCGCAAGATCGTGCGCGCCTCCTCGCACAAGGCGCGCGGCTCGTCGAGCACGCGGGCCGGGTCGAGTTCCTGATGCGCGGCGCGGAACGTGTCGGCGACCTGCTCCTTCATCAGGTGGATCGCCGGCGCGATGATATGGCTCGGCGGCTCGTGGCGCAGCTGGATGATGTATTCGCCGAGATCGGTCTCAACGGGCGTGATGCCGTTCGCCTCGAGGTGATCGTTGAGGGCGATCTCCTCAGCGACCATCGACTTGCCCTTGGTGACGATCCTGGCGCCGGCCGCGCGGCAGATGTCGAGGATCACCTCGCGCGCCTCCGCGGCATTGCGCGCCCAGTGCACCTGGCCGCCCGCCGCGGTGACGTTGCGCTCGTAGAGTTCGAGGTAGAAATCGAGATGCGCGATCGTATGGTCCTTGATCGCGCGGCCCTCCTCGCGCAGCGCCTCGAACTCGGGCAGCCGCT
Source organism: Allostellaceae bacterium (assembly GCA_035534535.1). Classification (GTDB taxonomy): domain Bacteria; phylum Pseudomonadota; class Alphaproteobacteria; order ATCC43930; family CGMCC-115725; genus DATARH01. The sequence goes on along the minus strand of DATLRS010000005.1, from coordinate 32,911 downwards.
CGATCGCCTGCTGCCGGCGCAGCGGAAAACCGGTGCGTGCGAGGCCCAATGCCCGCTGCAAAACCGGGTCGGCCAACCCGGTGCGGGCATTGGCGGGAAAATCGTGGCTGGTGGGGTGCATGTTGTCCCTATGCCGCCGAGGTGCTGGTGGGCACGCCGATCGCCGGCGTCTCGTCGGCCATGCCGGCCAGCACCTCGGCGACATGCCGCACCTCGACGCCGATGCCAAGCCGCAACAGCTTGCCGGCGATGTTGAGCAGACAACCCAGATCGCCGGCGAGCACCGCGTCGGCGCCGGTCGCGGCGATCTCGGTCGCCTTGTCGCCGACCATCTTGTCGGAGATTTCCGGATATTTGACGCAGAACGTGCCGCCGAAGCCGCAGCATACCTCCGCCCCCGGCAATTCGCTGAAGCGCAGCCCCGCGACCGAAGCGAGGAGCCGGCGCGGCTGCGCCTTGACGCCAAGTTCGCGCAGGCCCGAACAGCCGTCATGATAGGTCGCGTGCCGCTCCCAGCGCGCGGCAACCTGCGTCATCCCCCGGACATCGACCAGAAACGCCACCAGCTCGTGGGTGCGCGCCGCCAGTTCCTCGGCCGCTTCGCGCATCGCCGGCTCATCGGCGAACAGTTGCGGATAGTGCACCTTGACCATGCCGGCGCACGACCCCGACGGCGCGACGACGTAATCATAGCCGGCAAAGGCGGCGATAACCTGCCGGGCGATCGCCTTGGCATCGGCCCGGTCGCCCGAATTATAGGCCGGCTGGCCGCAACAGGTCTGGGCGCGCGGCACCTCGACGGTGCAGCCGGCCGCCTCCAGCAAGGCGATCGCGGCAAAGCCGACGCTCGGCCGGAACAGATCGACCAGACAGGTCACCAACAGCGCGACGCGCGCCGGCTCGGCCATTTCGCTATTCTCCATCGGTTGCCGCACCATAAGGATTGCGGCGTCCGCAAATCAATCCATCGCCGCGGTGGCGCCGATTCGCGCCGCGACCGGGCGCGGCACCAGCAGATAATAGCGGCCGCTGGCGTTCATCGCGCCAGCGCCTTCGGAAGCCGCCTTGCCGTAACCCCAGAACAGATCGCCGCGCACCGGCCCTTTGATCGCGCCGCCGGCATCCTGGGCGATGACGAGCCGGCGGATGATGCCCGGCCCATAGCGCTCGTGCGCCTCCAGCCACAGCGGCAGCCCGAGCGGGATGAACCGCCGATCGACGGCGAGGCTGCGCCCGGCGGTCAACGCGACACGCTCGGCGCCGCGCGGGCCCGGCCCGTGGATCTCACGAAAAAAGACATAGGACGGATCGTCCCGCCGCAAGGCCGCGCCCTCTTTCGGATGAGCTTCCATCCAGGCGCGGATCGATGCCATCGTCACCTTATCGCGCGGTATGTCGCCGCGCTCGATCAACAGGCGGCCGACCGCGACATAGGGCTTGCCGTTGCTGCCGTCATAGCCGACCCGGACGACCCTGCCGTCGCGCAGCACCACCCGCCCCGAGCCCTGTATGTCGAGAAAGAACGCGTCCGTCGGGTCATCGACCCACAACAGCTCCAGGCCCTGTCCGGCCAGCGCGCCATCCGCGATCTGGGCGCGGGTATAGCGCGTCGGGTCGGCCGGGCGCCGGTAGAGCGGCGTCTGAAACGGGCCGGCGCGGCGGCGCGATCCGTGCAGGGTGATCTCGAAATAACCGGTGAAAAGCCCCCCGGCGGCGCCGTTATTGCCAGCCAGCAGCGGCGTAAAACCGGCCTCGAAGAACCGTCGCGCCGCGCGATCGTCGTTGGTCGGCAAGGCCGCGGCCGCCGCACATGGCGCGCGCCAGTCGCCGACCCGGCCGAAATCGTTGTCCTTTGTCTGCGGATCAAGCGGCGCCGCGTCGGCGTGCGCGCCGATCGCGGCACAGGACCGCAACAGCGCCGGCAATGCCGCCGCGAGCGAATCGGAGCGCCAGCCGGCAAGGTCGGCATATCGTCGTGGCATCAGGGTCAGGCGGGGCGGCGGTTTGGGACGCAGCAGATAGAAGGCGATCGCCGCCAGGATCAGCGCCGACCCCAATGCCAGCGCCGCCCAAATCACGCGCCGGGCGGCGGGCGTCACTGCCCCTCGGACCGGCGTTTTTGGGGGTCAGCCGCTGGAGGTCGCCACCAGAGTCCAGTTGGGGTCCGGCGAGCCGGTATCGCGGGCGAAGGTCCAGAAATCGGTCTTTTCGCTCGCCGCGTCGGGATTGCCGTCGACGACGCTGCCGTCATGCGCACGCAGCACGTTGGTCTGGTCCGAGACGAACTTGACCGTCACCCGGGCGACGCCGTTGGCGAGGCCGGCCTCGACGACATCGAGCCGTTTGAGGCGCAGGATGCGGGTTTCCAGCGTCTCCTGGGCAGCGACGCGTTCGTCGATCGCGGTGGAGAACGGCTTATACACCTCGTCGTTCAGCAGCGGCCGCAACCGGGTCTTGTCGCCGGCGGCGAAGGCACTGACCACCATCTCGAACGCGACCCGCGCGCCTTCGAGGAAATGCGCCGCATCGAACCCGGCATCGGCGGCGCCAATCTGCTCCAGCCCGGCCGCAGCAGCAGCCGGCGGCGTCGCGGTGATCAGCGGCGGCGGTGGCACGCTGCGGCGGCTGGCTAACGTCGCCAGATTGTCGCCCGGCGCCTCGGCCGGGCGCAATATTCCATCCTGCCGCCGCTGGTGCCCGGTGCGCCGGCCGAGGACGCTGCGCAGCCGCAGCACCAGGAATGCCGCGATCATCGCAAACAGAATGATGTCGAAATATTGCGGGAAATCGCTCATCGTATTCCGGGATCCTGCGTTTTCCCGGGACAGTCCGGGCTGGCGGCGGTGCTAGGGTACATAGGCGGTCGGCGGGCCGCGGGCAAGCCGGCCCACCGCGCCGGCATCGCGGCGGCGCGATTGCGAGGACCCTGCAATCCGTGCTAGGGCGCCCGCTACAGTCGCTCGGGCTTGGGAGAAGATCATGGCACAAGGGACGACGGGCAATGGGCCGTCCCCACCGCAACCGGCGGCGCCACCGGCGCAGCAGCTGATCATCAACGCCCAGTACATCAAGGATCTCTCGTTCGAGAACCCGCGCGCGCCGCAAAGCCTCGGGCAGCAGGCGACCCAGCCCTCGGTCGAGATCAATATCGACGTCAAGGGGCAGACCCTCGGCCCGGAGACCTACGAGGTCATGCTGACGATCAATGCCAGCGCCCGGGTGGAGAATGACGCGCTGTTCATCATCGAGCTGGTCTATGGCGCGATGATCACCGTGCGCAACGTGCCGGAGGATATGCTCGGCGCGGTCATTCTGGTCGAAACGCCGCGGCTGATGTTCCCGTTCGCCCGCAACATCGTCGCCGAGGCGACGCGCGACGGCGGCTTTCCGCCGCTGATGATCAACCCGATCGATTTCGCCGAGCTGCTGCGGCAGAACACCGCCGCCGGCCAGGCCGCGAGCCCGCCGGCCGGCGGGCCGTCTGCCTGAACCCGCTCATCCTGCCAGCCACAGCGGCATCGTGATGGCGGCCAGCATCGTGCGGTGCGCCGCCAATTCCTCCGGCGAGGGAGCATGCGGGCGCGGCGGGCGCGGCAAACGCCCGGTCTCCGGCCCGATCGCCTGCGCGACATCGGCGATCCCCGCCGCCGCGAAATCGAACCCCCGCTGCTTGCCGCCGAGCAGCTCGATATAGACTGCCGCCAAGAGATTGCAGTCGATCTCGGCGCCGTGCCTGTCGCGCGCCGACAGATCGATCGCAAAGCGGCGGCACAGCGCATCGAGGCTGGCCGGCGCCCCCGGGAAGCGGCGGCGCGCCACGGCGAGCGTGTCGACAAACGGACAGGCGAGCGACGGATGGCCGAGCCGTCCCAGTTCCGCGTTCAGAAAGGCCAGGTCGAACTCGGCATTGTGGATGACCAGGCGGTCGCCGCCGATGAACGCGACGAGTTCCTCGGCAATCGCACCGAAGCCCGGGTGGGTGGCGAGAAACTCGGCGGTCAGTCCATGCACCGCCAGCGCGTCAGGCGGCATGTCGCGTTCCGGATTGACATAGCGGTGAAAGACCCGGCCGGTCGCGACGTGATGCATCAGTTCGACCGCGGCAATCTCGACGATGCGATGACCAGCCCGCGGATCGAGGCCGGTGGTTTCGGTGTCGATCACGATCTCGCGCATCGTCTTCCCCCTCGCTGACGCCGCAACTCTCTGACAATCGCCCTCAGATGCCGGAACGTCACGTTGCGCCCGAGCGCGGTCGCCACGACAAAGTCGGCGCGCCGGCGTTTTTCAGCGTCCGGCAGCTGGGCCTTGCGGATCGCGGCAAAGCGGCTTTCGGTCATGCCAGGTCGGCGCATCACCCGTTCGCGCTGCAGCCGCGCCGGCGCCGACACGACGAGAACCAGATCGCAGCGCGCGGTGCCGGCCGTCTCGAACAGCAGCGGGATGTCAAGCACGACGAGCGCTTGCCGGCGGCCGCGCGCCTGCGCGACAAACCGCCGTTCGGCGGCGCGGACCATCGGATGAAGGATCGCTTCGAGACGCCGCAAGGCCGGCGGGTCGCCGAAGACGCGCTGGCCGAGACGCCGCCGGTCGATGCCGCCGGCCGCGTCGCGCACGCCGGAGAACGCCGCTTCGACCGGCCCGACCGCCGCGCCGCCGGGGCCGAGCAGGCGATGCACGACGGCGTCGGCATCGAACAACGGCACGCCGAGCCGCTGCAGCGTCGCAGCGGCGTTGCTCTTGCCCATCCCGATCGAGCCGGTGAGGCCGAGAATGATCACCGCGGCTCGGCCAACGTCGTTAGCACCGCGGTGCGCAACCCGCGCGTCACCTGCACCGGCGAGCCGAACCACGCCTCGAACCCCGGGCGACCCTGATGCAGCAGCATGCCGAGACCGTCAACGATGCGGTGGCCGCGCCGCCGCGCCGCCGCCAGCAGCGGCGTTTCCAGCGGCACGTAGACGATATCGGCGACGACCGCACCGGGCGGCAACCCGGATAGCGCGATCTCCAGTTCGGGCTCGCCGATCATGCCGAGGCTCGTCGTATTGACGAGGAGCCCGGCATCCTGCAACAGCGCATCGCGTCGCGCCCAGGGATGAACCGACAGATGGCACGCCGGTGCGGCGAGGTCGTCGGCCACCTGCTCGGCGCGCGCCTGGGTCCGATTGACCAGCCGGATCTCGGCCACACCAGCGTCGATCAACGCCATCACCACCGCACGGGCCGCCCCGCCAGCGCCCAGAACAACCGCCGGCCCCGCCGCCGGATTCCACTCGGGAGCGCACTCGCGCAGGTTTTCGCGGAACCCATAGACATCGGTGTTGCGCCCTTCCAGACTGTCATCCGGCATCACGATCACGGTATTGATCGCACCAATACGGCGGGCTAAGGGTTCGACGCGATCGACGATCGACAGCGCGCGCTGCTTGTGCGGGATTGTCAGGTTGCAGCCGCGAAAGCCCAGCGTCGGCAACGCCCGCAGGGCCTGCTCGAGATCCTCAGGGCGGACGGCGAGCGGCAGATAGACGCCGTCGATACCGTGCTCATCGAGCCAGAAATTGTGCAGCGCCGGTGACCGCGAGTGCGCGACCGGCCACCCCATGATTCCGGCTAGCCGCGTCTTCCCCGTGATCCTCATCCCGCGATCCTCATCCCGCGATCCTCATAGGCCCAGCACGCCGCGCTCGCGCAGATAGCCGAGCACCTCCAACAACGGCAAGCCGAGAACGGCGAAGTGGTCGCCGCTAATCCGCGAGAACAGCTGCACGCCTTTCCCCTCCAGTCGATAGGCACCGACCGAGCCAAGCAGCGCCTCGCCTTCCGCGGCTATATAGCTGTCGAGAAAGGCGTCGCTGAACGGCCGCATCGTCAATTCCGGCGTGCTCGTCGCGCGCCACAGCGGCACCCCACCGACAGCGACGCAAGCCGCGGTCGCCAGCGCGTGGGTCCGGCCGCGCAATGCCTGGAGCTGCGCCCTGGCTTCGACAAGATCGTTCGGCTTGTCGAACCACTCCGTTCCGGCCACGAGAAGCTGGTCGGCACCGATGACCAAGGCCTCGGGATGACGCCGCGAGACGACACAGGCTTTCGCGATGGCAAGGGTGGTCGCGCAGCGCGTTGCCGCATCGCCTGCCCGGCGCGCCTCACGCTTCATCCGGTGTTCGTCGATTGTCGCCGGCTCAATCGCAAACGCGATACCGGCCGCCCCCAGCAATGCCGCACGCGCCGAGCTTGCCGAGGCCAGGATCAGCCGCTCAGCCGTCGCCGCCATTGCGGCGCATCAGCAGTTTATAGACGGACGACGCCGTTTCCTCGATCGAGCGGCGGGTGACGTCGATAACCGGCCAATGATGCTCGGCAAAGACGCGCCGCGCTTCGCGCACCTCGCTGCGCACCGCCTCGAAATCGGTGTAGTCGGTGTCCTCGTTCTGGTCGAGCATGCTGAGCCGGTTGCGCCGCAGGTGGATGAGCCGTTCGGGATCGTTGGTCAGCCCGACGATCAGCGGCTTGTCGGCGCGCAGCAGCTCGGCCGGCAGCGAGACACCGGGCACGAACGGCACGTTCGCCGCCTTGATGCCGCGATTGGCGAGGTAGAGGCAGGTCGGGGTCTTTGACGTCCGCGACACCCCGACAAGGCAGACATCGGCATCGTTGATTCCTCGGCTCGATTGCCCGTCATCATGGTCGATGGCAAAGGTCATGGCATCGATGCGGGCGAAATACTCGCCGTCGAGCAGGTGCTGCTTGCCGGGAAGCCCGCGGCTCTCGCGCCCGAGATACGCGGCCAGCGCGCCGATCACCGGATCGAGCACCGGGATTGCCGGCACCTGCAAGCGCCGGCAGCCTTCCTGCAACACCTGCCGCAGCGCCTCGTTGACCATCGTGAACACGACGAGGCCCCGATTGGCCTCGATGCCGGCGATCACCCGATCAATCTGGCTGCGTGTCCGCACCATGCTCCAGACATGCTCGACCGCCTGCACGTCGTCGAACTGAACGAGGCAGGCGCGGGTGATGGAATGCACCGTATCGCCGGTCGAGTCGGAGACAAGGTGGAGGTGAAAGCGGGTCAGGGCCACCGCATCACCCCGCAGTCGGCAGGTCGCACACGGTTGTGGATCGAACGATGCCGACCGGGTAAAACCGGGCCTCGCCGGTTCGCCACCCTTTTATATCCCCGGTTCGCCATCCCAACGCAGACCGTGATCCACCACATAAGCATCATTATCCCGATCCCGCGACGATTGTCAGGAGCCGGCCTGTTATCCCCGCTTTTTCCCGCCTTTACAGGCCATCGCCACGCCCGCAAAACACCTCAATGGCCTCACATTTCTGAATTGCCGCACAGTGGCCGCCAAGCCTATCACGATCGCCGCTGCCAGTGGAAAACTCCGAGGATGATTGGTTAATCCCCGCTTTCCAGCAGCCCTCTACCCCTACATCATAATTCTTAGAATCAAACTTATGATAGAAGAGAACCGGATGATCGGCGGAGAAATGAAGCCGCTATTGCGCGCTCTGAGGGGCGTCCCAGCCGTCAGGCCGCCGTGGTGGCTGATGCGTCAGGCCGGTCGCTATCTGCCGGAATACCGTCGCCTGCGGGCGCAGGCGCACGATTTCATCGATTTCTGCCTGACTCCGGCGTTGGCCGCCGAGGCAACGCTGCAGCCGGTGCGCCGGTTTGGAATGGATGGGGCGATCATCTTTGCGGACATCCTATTGGTGCCGCGGGCGCTGGGGCAGAAGGTCGAGTTTGGCGAGGACGGACCGCGGCTCGAGGAGCTGGCCGAAAGTGGCGGCATTGCCCGGTTGCATCGCCCGGAGATGTCCGCTCTCGAGCCGGTCTATGACACGGTACGGCTGAGCCGCGCCGGCTTGCCGCCGCAGACCGCGCTGATCGGCTTTGCCGGGGCGCCGTGGACGGTCGCGACGTATATGGTCGAAGGCGGCGCCAGCCGGGATTTCCGCCGGGTCAAGGCGTGGGCCTATCGCGATCCGGATGGGTTTGCGGCGCTGATCGACCTGCTCACTGAAGCGACCATTACCTACCTGGCAGGGCAGATCGCGGCCGGCGTCGAGGCGGTGCAATTGTTCGACAGCTGGGCGGGCGTGCTGTCCGAGGCAGAGTTCGCGCGCTGGGTCATCGCGCCGACGCAGCGGATAGCGGCGGTGCTTAAAAGCTGCTTTCCGACGGTGCCCGTCATCGGGTTTCCGCGCGGCGCCGGGCTCCTCTACGAGCGCTACACGGCCGAGACCGGGCTCGACGCCATCGGGCTCGACACCGCGGTGCCGCTGCGCCTGGCGCAGGAGCGGCTGCAATCTCGGGTCGTGGTGCAGGGCAATCTCGATCCGGTGGCGCTGCTGGTCGGCGGCGCGGCGTTGGCTGAGGCTGTCGCAGCGATCCGCCGGAATTTCGCCGGCGGCGGCTTTGTGTTCAATCTTGGGCATGGCGTCCTGCCGCAGACCCCGCCGGAACACGTCGCTCTCCTGGCGCAGCTCCTTGCCGCGCCGGTCGAGCCGGTCTGACATGGCGCGCCATGCGGTCGTGATGATGAACCTCGGCGGACCCGATTCGCCGGCGGCGGTGCGGCCGTTTCTCTATAAGCTGTTCAGCGATCCGGCGATCATCGGCCTGCCGGCGGTGCTGCGGTTGCCGCTGGCCTGGCTGGTTGCCAGGCGGCGGGCGGCGGTGGCGCGTGATATCTATGCCCATCTCGGCGGGGCGTCGCCGCTCTTGGCCAATACGCAAGCGCAGGCGCAGGCGTTGGAGGCGGTGCTCGGGACCGGGTATCGCTGCTTTGTCGCAATGCGCTATTGGCATCCCCTGACCGCCGAGGTGGTCGGCACGCTCAAGGCATGGCAGCCCGACGAGATCACCCTGCTGCCGCTCTATCCGCAATTTTCGACGACAACGACGGCGTCGTCATTCGCGGTCTGGCGCCGCGAGGCGATGCGGCAGGGCCTTACGGCGGCGACGCGAGAGATCGGGTCGTATCCGGAGGCGTCCGGCTTTATCGATGCCGTGGCCGGCCGGGTCGCTGCCGAACTCGATCAGGCGGCGGCGCGTGGCGAGCCGGTGCGGCTGTTGTTCAGTGCGCATGGCTTGCCGCTCAAGATTGTGCGCGCCGGCGATCCCTACCCGCAACAGGTCGAGCGGACGGCGGCGGCGGTGGTACAGGCGCTGGGCCGGCCGCTGCTCGACTGGCGGGTGTGCTACCAGAGCCGGGTCGGGCCGCTGGCCTGGCTCGGCCCCGCGATCGACGACGAATTGCGGCAGGCTGGCCGTGATCGCATCGGCGTCGTCGTCGCACCGATCTCGTTTGTGTCGGAGCATTCGGAGACCCTGGTCGAACTGGATCGCGACTACCGCAATCTGGCCGAGGGCTGCGGCGTGCCGGCCTATCGCCGGGTTGCGACGGTCGGCACCGACCCGCGCTTTATCGCGGCGCTCGCCGCCCTTGTCCGGGGAACGCCGAGCGACGGCCAAGCACATGAGGCAGCGGTTGCGTTGTCCGGGGCGGGGGAGTGAGCAGCCTTTTCGCGGCGGCCTACCCGTGGGTTAAGGCATTGCATATCATCTCCGTCATCGCGTGGATGGCGGGGCTGTTGTACCTGCCGCGGCTGTTCGTCTACCACGCCGACGTGCCGCCGGGCTCGCAGCGTGCGGCGATGCTCGAGGTCATGGAACGGCGGCTGTTGCGCGGCATCATGCTGCCGGCGGTGGTGATGACCTATCTGTTCGGCATGCTGCTGGCCGCGACGCCGGGAATCGTCGACTGGCAGCGCGGCTGGATCTGGATGAAGCTGGCACTGGTCGGGGTGTTGACCATTTTTCACCTGATACTGGCCGGCTGGCGGCGCGATTTTGCCCGTGGCGAGTACTTGCATTCCGCACGATTCTTTCGCGTGGTCAACGAGTTGCCGACGATCGTGATGATCGCGATTGTGTTGCTCGTCGTTGCCAAGCCGTTTTGAGTGCGGCACGGCGCCGGCGATCGAACCAGGCCCCTTGTAATCGTGTTTGACTTGCATATCTGCATTCGGTAAGGGAACCGCCATCCCGCCAGCCGGTTTTCCTTCATACTTTTCCGATAAACTCAAAAGCCTCCCGCTTGCCGGCCTCCGCCCGGACAGCTCTCCCAAAGACGGGACCAACCTCCCCTATCGCGGCGCAAGAATCCATGAATCTCCAGGAACTCAAACGGAAGACGCCGGCCGAGCTACTCGCTTTTGCCGAAGAGCTGCAGATCGAGAACGCCTCGACTCTGCGCAAGCAGGACATGATGTTCGCTGTCCTCAAGCAGCTTGCCGAAAACGACGTGCCAATCTCCGGCGACGGTGTGCTCGAAGTGCTGTCGGACGGCTTCGGCTTTCTGCGCTCGCCGGAAGCGAATTATCTCGCCGGGCCGGATGACATCTATGTCAGCCCGAATCAGGTGCGGCGCTTTGCGCTGCGCACCGGCGATACGGTCGAGGGCCAGATCCGCAGCCCACGCGACGGCGAGCGCTATTTCGCCTTGCTCAAGGTCAACTCGATCAATTTTTCAGAACCGGACCAGCTGCGGCACCGGATCAATTTCGACAATCTGACGCCGCTCTACCCCGAAGAGAAGATCGAGCTGGAGCTCAACGATCCGACCAAAAAGGACCTGACGACCCGCGTGCTCGACCTGATCACGCCGCTCGGCAAGGGCCAGCGGGCCTTGATCGTGTCGCCGCCGCGCACCGGCAAGACGGTGATGCTGCAGAACATCGCGCACGCGCTGGCGGCCAATCACCCCGAAGTCTACCTGATTGTGCTGCTGATCGACGAGCGGCCGGAGGAAGTCACCGACATGGCCCGCTCGGTCAGGGGCGAGGTCATCAGCTCGACCTTCGACGAGCCGGCGCAGCGCCATGTCCAGGTCGCCGAGATGGTGATCGAGAAGGCCAAGCGCCTCGTCGAGCACAAGCGCGACGTCGTGATCCTGTTGGATTCGATCACCCGCCTGGCGCGCGCCTACAACACCGTCGTGCCGTCCTCGGGCAAGGTGTTGACCGGCGGCGTCGACGCCAATGCGTTGCAGCGGCCGAAGCGGTTTTTCGGCGCGGCCCGCAACATCGAGGAAGGCGGCTCCTTGACGATCATCGCGACGGCGCTGATCGACACCGGCTCGCGGATGGACGAGGTCATCTTCGAAGAGTTCAAGGGCACCGGCAATTCGGAAATCGTGCTCGACCGCAAGGTCGCCGACAAGCGCACCTTCCCGGCCCTCGACATCACCAAATCCGGCACCCGCAAGGAAGAATTGCTGGTCGATCGCAGCGTCTTGGCCAAGATGTGGGTGCTGCGCCGCGTCCTGATGCCGATGGGCACCAATGACGGGCTCGAATTCCTGATCAACAAGCTCAAGGAATCGAAGTCCAATTCCGAGTTCTTCGACGCGATGAACACCTGATCGCCAACACCGTCATCCCCGGGCGTGTCCCGGGGATCTACGTGGATGGCCGGCACGAGGCCGGCCATGACGTCCTGAAGTTGAGATTCACACGGTGAACACGGTCGATCCCGTCGTCTTGCGGTCCTGCAGGTCGCGGTGCGCCTGCGCCGCGTCGCGCAGCGCGTAGCTCTGGTTGACCTCGATCTTGACGGCGCCCTTCAGCACCACGTCAAACAGATCGCCGGAAGCGGTCAGCAGATCTTCGCGGGTCGCCGTATAGGTGTTGAGCGTCGGGCGGGTCACGAACAGCGAGCCCTTGCCGGCGAGGATGCCGAGATCGACCGGCGGCACCGCGCCCGAGGATTGCCCGAACAGCGCCATCAACCCCAAGGGCGCGATGCAATCGAGCGACTTGAAGAACGTATCCTTGCCGACCGAATCGTAGACGACCGGCAGTTTCTTGCCGCCGGTGATGTCGTTGACGCGCGCGACGAAATCCTCGGTCCGGTAGTTGATCGGATGGTCGCAACCGTGCGCCTTGGCGAGCGCCGCCTTCTGGGCATCGCCCACGGTGCCGATCACGGTGGCGCCGAGATGCTTGGCCCACTGGCAGACGATGAGGCCAACGCCGCCCGCCGCGGCGTGAATGAGGATCGTCTCGCCGGGCTTGACGACATGGGTACGGCGGATCAGGTACCAGGCGGTCATGCCCTTCAGCATCATTGCGGCGGCTTGGCTGTCGGTGATGCCGTCCGGCACCGGCACCAGCCGGTCGGCCGGCATGACGCGTCCCTCGCTATAGGCGCCGAGCGGGCCGCCGGCATAGGCGACGCGGTCGCCCACTTTGAGACCGCTGACCCCCGGCCCGACCTCCTCGATGATTCCGGCCGCCTCCGAGCCGAGGCCGCTCGGCAGCGGCATCGGGTAGAGGCCGCTGCGCTGGTAGGTGTCGATATAGTTGAGGCCGACCGCGCTGTGCTTGAGCCGCACCTGACCCGGCCCCGGCTTGCCGACCTCGACCGCTAGCCATTCCAGGACCTCGGGTCCGCCGGTTTTCGCCATACGAATTGCTTGTACCATTGCCGTACCTCCCAGGATCGATGTGCGGTGGTTTTAGCCGAGTGCGCCTTCGAGCGCGAGCAGGCGCTGCTTGGTCGCCAGCCCGCCCGCGCCGCTATAGCCGCCGAGCCCGGCCTTCGCCAGGACGCGATGGCACGGAATGACGATCGGAATCGGGTTGCGACCGCAGGCGCGGCCGACCGCGCGCGGCGCCGAGCCGATCGTGGCGGCGAGATCGCCATAAGAGCGCGTCTCGCCGTAGGGGATGGCCTGCATCGCGGCCCAGACGCGCGCCTCGAACGCCGATCCGCCGGGCATCAGCATGAGGTCGAAGCCGGTCAGCTTGCCGTCGAAATAGGCGGCAAGCTGGCGCGCCGCCTCGGCGAGCAGCGGACTGCCGTTGCCGGCGGGCGTGTCGGCCCAGCGGATCGCGACGATCGCCGCGTCGGCTTCCTCAAGCGTCAGCTGGCCGACCGGGCTGGGGATCGAGAGAGAGGGCATCGCGGCCTCGAGTCGAACATTCCGCGAACATTAGCGTAGCGCTGCGAGGTTGTCGATCAGCGCCTGCGGTTGCGTCAGTGGCAATGAGCAGACCGGACCGTCGCAGACATAGGCCGCCGCCCGGCCGCCGACCAGCCCCTTGCCAGAGGCCGGGTGATCGGCCGGCAAATCCTCTCCCGGCCGGATGGCCAATACCACCCGGTTGGGTAGCGACACGCGGTAGACGGCCCGCCGCATGGCCGCGAAATCGGGGTCGTCAGGCGCGCCGACCAGCACGATCTGCACCGGCTTGTGCGCCAGTTCGGCATTGTTGATCAGGGTGGCGAGCGGGAAGAAATTGCGCGCCAGTTCGCCGGAAAAGGCGGTGATTATCGCCCCGGCGCCACGGTCGTATTGCTCCTCGCCGGTCAGCCGGGCGAGCCGCGTCAACACCCCGACCATCGTGCCGTTGCCGGAAGGGACCGCGGCATCGGCCGCGCTCTTGACGCGGGCGATCAGGTCGGCGGTGTCGGCGGCGGCGAAGAAATAGCCACCCTCCGCGATGTCCCAGTAGTGCCGGTCGAGCGTCGTTACCCAGTCGCGCGCCTGCGCCAGATAGGCCTCGTCGAAGGTCGCTTCGTACAATGCCAGCGCGGCGCGGCACAGATTGGCGTAATCGTCGACACTGGCCGGATGGCGCGCCATGCCGCCGCGCCAGCTGTGACGCAGCCTTCCGTCGGGGCCGGTCATCTGCGCGGCGATAAAGGCAAAGGCGCGGGCACCCAAGGCGATCCAGTCGGCGCGGTCGAAGGCGAGCCCGGCTTCGGCCAAGGCCGCGATCATCAACCCGTTCCAGTCCGCCAACACCTTGTCGTCGAGCCCGGGGCGCACCCGCTCGGCCCGCGCCGCCAGCAGCACTTCGCGGCAACGCGCCAGCGCGGCCTCGGTCGCGTCATCGGCGAGGGTGGGGTGGGCCAGCCGGTTGAGGATGTTGCGGCCTTCCCAATTGCCGTCGCCAGTCACGTCGTAATAGCGCTTGAACAAACCCGCGCGGTCGCCCAGCAGCCGGTCGATCTCGGCCTCGGACCAGACGTAAAATTTGCCCTCTTCGTGTTCGCTGTCGGCATCGAGGCTGCTGTAAAAGCCGCCCTCCCGGCCGGTCATCTCGCGTTCGAGCCAGCCGATCGTCTCGGCCACGCGCGTTGCGTAAAGCGGGTCGCCCGTCTCCTGCCAGACCAGCGTCAGGAGGCTTACAAGTTCGGCATTGTCGTACAGCATCTTTTCGAAATGCGGCACCAGCCAGTGCGAGTCGGTCGCGTAGCGCGCGTAGCCGCCGCCGAGATGGTCGTAGATGCCACCCTGCGAGATCGTCGCGAGCGTGCGCTGTACGGCCTCGCGATAGGGCTCCTGCCGGGTGCGCTTCCAGCCCCGCCACAACAATTCGAAGATGCCGCATTGCGGGAATTTGGGCGCGGTGCCGATGCCGCCGTTCAAGGGATCGACCTCGCGCAGCAACCGCTCGGCGACACGGTCGAACAGGTCAGGCGCGATGTCGCCGCCACTTTGCGGCCGGCCGAGCCGCGCCAATCCTTCGCGCAAGGCGGCGACATTCTTCAGCACCGTGTCGCGCTGGCCATGATAGGCGTCGCCTATCGCGGAGAGGATTTGCGCAAAGCCGGGCCGGCCCCAGCGCGGCTCGGGCGGGAAATAGGTGCCGCCCCAGAACGGCTCGCCGGCGGGCGTCAGGAACATCGTCAACGGCCAGCCGCCCTGTTCGCCCATCAGCGCCAGCGCGTTCTGGTAGATCGCGTCGAGATCAGGACGCTCCTCGCGGTCGACCTTGATGTTGATGAAGCGCTCGTTCATCACGGCGGCGATCGCCGGGTTCTCGAAGCTTTCATGAGCCATGACATGGCACCAATGGCAGGCGGCATAGCCGACCGACAATAGGATCGGCTTGTCCTCCGCCTGGGCCGCGGCAAGCGTCGCAGCATTCCACGCCTGCCAGTGCACCGGGTTGTCGCGGTGCTGCAACAGATAGGGACTGGTTTCCTCGCCGAGGCGGTTGTGTTCCATGCTCGATCCTTATGCAATCCTGCGGGGCGAGGGTCGCGCCCGGACCGGTTGCCGCCAGCGTCACGAGGCGCTAGGGTGCGCCTGCATCATAGACAGAGAACGGCGGGAGGCCAGAGGCGCTCCGCTGGCCTCGCAACCACCCGGAGACCCGAATGTCAGACAGCCCCGCCGATCCGCGCCTGTTCTATGAGCGCCACATTTTCATGTGCAACAACGTGCGGCCGGACGGTCATCCGCGCGGCTGTTGCATGGCGCGGGCCGAGGCCGCCGGTGGCTTCGACAAGCTGCGCGGCTACGCCCGCGAGAAGGCGCGCCAGATGGGCATCCAGAACATCCGCTTCAACGCCGCCGGCTGCCTCGATCGCTGCGAGTTCGGCCCGAACATGGTGATCTACCCCGAGGGGGTCTGGTACCACTTCGACTCGCAGGCGGACATCGATGAGATTCTCGAAACCCACCTGAAGAACGGCGGCCGGGTCGAGCGGCTGATGCTGCAGCCCGAGCAGCTGCCGCCGAAGCACTGACGGCGAAGCACTGGCGCCACCGCCCTCCGACACAATCTACGCGCCGGCGACCGCCGCCGGGCGGGCCGCGATTGCGATCGTCCGGCTGAGCGGCCCGGATGCCGGAATGGCGCTGGCGGCCCTCGCCGGGCGGCTGCCGCCGCCGCGTGTCGCGCATCATGTGCGGGTGCGCGACCCGGATAGTGGCGAGGCACTGGACGATGCCATCGCGCTGTGGTTTCCGGGGCCGCGCAACCTCACCGGCGAAGACCTCGCCGAACTGCACCTGCATGGCAGCCGTGCCGTCCTCGCCGCCGTTATGGCGGCGCTCGGGCGGCGGGGATTGCGCCTCGCCGAGCCCGGTGAATTCACCCGGCGCGCCTTTCTCAACGGCAAGCTCGACCTTGTCCAGGCCGAGGCGGTGGCCGATCTCGCCGCCGCCGAGACCGAGGCACAGCGCCGCCAGGCGGTGCGCCAGCTTGCCGGCCATCTCGGCGCGCTTTATCGCGGCTGGGGCGACCGGCTGTTGCGCCTGCTGGCCCATCTGGAAGCCGCGATCGATTTCCCTGACGAGGATCTGCCGCCCGAGATCGAAAGCCGGGTCGCCGCCGAGACCGCATCGCTCGCCGCCGAGATTGAGCGCCATCTTACCGACGGCCATCGCGGCGAGCGGCTGCGCGACGGCATCGCGGTGGCGATCCTGGGGCCGCCCAATGCCGGCAAATCGAGCCTCCTCAACCAGCTCGCCCGGCGCGAGGCGGCGATCACCTCGCCCGTCGCCGGCACGACGCGCGACGTCATCGAGGTGGCGCTCGACCTCGCCGGGTATCCGGTTGTGCTGGCCGACACCGCCGGGCTGCGCGACAGCACCGACGCGGTTGAGCAGGAGGGTCTGCGCCGCGCCCTCAAACGCGCCGACGAGGCCGAATTGCGCCTTTTCGTGTTCGATGCGGCATGCCCCGGGGACGCGCGCGCCGCCGCCGCCTGGCCGGGCTCCGACACGCTGATCGTCGCCAACAAGATCGATCTGGTCGGCCGATCCGCCGCGCTGCCGCACGGTGCCATCGCCGTGTCGGCGCTGACCGGCGAGGGCATCGCCGACCTTGTGCGCACCCTCGGATCGCGCATCGCCGAACGCTACGACATCGCGGCGCCGGTCCTGACCCAGGCGCGCCATCGCGAGGCATTGGAAATCGCGGTTGCCGCGTTGCAACGCTCGTTCGACGCCGGGCTGGCGGAATTGCGCGCCGAAGATTTGCGCCTCGCCTGGCGCAGCCTCGGCCGCATCACCGGCCGGGTCGATGTCGACGACCTGCTCGACGTGATCTTCGCCGAATTCTGTTTGGGCAAGTGACCGGAATTATGTGCCTGTCTCACCAAGGCCGGGGAATGACCTACCCGCTATCATCTGGCGGGGAAAGCGAAAACCAGGGAGAAGTCATCCCGAGGCGCCGGTCAAGGCGCCCGATTGTCGTTGGGACAAGATATTCGTGCTGTTGTGTTCCGACCTCGATAACCCATCGTTTGCCATCGGGGGCTACAATACGAGTCACGCAGATGGTCTTGCCGTCTGGGGTCTGCGCGTACCCTGTGCTAACCGTGCAACCGGCGTCGGCGGCCCACCTGAGGTAGTCGCCGAACGTCGGATGTCCACCGAAGGGAAGTGCCATAAGAAATCACGCGGCGATGGCCAATTCCAGGGTCACGTTGTCTCCATCGCGCAACTTAGTAGGGTAGCGGGGCTCGAAATTGCCCGACCGCTTCTCCCACAGCTCATGGAAATACGGCGGCGCTTGCGCGATGCCGGCAAACGCCGATCCACAACGCTCGATACTCTCACGACGCTCCGCCTCGATTGCGACGGTCAGCCTCGCCCGAAGTTCGTCTAGGTCGCGTGCCTGCGCCCCGATATCATATTCGAGGCACTGGCCGACCCAGAGATCGCCCTCCTTGAACAGGATCACGCGAATTTGATCGGACATCGCCCATTCTCCTGGCAGACGACACATGCGACGAGATCGAAGCGATCTGTCGGACTCGGAATCGTCGTCGGGAAGGAGGGATGAGATGGGCAGGCCTATAGCCGGTTGTCAAGGGGGATGCAACTGTCGAATGCGCGCATACTGTCGAATCGCTAGCTGTTGAGTCCTCTCGACAACATCTTGTGCCGAGACCGACTCAGTCGCCGCTGTAGAACTGGAGGGGTTTGACGCCGACCGCCTCCATGGCTTGGAGGAAGCTGCCTGCGGCCGGCCTCCCGTTTTGACAACGGCGGTGGCGCGGTGTAAAGGGGGCGCGTCGGAGAGGTGGCCATGGCTCGCAGGCTGTTCTACACGACCCTCGCAATTATTCTCGCAGGATCGGCGTTCGACAACGCCGACCCGCAGCCCGACGTCAATCTGTTCGGCGTTCTTTTCCTGTTCATGGCGTTTCTGGTCTGGTTCTACTGGGAAGACATCCAGGCGGGCTACGCGTATCTCGATGACAGCAGCGTCCCGCGCAGCGGCCATTCCGGGCTGATGTTCATCCGCTTCGCACCGATGCATCTGCGCGAGCTGGTCGGCAAAAAGCGCCGGCGGGGATAGATCCCGCCGCCTGGCTCGGCGCCCGTTCGCGATGCGATGCCTCGACAGGATCGGGTGCGCTCTCTACATTCCGCCGCCATGAACGAGGCGCGCGCCAGCTATGATGTCGTCGTCATCGGCGGCGGGCATGCCGGCGTCGAGGCGGCGGCGGCGGCGGCCCGGCTCGGCGCGCGCACGGCGCTATTGACCCACAGCCGCGCGACGATCGGCGAGATGTCGTGCAACCCGGCAGTGGGCGGCCTCGCCAAGGGCCATCTGGTGCGCGAGATCGATGCGCTCGACGGCGTCATGGGGCGCGCGATCGACCGCGCCGGCATCCAGTTCCGCATGCTCAATCGCAGCAAGGGGCCGGCGGTGCGGGGCCCGCGCGCCCAGGCCGACCGCAAAGTCTATCGCCGGGCGATGGCGGATCTGCTCGCCGAGATCGACGGGCTCGACATCATCGAGGGCGCCGCCGAAGACCTGCTGCTCGACCAGGCCGGGCATGTCTGCGGGCTGGCACTGGGCGACGGAAGCCGGATCGCGGCCGGGCGGGTCGTCCTGACCACCGGCACGTTCCTCGGCGGCCTCATTCATATCGGCCAGGAAAAGATCCCGGCCGGCCGGGTCGGCGAGGCGCCGGCGCTCGGCCTGTCGCATACCTTGCGGCGCTGCGGGTTTGCGCTCGGCCGCCTGAAGACCGGCACGCCGCCGCGGCTCGACGGCCGGACGATCGACTGGCAGGGGCTCGCGGTGCAGCCGGGCGATGACCCGCCCCTGCCGTTCTCGTTCCTGACCGGGCGGATCACGACGCCGCAGATCGTCTGCCACATCACCGAGACCACCCCGGCGACGCACGCCGTGATCCGCGGCAATCTCGATCGCTCGCCGCTCTATGGCGGCGATATAACCGGCGTCGGCCCGCGCTATTGCCCGTCGATCGAAGACAAGGTGGTGCGCTTTGCCGAGCGCGGCCACCACCAGATCTTCCTCGAGCCGGAAGGGCTCGACGACGACACGGTCTACCCGAACGGCGTCTCGACCTCGTTGCCGCGCGACGTGCAGGCCGCCTTCATCGCGACGATCCCCGGCCTCGAACACGCCGTGATGCGCCGCCCCGGCTACGCGATCGAATACGATTACGTCGATCCGCGCGAACTCTCCCCGAGCCTCGAAACCCGGCGGGTGCCCGGCCTTTTCCTCGCCGGCCAGATCAACGGCACGACCGGCTACGAGGAGGCGGCGGCGCAGGGGCTGATCGCCGGCCTCAACGCGGCGCTGTCGGCCGGGGGCGCGGCGCCCTTCGTGCTCGACCGCGCCGACGCCTATATCGGTGTCCTGATCGACGATCTGGTGACGCGCGGCACCGCCGAACCCTACCGCATGTTCACCTCGCGCGCCGAATACCGGCTGACCCTGCGCGCCGACAATGCCGACCAGCGGCTGACCGCAAAGGGCCTCCAGATCGGCGCAGTCGGCCCCGAGCGCGCCCAAGTCTTCGCCATCAAGCTGGCGGCGCTGGATGAAGGGCGTCAGCTCGCCGCCGAATTGCGCCTGAGCCCGACGGCGCTGC
This sequence comes from Allostellaceae bacterium, assembly GCA_035534535.1. Taxonomy (GTDB): domain Bacteria; phylum Pseudomonadota; class Alphaproteobacteria; order ATCC43930; family CGMCC-115725; genus DATARH01. The sequence continues at coordinate 13,233 of DATLRS010000005.1, read as the reverse complement.
GCCGGCACGGCATCGCGGTCAACGCCGACGGCGTCGCGCGGTCAGCGGCCGAACTGCTCGCCCACCCCGGCATCGACGTCGCCCGCCTCGCCGCGATCTGGCCGGCGCTGGGCGCGCTCGCGCCGCAGATCGCCGAGCAGCTTGAGATCGACGCGCGCTATGCCGGCTATCTCGAACGCCAGGCGCGCGACATCGCCGCGTTCCGCCGCGACGAAGCGCTTGTCCTGCCGGAGACGCTCGACTACGCGGCGGTCGGCAGCCTGTCCGCGGAGATCCGCATCAAGCTCGCGGCGTCGCGCCCGGCGACCCTCGGGGCGGCGGGGCGCATCTCGGGCGTCACCCCGGCGGCGCTGGTCGCGCTGCTGCAATTCGTGAAGCGCCGTCCTGAGCGAAGCGCCGCTTGACGCCGAAGGCTTCGCGGCGCTGACCGGTGTTTCACGTGAAACACTGGCTCGCCTGGAAGCCTACGAGGCGCTGCTGCGCCGCTGGTCGGCGCATATCAACCTCGTCGCCGCCAGCACGCTCGGCGATCCGTGGCGCCGCCATTTCCTCGATTCGGCGCAGCTTGTCCCCTATCTCCCGGCGGGCACGCGAAGCCTGATCGACCTTGGCAGCGGCGCCGGGTTTCCGGGCCTGGTGCTGGCGATCATCGGCATCCCCGGGGTCGAGCTGTTCGTCGAGCTGGTCGAGGCGGACGCGCGCAAATGCGCCTTTTTGCGCGAGGCGGCGCGCCTCGCAGCGGCATCGGTGCAGATCCGCAACGCGCGAATCGAATCGGTCACGCCGCATGGCGTCGATGTCGTGACCGCCCGCGGCTGCGCGCCGCTCGACCGGCTTCTCCTTTTGGCTCAGCCGTTTGTGGCAGCCCAGACGGCATGCCTCTTTCCAAAGGGCAGGGAGGCGGCACAAGAATTGGCCGCCGCGCAGCAAAACTGGGAAATGGATGTTACCTCCTATGACAGTCGCACCGATCCGCGCGGGGTCATCCTGTGCCTGACCCGAGTGGCGCGCCGTGAGCGAAGCGGCGGGGGCTAGGCCGGGGGGTGCGCTCGCCACCCGGCGGGCTCGGATCATCGCCGTCGCCAACCAGAAGGGCGGGGTCGGCAAGACGACGACCGCGGTCAACCTCGCGACGGCCTGGGCCGCCTCCGGCCGGCGCGTCCTCGTCATCGATCTCGACCCGCAGGGCAACGCCAGCACCGGGCTCGGCATCGCGCGCGCGGCGCGCGGCGTCACCAGCTACGACCTGTTGCTCGGCGACACCGAATTGGCGCAGGCGGCGATCGCGACGGCGGTGCCAGGACTGCTTCTGGTGCCGGCCTCTTCCGACCTCGCCGGTGCTGAACTCGAATTGGGCCCACAGGCGCAGCGCGAATTTCTGCTGTCGCGCGCGATCCGCCTCCACCTCGCCGACTATGATGAGGTGCTGATCGATTGTCCGCCCTCGCTCAACCTGTTGACGATCAACGCGCTGGTCGCGGCCGACCGGGTGCTGGTGCCGCTGCAATGCGAATTTTACGCGCTCGAAGGGCTGGCGCAGCTGATGCACACGATCGAGCGGGTGCAGCGCGGGCTCAATCCGGGGCTCGCGTTGCAAGGGGTTTTGCTGACGATGTATGACCGCCGCAACAATCTGTGCGACCGCGTTGCAGCCGATGTGCGCGGCCATTTCGGCGACAAGGTCTACGACACGGTGATCCCGCGCAATGTGCGCGTCTCGGAGGCGCCGTCGCACGGCTTGCCGGTGCTGCTCTACGACCAGCGCTGCTCCGGATCGCAGGCCTATGTCGAGCTTGCCGCCGAGATGCTGCGGCGCGGCGCGATGGGCGCCGGGGCATGAGCGAAGACATCAATCCGCGGGCCAAGCGTCAGCCGTTGGGGCGCGGGCTGGCGGCCTTGTTCGGCGAAGCGGGCGCCCGGCCGGCCGGCGCGCCAGGCGGCGCGCGCAGCGTTCCGATCGAGGCGATCCGCCCGTCGCCGTTCCAGCCGCGCCGCCATTTTGCCGAAGCCGAACTCGAGGGGCTCGCCCAATCGATCCGCGAGAAGGGCATCGTCCAGCCGCTGCTGGTGCGGCCGGTCGCGGACGCCGCGGCCGATTTCGAGCTGATTGCCGGCGAGCGCCGCTGGCGCGCGGCCCAGCGGGTCGGGCTGCACGAGGTGCCGGTGGTGATCCGGCCGTTCAGCGATGCCGAGGCGATCGAGATCGCGCTGGTCGAGAACCTGCAGCGCGAGGATCTGTCGGCGCTCGAAGAGGCCGAAGCCTATAGCCGCCTGGTGCGTGAATATGGCCGCAGCCAGGCGAGCCTTGCCGCCGCGGTCGGCAAGAGCCGCAGCCACATCGCCAACACATTGCGCCTCTTGGCATTGCCCGAACCGGTACGCCGCAGCCTCGATGACGGGGCATTATCGGCGGGGCATGCGCGCGCGCTGTTGGGGACGCCCGACCCGGCGGCGCTGGCGCTGGAGGTGGTGCGCCGCGGCCTCAATGTCCGCGCCACCGAAGCGCTGGTGCGCCGCCGCGCCGCCGCGAAGCCGGCGCGCCCGACGTCCCCGCGCGACGCCGATACGCTGGCCCTCGAACGCGAATTGGCAACCGCGCTCGGCCTGCGCGTGAGCCTGTCGCCGAAGCGCCGTGGCGGCAGCCTCACCGTGCACTACACGAGCCTCGACCAACTCGACCGCGTGCTGGCGCTGTTGCGGCGGGGATAGCCGAGCCGGTCCCCTGCGGGTGGGCGCATCGTCGAGGCGCTTCTCCGGGCAAATCAGTGATCGATGGTTCAGCGGGATCGGCGAGGCTAGAGCAGATTCCGGTCAAATTGATTACCCAAAGTTCGTCATCCCCGGGCTTGCCCCGGGGATCCACGTGGATGGCCGGGACAAGCCCGGCCATGACGGAGAAGGGAGGCGATTCTACGTCGGCGAAACTCGCTCTAGTCTAGTAGCTGGCCGCCTCCGCGCTCCTACACGACCACCGGTGCCGCCATGGCATTGCTATCGGCGGGCGTCCCGGGCGAGGCTGAACAGCGCCTGGCGGCAGAGCGTCTCGGCCGGCAGGCCGGTCAGCTTCATGCGGAATTCGGCGTCCGCAACGCGGTCGAGGGCAAGGCGCAGGCGTCCTTCGCTCCAGCGGGCGAGTTGGCGGCGCCAGCTGTCCTGCTCCTTGAAGAAAATCGGCGGTCGCGCGCCGCGGATCGCCTCCTCGGGGGAACTGCCGGCCGCGACCCGGGCGGCCAGCTGATGCAGCCGGTGCAAATGGCGCAACAGCGCGCGGATCACCGTCACCGGCGACTCACCCTCGTGGAAGACACGGGCCAGAGCCCGGTCGAGGGCCGCCGCGTCGCCCTCGGCCGCCGCGAGGATCGCGTCGTCGAGCGACAGGGCGGCGCTGTCGGCGACCACAGCGCGCGCGTCGTCGAGTTCGATCGTTCCGCCGTCGCCGGCGTAAAGCGCCAGTTTTTCGAGTTCGGCGCGGGTCACCAGCCGATCGTCGCCGAGATGTGCGACCAGGAACTCGAGCGCATCGCGGCTGGCGCGGATGCGGTGCGCGGCGAAGGCGTCGCGGATTACCGTCATCAGCTCGCGCGCACTGTCGCGATAGCAGCCGATCGCGGCGGCATGCAGTGCATCGTCGAAAACGCGGCGCAATGCCGAGCGGCCGGGCAGGTCGCCGGCCTCGGCGATCACCAGCCCGTCGCCCACAGGGTCGGCGAGAAAGCGGCCGAACAGCGCAGCCACCGCGTCGCCCGCCTCGCGCACCCGGATGACGCGCCGGCCTCCCATCAGGCTGATCTGAGCTGCCTCGTCGGCGAGCCGCGCCGGATCGCCGGGGAGCGCGGCGGCGGGCAGCTCGGCAACGCGGAACGGATCGCGCAAATCGGGGCAGATGCCGCGCGCCAGCAGATCGGCCCGCTCGCGCACCAGACCGGCATCGGGGCCGTACAGCAAAACCGCGCGGATCTCCGGGTCGAGCCGCCGCAGAAAGCCCTCGACCCGCGCCGCCGCCAGCTTCACCGCGCGGCTGCGGCCAGGGCCGCCCGACGCTGCAGGAACACGGTCAGCCGATTGGTGATATCGTCGGCGAGTTCCTCGACGGCGCGCTTGCGGGCATCGTCTTCGGCAACGATGTTGGAATATTCATTCGCCAGGATGTCGAAGGAATCGGCGATGTGGCTGTTGCCGGACTGCAGTTGCGCGCCGCTCTTGATGTCGCTCAGAACGAACGTGGCGTAGGCGTCGAACCGGCCGCGCGTGCCGAGACCCTGGGTCTGAATCCCGAGATCCGATCGCGCCGTGTGCAGGGTGATGCGCAAGAGATAGCGCGGCGGCGTCGGATCGCTGTTCGGGTTGAGCGATTGGCGCAGCGCCATGGTCAGCGTCTCGCCGATCCGCTCTGGCACCGGCGCGACGCGGATCGCACGCAATTCGGCGTCGGCCGGTCCCGACGCCGAATTGGCATAGAGCGGGGTCCAGCCGCAGCCCTGCAGAACCGCCACACCGAACCCCAGCGCGCCGCCGAGCGCCCAGCCGAGGAGCGTACGCCGCGGCGGCATCAGGCGACGACGCTGACGATGCGGTTGGGCACGACGACGATTTTTTTTGGCGCGCGGCCGTCGAGGAAGCGGGCGACCTGCGGCAAGGCCAGCGCCGCCTCCTCGACCTCGCGTCGGGCGGCGTCGCGCGGCAGGTCGATCGTGCCGCGCAACTTGCCGTTGACCTGCACCGCGATCGTCACCTGCTCGTCGCGCGCCAGATCGGGGTCAGCCGTGGGCCAGGGCTCATCGGCCAGCAAGGTGGTATGCCCGAGTTCCCGCCACATCGCCTCGGCCAGATGCGGCATCATCGGGCCGATCAGCCGCGTCACGGTTTCGAGGCCCTCGCGCAAGACGTGCCCGGCGACCGTGCCGAGAGCAGGCATATCCTCGAGCGCGTTGGTCAATTCGCGGATGCGCGCGACCGCGCGGTTGAAGCGGAACTTGTCGAGATCGTCGGTCACGGCGGCGATCGTCTTGTGCGTCATCGAGCGGACGTTGACGAGAGGGGGCTCCAGCGCCGGCGGCATCGGCTGGCCGACGTCCGGCAGCGCGACGGCCGGCTCCGACACCATCCGCCACAGGCGGTTGACATAGCGCCAGCTGCCGTCGATCCCGGCGGCGGTCCATTCAAGATCGCGCTCGGGCGGGCTGTCGGACAACAGATAGAGCCGGGCGGTGTCGGCGCCGTAGGTGTCGACGATATCGTCGAGGTCAACGACGTTCTTCTTCGATTTGCTCATCTTTTCGAGGCGGCCGATGGTGACCGGCCGGCCGGCATTATCGACCAGATGCCCGTCGCCCGCGGCGCTGACTTCCTTCGGGAACAGCCACTCCTCGGCGCTGCTCTGATAGGTCTGGTGCAGCACCATGCCCTGCGTGAAGAGGCCGGCGAACGGCTCGTCGAGGTCGAGATAGCCGCAGTGTTTGAGCGCCCTTGTGAAGAAACGCGAATACAACAGATGCAGCACGGCATGCTCGACGCCGCCGATATACTGGTCGACCGGCATCCAGTATTCGGCCGCCGCGCGGTCGAAGGCGACGGGCGCCCGCGCCGAGCAGAAACGCAGAAAATACCAGGACGATTCGAAAAACGTATCGAACGTGTCGGTCTCGCGCTCGGCGCCGCCGGCACAACGCGGGCAGGTGACGTGTTTCCAGCTCGGATGGTGGTCGAGCGGGTTGCCGGGGCGGTCGAAAGTTACGTCTTGCGGCAGTTCGACCGGCAGATCGCCTTCCGGGACCGGCACGATGCCGCATTTGGGGCAATGGATGACCGGGATCGGACAGCCCCAATAGCGTTGCCGCGACACCCCCCAATCGCGCAACCGATAGGCGACCGTGCGCTCGCCGCTGCCCGATCGCTCGAGCCGTTCGCCGACCGCGCGTTTCGCCGCCGCGACCGACAGCCCGTTCATGAAATCGGAGTTGAAGACGGTGCCGTCCTCGACATAGGCGGTGTCGCCGATCGCGAAACTTGCCGGGTCCGCGCCCGTCGGCAACACGACCGGGATGACCGGCAGGCCGTATTTGCGCGCGAAATCGAGGTCGCGCTGGTCGTGTGCCGGGCAGCCGAAAATGGCGCCGGTGCCGTATTCCATCAGCACGAAATTGGCGACATAGACCGGCACGCGGCGGGTGGGATCAAGCGGGTGGATCGCCTCGAGTGCGGTGCGGTAGCCGCGCTTTTCGGCCGCCTCGATAACCGCCTCGCTGGTGCCGAGCCGGTCGCATTCGGCGATGAATTCGGCGAGGTTCGGGTCGTCGGCGGCGAGGCTCTGGGCCAGCGGATGGTGCGGTGACAACGCCAGGAACGAGGCACCGTAGAGTGTATCGGGGCGGGTCGTGAAAACTTCGATCGCCGCGTCGCCCGCCACGGCGCGGCCGGCAAGCCCGAACAGCACCCGCGCGCCTTCCGAGCGGCCGATCCATTTCTCCTGCATCAGCCGCACCCGCTCCGGCCAGCGGTCGAGCGTCTGCAGCGCCGCCAGCAATTCGTCGCTGAACGCGGTGATGCGCAGAAACCATTGTGCCAATAGCCGCTTCTCGACGATCGCGCCGGAGCGCCAGCCGCGCCCGTCGATCACCTGCTCGTTGGCCAACACGGTGTTTTCAACGGGGTCCCAGTTGACCCAGGATTCCTTGCGGTAGGCGAGCCCCGTCGCGAGGAAGTCGAGAAACATCTTCTGTTCGTGGCGATAATATTCCGGGTGGCAAGTCGCGATCTCGCGCGACCAGTCATAGGCAAAGCCCATGCGCTGCAATTGGCCGCGCATCGTTGCGATGTTGTCGCGGGTCCAGGCCGCCGGGTGGGCGTTGCCGGCGATCGCCGCGTTCTCGGCCGGCAGGCCGAAGGCGTCCCAGCCCATCGGATGCAGCACGTTGTAGCCCTGGGCCCGCCGGTAGCGGGCAACCAGATCGCCCATCGTGTAGTTGCGGACATGCCCGACATGCAGCTTGCCGGACGGATATGGGAACATTTCGAGAACATAATATTTCGGCCGGGCCGCATCCTCGACCGCCTCGAACGACCCCCGCTCGCGCCACAGGCGCTGCCAGCTCGCCTCGTTGTCCCGGAAATTGTAACGCGACATGGCTGTTCCCGAAGCGGCGCGCCGGCCGCTGATTACCCGCCGCTAATTATACGTCGTCTTGTCGTAGCGCGCGGCATGGATCTGCTGCGCGCGCAGCAGGATGGCGTTGTCGATCCCGTCAACCACCTCGCGCGCGACCGGGGTCTTCTGCCACTGCCCGTCCGGCGCGCGCACCTGGCGCTCGACCGTCACCGCCACCGAATCCGAGCGCAGCGCGCGCGACAGCACAAACACGCTGACCCGCAGCCGCTCGTCGGGCTTGTTCGGCGGCGAATACCACTTCGTCGCCAGCACCCCGGTCATCGGGTCATCCGCGCTGATCCCGGCAAAGTGCAGCGTATCGAGCGTCGCCTGCCACAATTCCGGGCTGACCGCGGCGCCGGTATGCGGCCCGATCTGGCGTTGCGCCGGGCGCTTGGCGAGGCCGATCCAGCTCCACAGCGTCTCGTCGGTATCGTCCTCGCCGCTCGGGCGCAGCGCGACCGTGCGTGCCCCGGCGGGCGCGCTGGCGGCGGGTGGCGCCATGGCATCGGGCGGGCGCGAGGAGCCGCAGCCGACGAGCAATAACGAAAGGCTTGCAGCGAGCCCGAGCAACGGGCCGTAATGATGCATCGACATAATAACACAACCCTTGGCGCCGCCAGCATAGCGCGGCCGGCATCCCACGGGCAGCCTTGTGCCAGGAATGGAGATGTTATGGAAGAGGCGGCGTTGTCGGATGCGATCGGTGCCAATCTCGCGGCCGTCCGCGGCCGCATCGCGGCCGCCGCTCGCGCCGCCGGCCGGCCGGCCGATGCCGTCACCCTGGTGGCGGTCAGCAAGACCCACCCGATCGCGGCGGTGCGCGCCGCGCTGCGCGCCGGGCAGCGCGTCTTCGGCGAGAACCGGGTGCAGGAGGCGCTCGCCAAATTTCCCGAACTGCGCGGCGAATTTCCCGACCTTCAGCTGCATCTGATCGGTCCGTTGCAGACCAACAAGGTGCGTGACGCGGTCGCCCATTGCGACGTGATCGAGACCGTCGACCGGCCGCATCTCGCCGAGGCACTGGCCCGCGAGATGGCGAAAAGCGGCCGGCAGCTGCCGTGCTTCATCGAGGTCAATACCGGCGAGGAGCCGCAAAAGGCCGGGGTGTGGCCCGCTTCCGCCGATCAGTTCATCGCCGATTGCCGCGACCGGCTGGGGCTCAGGATCGCGGGGTTGATGGGCATTCCGCCCGAGCACGAGGAGCCGGCCCTGCATTTCGCCCTCTTGCGCGAGATCGCCCAGCGCAACGGCCTGGAGAAACTCAGCATGGGGATGAGCGCCGATTTCGAGACCGCGATCCGCTTGGGCGCCACCCACGTCCGCGTCGGCACCGCCATCTTCGGCACCAGGCCCGCGGCGGCGGCCGTCTGAAGTCCCCCTACAGCAGATGGCCGCTGCGGGTGGCTTTGGTGCGCAGGTAGCGTTCGTTGTGGCCGTTGGCGGGGAAGACGTGCGGCACGCGCTCGGCAACGCGGATGCCGTAGCGTTGCAGGGCGGCGACCTTGTCGGGGTTGTTGGTCAGGAGGCGCACCGTCGCGAAGCCGAGCTGGCGCAGCATCTCGGCCGCCGGCAGGTAGACGCGCTCGTCGGCATCGAAGCCGAGCTGCTCATTGGCGTCGAGCGTATCGAAACCGGCATCCTGCAGCTGATAGGCGCGCAATTTGTTGACGAGGCCGATGCCGCGGCCCTCCTGCGCCAGATACAGCAAGGCGCCGCCACCGGCCTGCCCGATCGTCGCGATCGCGCCGCGCAGCTGGTCGCCGCAATCGCATCTGAGGCTCGACAGCACGTCGCCGGTAAAGCAGGCGGAATGGAGCCGCACCAGCACCGGCGCGGCGGGGTCGGGCGTGCCGATGAGGATCGCCAGATGCTCGCTGCCGCCATCGCCGGGGCGGAAGGCGACGAGCCGGGCATCCTCGGCGTCGGCGAGCGGCACCCGCGCCTCGGCGACGCGCGTCAGGCCGGCGATCGCGGCGCGGCGGGTCAGGACCTCCTCGGTCGCGACCAGCGCGATATCGCTGCGCCGCCGGGCGAGCGCCGCCTCGGCCGGCAGCAGCGGCAATACCAGCATCGCCGGCAGCAAGGCCGCCAGCTTGGCGAGCGCAACGGCGGCGAGTTCGGCCCCCTCGGCGCGGTGCGGCTCGGGACCCATCCCCGGCGGCTCGGCGCCGAGCGAGGCTGCCGGCTCGGCCAAGTTACGGATGACGGCGGCCGACAATTCCGGAGGCAGAATGATCGAGACCGCGCCCGACAATGTCCCCGCGAGCGCCCCCGGGAGCGCCCCTGGGCTCGTTTCGCGGCGCGCGAGGCCCAGCGCCACCGCGCGGCGCCGGGTCAGCACCATGCGCAACGGCCGGCTCGCCGCGGCGCGCAGCCGCGCCAGATTGGCGTCGTTCACAAACTCGGCGGCGACCGCAAGGATCGTCGGGTCGCGCCCGGCGAGCAGCACCGGCTCGCCACGGCGCAGCGCGACGATTGCCCGGTCGAGCGCCTGCCCGGCCGGACCTCCCGACGCCAGCGATGCGATCAGCTGTTCCACCAAACCCCACCTTTCATGCGCGTTATGATAAGCCGCCGCCGCGGCTGTGCCAGCCGCCTCCTGCGCATGACAGCCGCGCAGCGGCGCCGCGGCAATCAGAAATTCTCCAGGCTCAGCACTTCGTCGTCGTAATCGTAGGCAAAGATCTCGGCGTGGCGGCCCCAGTTGATGACGGTTTCGAGCACCCGCTCCGCCTCTTCCTCCGACAAATGGTCCTCGAGTTCGCGCAGGAAGCGGGCGGCCGGCGCGCGATGGCCCGGCCGCTCGTCGAGGACGCGGCGGATATGGGCGGCCAGCGGCACATGCTTCAACAGCGCGTCGGCGAACATCTGTTTGCGCTCCAGCATGTCGGCGTCGGCATAAGCGCGGCCGGCCGCGGTCAGCTCGATATCGCCGCGGCTGACATGGGCGAGGCTGAGCAGCTGCAAGGCTTCGATCAGCGGAAACAGCTCGTCCATGTCGAGATTTTCTTCGTCGGCGAGGAGCGGCAAATCGGCGCGGCCGTTGTAGGACGGCTCGGTCAGCCGCTCGACCAGCCCCGACAATTGCTGCACCGCGGCGTCGGGCAGCCGGTAGCCGAGGCCGATCGGCTCGGGCTTGGCGCCGCGCCGCCCGTCGCGCCCCGGCACCGTCGTCAACAGCGTATAGACCTGGTCGACGATCTGGCGAAACGGCGCGCTGTCCCAGTCGCGCGGGCGGGCCAGCGCGACCGGCACCTCGGCGCTGATGCGGCCGGGATCGCTGCTGAAAATCAGGATGCGGTCGGCCATCTCGACCGCCTCCTCGATGTTGTGCGAGACCATCAGGATGCCCTTGATCGGGATCTTTTTTTGCATCCACAGCTCGGACAGATCGTTGCGCAGCGTCTCCGCGGTCAGCACGTCGAGCTGCGAGAACGGCTCGTCCAACAAGAGGATGTCGGGGTTGACGACGAGGGCGCGGGCAAAGCCGACGCGCTGGCGCATGCCGCCCGACAGCTCCTTCGGATAGGCGTTCTCGAACCCGTCGAGGCCGATCAGATCGATCGCATCGACGGCCCGCCGCCGGCGCTCGGCGGCCGAGACGCCCTGCGCCTCGAGGCCCAATTCGACATTGCCCAGCACGGTCAGCCAGGGAAACAGCGCGAAGCTCTGAAACACCATCGCGATGCCATGCACCGGCCCCTCGACCGGCGCGCCGCGATATTCGACGCGACCCCCGGTCGCCGGGATCAGCCCCGCCAGGATGCGCAGAAAGGTCGATTTGCCCGACCCCGATTTGCCGAGGATTGCGACGATCTCGCCGTCGCGCAGCGCAAAATCGAGACGCTCGATGACGAGCCGGCCGATATGGTCCGGCGTGCGATAAGTCTTGCTGATCCTGGCCGCCTGCAACAGCGGCGCGCCCAGGCCCATCGATGCGCTGCGCTCGGAGAGTTCGACCAATTCAGCGGCATCCTTCAATCAAGCCGCAGCCGCTCGGCCGCGAGGTCATAGAGCCGGCGCCATACCAGGCGGTTCAGCGCGAGCACGTAAAGGCACAATACCGCGATCCCGAGGGCGATGCGGGCGGCGTCGCCCGCCGCCGTATAGCGGCTGATGTAGGCGCCGATGCCGGTGGCGTGCAAGGTCGTACTGCCCCATTGCACAACCTCGGCGACGATACTGGCGTTCCAGGCGCCGCCGGCGGCGGTGACGGCGCCGGTGATATAGGCCGGAAAGATCGCCGGCAGCACAACCCGTCGCCACCACAACAGCCGCCGCACGCCGAAATTGCTCGCCGCAAAGTGCAGTTCCTGCGGCAACCCGGTCGTTCCGGCGATGACGTTGAACAGGATGTACCATTGCGTGCCGAGGATCATCAGCGGGCTGAGCCAGATCTCGACGTTGAGCCGGAAATGCAGGATCAGCACCACCGCCGCCGGAAAGAACAGATTGGCCGGAAACGCCGCGAGAAACTGGACGATCGGCTGGGCGCGGTCGGCCATCCGCGGACGCAGCCCGATCCACACCCCGACCGGCACCCAGATCAATGACGCGAGCGCGATCAGCACCATGACCCGCAGCGCGGTGATCCCCCCGAGCACAAAGACCCAGCCGATCTCCGCGAGCGCCACGCGCCCCCTGATGAACAGCACGATCCATAACAGCGCGATAGCCGCCAGCAGCAGCAGCCCGAGATCGAACAGGCGCTCGAACAGCGGCGAGGCGCGTCGCGTCGCCGGACGGGCCGGCATCGTGCGCAGCAGCGCGCCGAGCGCGCCATCGACGGCCCGGTTGATCGCCAGGACGCCCGATTGCACCAGATCGAAGAGGCGCGCGCGCTGCAGCACGATCAGAAACCACGGCCGCACATTGTCCTCGTCGGCGCGCGAGTCGCCGGCGAATTTCCGCGACCACGCCAGGAGCGGCCGGAACAGCAGCTGGTCATAGAGCAGGATGACGACCAGCATGACCAGCACGGCCCAGCCGATGGCGCCAAGGTCGCGGTGCTGGATGGCGATGGCGATGTAGGAGCCGATGCCCGGCAACAGGATCGTGTGCCCTGACACCGTGATCGCCTCCGCGGCGACGACAAAGAACCAGCCGCCCGACACCGACATCATCATGTTCCACACCAGCGACGGCACGGCATGCGGCACTTCGAGCCGCCAGAAGCGCTGCCAGGCGGACAGGTGATACATCCGCGCCGCCTCGATCAGCTCGACCGGCACGGTGCGCAGCGACTGGTACAGGCTGAACGTCATGTTCCACGCCTGCGAGGTGAAGATCGCGAAAATCGCGGCGCATTCGACGCCCAGCAGGCGGCCGGGAAACAGCCAGATGAAACCGGTCACGGTGATCGACAGGAAGCCGAGGATCGGCACCGATTGCAGGATGTCGAGGATCGGAATGAGGATCTTTTCGGCCTGCCGGCTTTTCGCCGCCAGCGCGGCGTAGCTGAGGCTGAAGGCGAGCGAGGCGAGCAGCGCGGCGGCCATGCGCAGCACCGTGCGCAGGGCATATTGCGGCAGGTGCCATGGATCGAGGCTCAGCGGCAGCGCTTCGCCGACCTGATAATGCGCCCCCATCGCCATGCCGCCCCAGGCGACGAGGCCCACCACCCCCAGCACCAACGGCAGCGCGATGAGATCCCAGGCATTGGGGCGCAAACGCGACGGCCAGGCGATGAGGGGCAGGCCCCAACGCTGTTCCATGACCCCATGCTGCTGGTTGCGGGTGGTGCGCTACCTCTATCCTAGCGCCGGCCCCGCGGCGAGCGGGAAAGACGCGCCGCGGGCTCGCCTCGACCGCGACCGGCGCGCGCTAAGCAAGCTTTCGTTGGTTGGCGCACAAATCGTCAGCCTTCGTCGTTCACTCCCTCTCCGCCCCCGTGGGCCATGGCGGGGGGGCGGAGAGGGTCGGGGTGAGGTGGGGGATGCCAGAGCGCTCGCCGACACCCACCTCACCCTCCCACGCCTGCGGCGTGGGTCCCTCCCTCTCCCCCCTGAAGGGCGGCGAGGGGAAAGGTGGATCGCGCCAAGCAATTCTGCTTAGCCGCAGCGCGATGCCGCTGCGCTGCGACATCG
>DATLRS010000004.1:0-22626 GCA_035534535.1 Allostellaceae bacterium | reverse complement strand
ATCGCCGTCATCGCGCTGACCAGGATCATGTTGCCGTATTCGCCGAGATAGAACAGCGCAAACGTCATCGCCGAATATTCGACGAAATAGCCGGCGACCAGCTCCGATTCGCCTTCCGGCAGGTCGAACGGCGCGCGGTTGGTCTCGGCCAGGCCGGAGATGAAAAAGACCACCGCCATCGGTAATAACGGGACGACAAACCAGACATGGCGCTGCGCCAGCACGATGTCGGTCAGATTGAGCGAGCCGGCGCACAGCAGCACCGTCACCAGGACAAAGCCGATCGAGACTTCGTACGACACCATCTGCGCCGCCGAGCGCAAGGCGCCGAGAAACGCATAGCGCGAATTCGACGCCCAGCCGGCCATGATGATGCCGTAGACCGACAGGGAGCTGATCGCGAACAGATAGAGGATGCCGACATTGATGTTGGAAACGACGATTCCGACATCGAACGGGATCACCGCCCAGGCGACCAGCGCCAGGGTGAATGTCACCAGCGGTGCCGCGACAAAGACGACCCGGTTGGCGCCGCTCGGGATCACCGTTTCCTTCATCAGCAGCTTCAACCCGTCGGCGATCGGCTGCAGCAGGCCGAACGGGCCGACGACGTTGGGTCCCTTGCGCAATTGCGAATAGGCCAGGACCTTGCGCTCGGCATAGGTGAAATAGGCGATCGCCAGAAGCAGCGGCACGACGATCGCGATCACCTCGGCAACGATGATCGCCGTCGGCCACGCATAGCCCCACCAGAAGCCGCTCACCGGCCGCCCTCCCGCCGATCGTCGTCCCCGGGCTTGTCCCGGGGAACCACGTCTCGATCCACGTCTCGATCCACGTCTCGATCCACGTCTCGATCCACGTGGATGGCCGGGACAAGCCCGGCCATGACGGCGAGGGGAAGGCGAACTAGCCGGCTAAGCGGAATTGCTTGGCACGATCCACCTTTCCCCTCTCCGCCCTTCAGGGGGGAGAGGGGGGGACCCGCGCCGCAGGCGTGGGAGGGTGAGGTGGGTGTCGGCAGGCGCTCTGGCATCCCCCACCTCACCCCGACCCTCTCCGCCCCCGGGGGCGGAGAGGGCGTGGATGAGGAAGGCCGACGATTTGTGCTCCAATCGCGGAAAGTTTGCTTAGCCATGCGTGCCGGTCCGCTTCTCGGCGTCGGGGTGGCCGCCGAACAATTCGCTGCATTCGGCCATCGTCGGGCTGGCGCGGCTGACCGGGTCGGTGCGGTAGAAATCGGCGATCGGGTAGGCGAAGGAGGTCGCATCGACCGCTCCCGCCTCGCCGAAACTGCCCCATTCGGCCGGCACGATCTCGTCGATATGCGCAAACGAAGGGTGAGCCGCGCGCATCTGCTCGCGCAGCTGAAGCAGCGAATCGAACGGCAACGGCCGCCCCATTGCCCCCGACAGGGCGCGCAGGATCGCCCAATCCTCGCGCGCCTCGCCGGGCGGAAACAGCGCTCGCCGGCCGAGCTGCACCCGCCCCTCGGTGTTGACGTAGGTGGCATCCTTTTCCGTGTAGGCCGCGCCGGGCAGTACAACATCGGCGCGGGCCGCGCCGCGGTCGCCGTGATGGCCCTGATAGATCACAAAGGCCGCGCCGGTATCGGCGAGGTCGAGTTCATCGGCGCCCAGCAGATAGAGAATTTCGACCGCCCCGGAGCGGCACCCGGCGAGGATGCCGGAGGTGTCCTTGCCGCCGGCGCCGGGCAGGAAGCCGAGATCGAGCCCGCCGACCCGCGCCGCCGCGCGATGCAAGACGTTAAAGCCGTTCCAGCCGGGCCGCACCATGCCAAAGGCTTCGGCGATCGCCTGCCCGGCGCCGAGCACCCGTGCGCCGTCGGGCCGGGCCAGCGCGCCCTGGCCGAGGACGATCGTCGGCGCCTTCGCGCCGCGCAGGATGTCGGCCCAGGCGTGGTTGCCCGCGGCAAGTGCGTTCAGCGCCGCGCCGCCGTCGCCCAGCATCTCGACCGGATAGGTCAAATCGAGCGCCGGGCCGATCGCCGCAACCCGGAAGCCGCCGCGCAGATAGCGCTTGCGCAGCCGCGCGTTGACGATCGGGGCTTCCCAGCGCGGGTTGCTGCCGACGAGGAGGCAGGCATCGGCCTCCTCGATCCCGGCGATCGTCGTGTTGAACAGGTAGGAGGCGCGGCACCCGCCGTCGAGCTGGGCGCCGTCCTGCCGGCAATCGAGGCTGGTGGCGCCGAGGCCGCCGAGCAGCTCCTTCAAGGCGAACATCGCCTCGGCGTCGCACAAATCGCCGGCGATCGCGGCAATGCGCTCGCCCGGCACCGCTTTGACGCGATCGGCGATCAGGTCGAGCGCCTCGCGCCACTCGGCCTCGACCAGCCGGCCGGCGCGCCGCACATAGGGCCGGTCGAGCCGCCGGCGGGTGAGCCCGTCAAGCGCGAAACGGGTCTTGTCGGCGATCCACTCCTCGTTGACCGCCTCATTGAGCCGCGGCAGGATTCGCAGCACCTGCGCGCCGCGCGCATCGATCCGGATGTTGCTGCCGACCGCGTCGAGCACGTCGACCGATTCGGCCTTGCGCAATTCCCAGGGCCGCGCGACGAAGGCATAGGGCTTGGAAGTCAGCGCACCGACCGGGCACAGATCAATGATGTTGCCGGACAATTCCGAGCCGAGCGCGCTCTCGATATAGGTGGTGATCTCCATCCCTTCGCCGCGGCCGGTCGCACCCAGTTCCTCGACCCCGGCGATGTCGGTCAGAAAGCGGATGCAGCGGGTGCAATGAATGCACCGCGTCATGCTGGTTGCGACCAGCGGGCCGAAATCCTTGTCGCGCACGGCGCGCTTGTTTTCCTCGTAGCGGCCGCGGTCGAAGCCATAGGCCACCGCCTGGTCCTGCAGATCGCATTCGCCGCCCTGGTCGCAGATCGGGCAATCGAGCGGATGGTTGATCAGCAGCATCTCCATGACGCCGTGGCGGGCCTTTTTGGCCTTCTCCGACTGGGTCAGGATGACGTTGCCCTCGGCGACCGGCATCGCGCACGACGCCACCGGTTTCGGCGATTTCTCGACCTCGACGAGGCACATCCGGCAATTGCCGGCGATGTTGAGGCGCTCGTGATAGCAAAAATGCGGGATCTCGACCCCGGCCTGCTGGCAGGCTTGCAGGATCGTGGTGCCGGGGGCAACCTCCAACTCCTGTCCGTCGATCGTCACCTTGGGCATGTCGGCCCCTCACCCTGTCCCTCTCCCCGCAAGCGGGGCGAGGGGACGAATTTGCGCTGCCGCGCCCCGGTACTCCCTCTCCCCGCACGCGGGGAGAGGGCCGGGGTGAGGGGCTTGCGCGTCACCATGCGCTACTCCGCCGCCCGCAGCGTCGCGGCGCCGCGGTATTCATGGATGCGGCGCTGCAATTCCGGCCGGAAGTGGCGAATGAGGCCCTGCACCGGCCACACCGCGCCATCGGCGAGCGCGCAGATCGTGTGGCCCTCGATCTCGCGCGTCACCTCGTCCAGCATGTCGATCTCGTCCACCGTCGCGTTACCGGCGACCATCCGCTCGGTGACCCTCCACACCCAGCCGAGCCCTTCGCGGCACGGCGTGCACTGGCCGCAGCTCTCATGCTTGTAGAAGGCCGACAGGCGGGCGATCGCGCGCACGATATCGGTCGATTTGTCCATGACAATGAGGGCCGCGGTGCCGAGCCCGCTCTTTTCCGCGACGAGGCTGTCGAAATCCATCAGCACCTTGCCGCAGACCGGCGCCGGCAGGCATGGCGTCGACGAGCCGCCGGGGATCACCGCCAAGAGGTTGTCCCAGCCGCCGCGCACCCCGCCGGCATGGCGCTCGATCAATTCCCGCATCGGGATCGACATTTCCTCTTCGACATTGCACGGCTGCTCGACGTGGCCGGAGATGCAGAAGATCTTGGTGCCGGTGTTGCGCGGCCGCCCCAGCGCGGCAAACCACGCGGCGCCGCGCTTCATGATCGCCGGGGAAACCGCGATCGTCTCGACGTTGTTGACGGTGGTCGGGCAGCCATAGAGCCCGACCGCGGCCGGAAACGGCGGCTTCAGGCGCGGCTGGCCCTTCTTGCCTTCGAGGCTTTCCAGCAGCCCCGTTTCCTCGCCGCAGATATAGGCGCCGGCGCCGCGGTGCAGATAGATGTCGATGTCGTAGCCCGAGCCGCAGGCGTTCTTGCCAATGAGGCCGGCGGCGTAGGCCTCGTCGATCGCCACCTGCAGGTGCTTGGCCTCGTTGTAGAATTCGCCGCGAATGTAGATGTAGGCGGCCCCGACCCCCATGCCGAACCCGGCCAGGACGCAGCCTTCCAGCAGCTTGTGCGGGTCCCAGCGCAGGATGTCGCGGTCCTTGCAGGTGCCGGGCTCGCTTTCGTCGGCGTTGACGACGAGATAGGTCGGCCGGTCGCTGGTCTTCGGCATGAACGACCATTTGAGCCCGGTCGGGAAGCCGGCGCCGCCGCGCCCGCGCAGCCCCGATTCCTTGCATTCGTTGACGACCCAGTCGCGCCCCTTGCGGATCACCTCCCGGGTGCCCTCCCAGTCGCCGCGTTTGCGCGCGCCGGCCAGATGCCAGTCGTGTTCGCCGTAGAGGTTGGTAAAGACGCGGTCGCGATCACTCAGCATCGCTCTTCTCTCCGGTCTCTGCGGCCTCGCCAGGATGCAGCGCCGCCTGTAGCGCCGGCAGCAACGGCGGGTCGAGCAGCGTCGTGTTGCCCTTGATCGGGGCCGAGCCGCGGCGCCCGATGACCGAGCCGACGGGCGGCGGCTTGCCGTCGCGCAGCGCGTCGAGCAGAGCCTCGGTTGCCGGCCCGTCGAGGTCCTCGTAGAAATCGTCGTTGACCTGCAGGATCGGCGCGTTGACGCAGCCGCCGAGGCATTCGACCTCGACCAGCGTGAACAGCCCGTCTTCGCTGGTGCCGCCGATGCCGACGCCGAGCTTCCGCTCGCAGGCCGCGACCACCGCCTCCGAGCCGCGCAGCCAGCACGGCGTCGTGGTGCACGCCTGCAACAGATAGCGCCCGACGGGGCGCAGGTTGAACATCGTATAAAAGGTGGCGACCTCGTAGACCCGGATGCGCGGCATCTCGAGCATCTCGGCGACGCACTGCATCGCCGCCAGCGGCAGCCAGCCGCCCGACTGGCGCTGCGCCAGGTCGAGCAGCGGCAAGACCGCGCTCTGCTGGCGGCCGGCCGGGTATTTGGCGATATGCGCCGTGGCCCGCTCGAGGTTTTCCGGGGTGAAGGCGAAGCATTCCGGCTGGGTGAACGGCGGCCCGTCGGCATGGCTGTTCATCGATCGATCTCGCCGAAGACAATGTCCATCGAGCCGATGATCGCCACGATATCGGCCAGCATGTGGCCCTTCGACATGAACTCGGTCGCCTGCAAAAAGGCAAAGCCCGGGGCGCGTATCTTGCAGCGATAGGGCCGGTTGGTGCCGTCGGCGACGAGATAGACGCCGAATTCGCCCTTCGGCGCCTCGACCGTGGTGTAGGTCTCGCCCGCCGGCACGTGATAGCCCTCGGTATAGAGCTTGAAATGATGGATGAGGGCTTCCATCGACTGCTTCATCTCGGCGCGCGGCGGCGGCGCGACCTTGCGGTCGTTGACCTTGATCGGTCCCGCCGGCATCTGCGCCACGCACTGCCGGATGATGCGTAAGGATTGCCGCATTTCTTCGAGGCGCACGAGGTAGCGGTCCCAGCAATCGCCGTTATGGCCGACCGGCACGTCGAACTCGATCTTGTCGTAGGCGTCGTAAGGCTGGGCCCGGCGCAGATCCCAGGCGATGCCGGAGCCGCGCAGCATCGGCCCCGAAAACCCCCAGTCGAGCGCGTC
Organism: Allostellaceae bacterium; assembly: GCA_035534535.1. Taxonomy (GTDB): domain Bacteria; phylum Pseudomonadota; class Alphaproteobacteria; order ATCC43930; family CGMCC-115725; genus DATARH01. The sequence goes on along the minus strand of DATLRS010000004.1, from coordinate 16,790 downwards.
CTTGCCGCTGACGATTCCAATATCGACGGTGCGCTGCTTGAAGATGCGGTTTTCGGTCAGCAGCCGCTCGATGTCGTCGACCGTCTTGGGGAAGGTGTCGCAAAACGCCAGGATGTCGTCGGTCATCCCGGCCGGCAGGTCCATGTGCACCCCGCCCGGCCGGAAGTAATTGGCGTGCAGGCGCGCTCCCGAGGCGCGCTCGTAGAACTCCATCAGCCGCTCGCGCTCCTCGAACCCCCACAGGAACGGGGTCAGCGCGCCGACATCGAGCCCGAAGGCGCAGATGTTGAGGAGGTGGTTGAGGATGCGGGTGATCTCGGCGAACAAGACGCGGATGTACTGGGCGCGCGGCGGCGGCTCGATCCCCATCAGCGTCTCGACGGCGAGCGCGAAGGCGTGCTCCTGGCACATCGGCGACACGTAATCGAGCCGGTCGAAATAGGGGATCGCCTGCAGGTAGGTCTTGTATTCGATCAGCTTTTCGGTGCCGCGGTGGAGGAGACCGATATGCGGGTCGGCGCGCTCGATGGTTTCGCCGTCCATTTCCAGCACCAGCCGCATGACGCCGTGCGCGGCGGGATGCTGCGGCCCGAAATTCATCGTGAAGTTGCGGATCGTCGGCGCCCCGGCGAGTTCGCCGCCGCCGTCACCGGCCGCATCGCCGGAGGGCGCCGCAAGCGGCGTGCGGTCGCTCATGCGCCGGTTCCTTTCGGCGGCTCGCCGGCAGGATTTTCCGAGGCTTTCTCGTCGCCCGGCAGGATCTTGTCCATGCCCTCCCAGGGCGACAGGAAATCGAAGCTGCGGAACTCCTGCTTCAGCTTGACCGGCTCGTAGACGACGCGCTTCTGGTCCTCGTCGTAGTGCAGTTCGACATAGCCGGTCAGCGGAAAATCCTTGCGCAGCGGATGCCCGTCAAAGCCGTAATCGGTCAGGATGCGGCGCAAATCGGGATTGTCGCTGAAATAGATGCCGAACAAATCCCACGCCTCGCGTTCCCACCACCCGGCCGAGCTATAGAGCCCGGTCGCCGACGGCACCGGCTCTTCCTCGTCGGTCGCGACCTTGAGGCGGATGCGCTGGTTGAGCGTGAGGCTCAGCAAATTGTAGACCACCTCAAAGCGCTGCGTCCGCTCGGGGTAGTCGACGCCGCAAATGTCGCACAGCATGGCGAAGCGGCATTTCGCATCGTCGCGCAGAAACTCGAGGACGCGGATGAGCGCGTCGCGCTCGACCCGAAGGCACAGTTCGCTAAGGCGGATCTCGCTCGCCGTCACCGCGCCGGGCAATGCCGCCGCAACATAGTCGGCCAGTTGCTTGAGCCTCTCGTCCATCGCTGCGGTCATCGCTGGAAGTGGCGCTCGCGTTTGATCTTCTTCTGCAGCAGGAGGACGCCGTAGAGCAGCGCCTCCGCCGTCGGCGGGCAGCCGGGAACGTAGATGTCGACCGGCACGATGCGGTCGCAGCCGCGCACCACCGAATAGGAATAATGATAGTAGCCGCCGCCATTGGCGCAGGAGCCCATCGAGATCACCCAGCGCGGCTCGGCCATCTGGTCGTAGACCTTGCGCAGGGCCGGCGCCATCTTGTTGCACAGCGTGCCGGCGACGATCATCACGTCGGACTGGCGCGGGCTCGGCCGGAAGACGACGCCGAAACGGTCGAGATCGTAGCGGCTGGCGCCGGTATGCATCATCTCGACGGCGCAGCATGCCAGCCCGAAGGTCATCGGCCACAAGGAGCCGCTGCGCGCCCAGCCGACCAGCGCATCGACGCTCGCGGTGATAAAGCCGCGATCGGCGATCTCCTCGGTCGCCGCGCGCAGCAGCAGGTCCTGCTCGGGCCCCGGCGGAACGAGCCGCGCAGCGCCCCGGGCGGGCGTCTCGATCACTCCCATTCGAGCGCCCCTTTTCGCCATTCGTAGATGAAGCCGACCGTCAGCACCGCGAGGAACACCATCATCGACCAGAAGCCGAACATCCCGATATCGCCCAGCGAGACCGCCCACGGGAACAGGAAGGCGACTTCGAGATCGAAGATGATGAAGAGGATCGCGACGAGGTAGTAGCGCACGTCGAAGCGCATCCGCGCATCCTCGAACGGCTCGAAACCGCATTCGTAGGGCGACAGCTTTTCCGAGTTCGGCTTCTGCGTTGCGAGCGCGAACGAGGCAACGATCATCGCCAGCGCGATCACGCCGGCGATCACCAGGAACACCAGGATCGGGAAATACTGGCTGAGCAGGCTCTCCATGGCAACCCTCGGTGGCGGCGTCGCACCCTCGCTGCGATGCACGCCCACATTCAGCTCGCCCAAATCGGCGCAAGCGAGCGTTGGCAGTGATATAGACCGGGTGGAAGACCGGCGAAACCCGATTCGGCGAACCGGCCAACGCGGCACCGGCTATCCCGATCGATGGCGGGAGCGACGGGGCTCGAACCCGCGACCTCCGGCGTGACAGGCCGGCGCTCTAACCAACTGAGCTACACCCCCGCGATCGTCGATCGCGGCGACACCTCCTACCTAGGCGCCAGGGGGGTGTCAAGCAACTCCCCGGCGGCCGGAAAGCGGTTCAGTCAGCCGCTCAGAAATCGGTGCACCGCCCGCCGACTTCCCAATCGCCATAGCGGGTCGGCTCCGGCCCCTTCGGTCCGCCGATCTCGCGCGGCGGCGGGGCCGGCTTTGCAGCGGGCGCCTTGGCAGGCGGTGTGGCGGGCGGTTCGGTCTGGTCGTCCGGTTTCGCGCTCATCGGCATATCATGACGCCGGCGCGGCGACAGCTCAACCGCCGCCGCATCTGGCGCGGCCGTTAACTTTTCGGAACGATGTTTGCCGAACGGCGTTTGCGCGACGACCGTAGTGCATGATGGCGTCAGGCCAATGGCAACAGCAGAACCTTATCGCCGAACCGCGACATCGCCGATACCGACGGCGCGCCAGGTCGCCCTCGATCTGATCGGCGCGGTGATGCGCCGCAGACGGCCGCTTGACGATGCCATCGAGGAGCACCCGGCGATGGCCGTGCTGCCGGTGCGTGACCGGGCCTTTGCCCGGCTGCTGGTCGCGACGGTGCTGCGCCGGCTCGGGCAGATCGATACCCTCATCGCCCAGTGTCTCAACACGCCGCTCGCGCCGCGCGCCGCAACCATTCACGACATCCTGCGGCTGGGCATCGCCCAGCTGCTGTTTCTGCGCACGCCGCCGCATGCCGCGGTCGCGACCAGCGTCGATCTCGCCCAGATCGGCGGCTTCCTGACGCATAAGGGGCTGGTCAACGCGGTGCTGCGCCGGCTCAGCCTCGAAGGCCCCGAGCGGGTCGAACGCCAGGATGCCGCCCGCCTCAACACGCCCGACTGGTTGTGGCAGTCGTGGACGCGCAGCTATGGCGAAGACTGTGCCCACGCGATCGCCAGCGCGCACCTGAAGGAAGCGCCGCTCGACGTGACGCTGCGCAGCCGGGACGCAACGTGGTGCGACAAGCTGCAGGCGACGCAGCTGCCGACCGGCTCGCTGCGCCGCGCGGCGGGCGGTTCGGTGAGCGCGCTGCCCGGCTACGCCGAGGGCGCCTGGTGGGTGCAGGATGCGGCGGCCTCGCTGCCGGTGCGCCTGTTCGACTCGATCGCCGGCTGCGAGGTGGTCGATCTGTGCGCCGCGCCGGGCGGCAAGACGGCGCAACTGGTCAATGGCGGCGCTCGCGTCACCGCGATCGATCGCTCGGCCCGCCGCCTCGACCGGCTGGTCAGCAATCTCGGCCGGCTCGGTTTGAACGTGACGACGCAGGCTGCCGATGCCTTGACCTGGCGGCCGCCGCAGCCGGTCGACGCCGTGCTGCTCGATGCACCGTGCACCGCCACCGGCGCCATCCGCCGCCACCCGGACGTGCCCCACTTGAAGCACCCGGAAGATGTCGCCCGCCTCGCGGTGGTGCAGGAAAACCTGCTGCGCGCCGCGGTCGAGATGTTGCGGCCGGGTGGCACCCTCGTCTATTGCACCTGCTCGCTCGAGCCCGAGGAAGGCCGCGACAGGGTCGAGACGCTGTTGCGTTCGGGCGCCCCGGTCGAGCATCGGCCAGTCACGCCCGAGGCGATCGGCGCGCCACCCGAATGGGTCTCGCCCGAGGGCGATCTGCGCACGCTGCCGTGCCATTTCGCCGAATATGACGGGATCGACGGGTTTTACGCCGCCCGCCTGGTAAAGCTCGGCGGCCCCTGATTCCGCTCTCATTCCGTAGGGCGCTGGCGGGCGCGGCTTGCCCGCGGGGCGTTTCCTTGTTACGAAGCAGCATGGATGCAACCGTCGGACTGGCCGTCCGGGGCTTCCGCCAAAGGGGCGGTTTGGGAGACGCCGCCATGCCGTCGCCGGGCCCATGAGAACCGGCCCGACCCGGACCGCTCGGCCGCCGGCGTCTCGCGGCGCGCCCGGCGCCGGAGGGACGGAGGGGCCAGACCTGTTCACCCGTCTGCGCCGCGATGGGCTGCGCCTGCTCGCCGCGAGCCCCCTCTACCGCCATACGCTGATCGGCCCGGTGCCGGGCAATCTGCGCCTCAAGCTCGACGGGCGCTGGCCGGGCGAGGCCAGGCGCGGCGCCGCCATCCTGGCCGGCGACATCGAGTTTAGCGGCGAGATGGTGCGCAACCCGATGCCGGTGTGGTTTCCGCCCGGCGTCGGCACCGCGTGGCTTGCCGCCTGGCACGGCTTCGGCTGGCTCGACGACCTGATCGCTACCGGCGCGGCGGCGCGCGACCCGGCGCGCGCGCTGGTGCAGAGCTGGCTTGCCGAAAATGCCGCCTGGCACCCGGTCGCCTGGCGCTCCGATGTGATGGCGACCCGGGTGTTCGCGTGGATCGTGCATTTCGAGGAGATCGCCGGCCGCGAAGCCGATCGGGCGCTGCGCCGCGCCATGCTGGCGAGCATTGCCGCGCAGGTGCGCCATCTGGCCCGGACCGCAACCTGGGAACGGTCCGGTGCGGCGCGGCTGCGGGCGCTGAAGGGCCTGCTTGGGGGGCTCGCCGCGCTCGGCGGCTCGCACCAGCGCATCGCCCGCGCGCTGCGCGTCCTCGAGGGCGAATTGCCGGTGCAGATCCTGCCCGATGGCGGTCACCGCACCCGCAGCCCCTCGGTCCAGCTCGCGGCGTTGCGCGACCTGATCGATGTCCGCGCCGTGCTGCGCGCCGCCAAGATCGAGGTCCCCGGCGCGCTGCAGCAGGCGATCGAGCGGATGGCGCCGATGCTGCGGTTTTTCCGGCATGGCGACCGGCGTCTGGCGCTGTTCAACAATTCGGTCGAGGAGGACGCGGTCCTCGTCGATCTCGTGCTGACGCGGTCGGAGACGCGCGGCCATGCCCCGTTGCAGGCGCCGCATTCCGGTTTTCAGCGCCTGCAGGCCGGCCAGAGCCTCGTCATCGTCGACACCGGCAAGCCGCCGTCGCCCGGCTTTGACGAGGAGGCGCATGCCGGCATCCTGTCGTTCGAGCTGAGCCAGGGGCGCGAGCGGGTGATCGTCAATTGCGGCGGCTATCGCGGCACCAAGGCGGCCTGGCACCGGGTCGCGCGGTCGAGCGCGGCGCATTCGGTGCTGGTCGTCGGCGACACCAACGCCGTCGAGATCCGCGCCGACGGCTCGCTCGGCCCCGCCCCTGCCTCGGTGCGCTGCGAGCGCGCCGAGGAGGGCGGCCATCAATGGATTGCGGCGAGCCATGACGGCTACCGGGGGAGCCTGGGCGTCACCTACTCGCGCGAACTGTATCTCGCCGCCGACGGCGACGATCTGCGCGGCGAGGACAAGCTGACCGGCCGCTCGGGCGCGGTTTTTGCGGTGCGCTTTCATCTGCATCCCGCGGTCGAGGCGTCGCTGATCGACAGCGGCAGCGGCGGCGTGCTGTTGCGCCTGCCGAGCGGGGCGCACTGGCGGCTGCGCGCGGCCGGGGCGGAGATGACCCTCGCCGAGAGCATCTATCTCGGTGCGGGCGAACTGCGCAAAACCCAGCAGATCGTGCTGAGCGGTACGACCGCCGGCGGCGGCGCCACGGTGCGCTGGGCGCTCCGCCGCGAAGCGCGGTCGCCCGAGCCGAGGCCGACGCCCGAACCGCCGCCAGAAACGACACCCACGGAAGGGGGGCAGGCTGATGGGGCATAAACGGCCCTCGGCTGGCGGGTGCCGGCCGGCAGCCGCGACGCTGCCCTGAATAGTGCCCTACGCGTGGCTTTCGGCGGCGATCGTCGCCGGCGCCGGGCTGATCGCCTGTCTGGGAACCCGGGCGCTGATCGCCCTGCTCGGCCGGGCCGCGGTGCTCGACCGACCGAACGAGCGCTCCCTGCACGCCGCCCCGACGCCGCGCGGCGCCGGCATCGCCGTCATCGCCGCGATCCTCGTCGCCTGGCTGAGTTTGGCCGCGATCGGGCCCGGCGGCATGCCGGTGCTCTGGCCGGTGCTGGCCGGAGCGCTGCTGCTCTTTGGAATTTCGTGGCTCGATGATTTGCGTGGCCTGGCGCCGGCGCCGCGGCTCTTGGTGCAGGCGGTTGCGGTCGGGCTCGGCATGCTGGCGCTGGCGCCGGCGGGCCGGGTGTTCCAGGGCTGGCTGGCCGCGGTGCCCGACGCCGCCGGGGCGGCGTTATTGTGGCTGTGGTTTGTCAACCTGTTCAACTTCATGGACGGTATCGACGGTCTGGCCGGCAGCGAGGCGGCGGCGCTCGGCATCGGCCTCATGCTGTTCGCCGGAAGCGGGGTGGGGTACGATCCCGGCCTCCTTTGGCTGGCCGCCGCCAGCGGCGCGGCGGCGCTCGGCTTTCTGGTGTGGAACTGGGCGCCGGCGCGGATTTTTCTCGGCGATGTCGGCAGCGTACCGCTCGGCTTTCTGCTCGGCTTCCTGCTACTGCGCGTCGCGGCGCAGGGCCATTGGAAAATCGCGCTGATCCTGCCGCTGTATTTTCTCGCCGACGCGACGATCACGCTGCTGCGCCGGCTCGCCCGCAGCGAGCCGGTATGGCAGGCGCACCGCCAGCATTTCTACCAGCGCGCGGTGCAGCGCGGGCTCGGTCATGCGGCGGTGGTGCGGCGGATCATCGCCGCCAACCTCGTCCTGATCGGCTGCGGCTGGGCCTCGGAGAACGGCTGGGGGGTGGCCGCCCTGGCGGTTGCGGCGGCGGCGGTGCTGGCGCTGCTGTGGAGCCTCGGCGGCGGATGGCGCCGCCGCCCGGTGTGAGGCTTGCCTCGATCGCCGGGGGCATCCTATACCGCCGGGCATTGGCGCTGTGAGGAGCCCCCGCATGACCGCTTCGCTGCGACTGCTGCGCCGCGCGCTTATCTCGGTCAGCGACAAGGCGGGGCTGGTGCCGTTCGCGCGCGCGCTGGCGGCGGGCGGGATCGACCTCGTCTCGACCGGCGGCACGGCGCGGGTTCTGGCCGAGGCGGGGCTGAGGGTCACCGAGGTCGCCGCGCTGACCGGCTTTCCCGAGATGCTCGACGGTCGGGTCAAGACGCTGCACCCGGCCGTCCATGGCGGCCTCTTGGCGCGGCGCGACCGGGCCGATCATCTGGCCGCGCTGGCCGCGCACGGCATCGCCGAGATCGATCTGCTCGTCTGCAACCTCTACCCGTTCGGTGCGACCGTCGCGGCCGGCGCCGGGCGCGACGCATGCCTCGAAAACATCGACATCGGCGGCCCGGCGCTGATCCGCGCCGCCGCCAAGAACCACGAGTTCGTGACCGTCGTCACCGACCCGGCCGATTACGATGCGCTGCTTGGCGAGATCGCCGATGCCGGCGGGGTCGGTTTCGCGCTGCGCCGCCATCTGGCGCAGAAAGCCTATGCACTGACCGCCGCCTACGATGCCGCCGTCGCGGCGTGGCTGGCGCGCGACGAGGGGACCCGGTTTCCCGAGACGCTGACGGGCGCGGCATGCCTCGCCGAAATCACCCGCTACGGCGAAAACCCGCACCAGCAGGCCGCCTTCTACCGCACTGCCGAGCCGCGCCCGGGGGTCGCGACGGCGCGCCAGGTACAGGGCAAGGAATTGTCCTACAACAATTACGCCGACACCGACGCGGCCTTCGAGCTGGTCGCCGAGTTCGCCCCGCCGGCAGTCGCAATCATCAAGCACGCCAACCCGTGCGGCGTCGCCATCGCGACGACCCTGCGCGACGCCTGGGACAAGGCATTGGCCTGCGATCCGGTCAGCGCCTTCGGCGGCATCGTGGCGCTCAACCGGACGCTCGATCCGGCGACCGCCGAGGCGATCGCGCAGATCTTCGTCGAGGTCGTCATCGCGCCCGCGGCCGAGCCGGCGGCCTGCGCGATCCTGGCGCGCAAGAGCGCGTTGCGCCTGCTGCTGGCGGATGGCCTGCCCGACCCGCAGGCGCAGGGCTGGACGATGCGTTCGCTGGCCGGCGGGCTGCTGGTGCAGGAGCGCGACCGCGTCACGGCCGGCCGCGACGCGCTTACCGTCGTCACAAAACGCGCGCCGACCGAAGCGGAAATCGCCGACCTGTTATTCGCCGACACCGTCGCCAAGCACGTCAAGTCGAACGCGATCGTGTTTGCCAGGGATGGCGCCACGGTCGGCATCGGCGCCGGCCAGCCGAGCCGGGTCGACAGCGTCAGGATCGCCGCGCAGAAGGCGGCCGCGAGCGCCACCGCTTCCGGCCTGTCGGAGCCCGCAACGCGCGGCGCGGTGGTCGCCTCGGACGCGTTCTACCCGTTTGCCGACGGGCTCGAGGAAGCGATCAAGGCCGGCATCACCGCGGCGATCCAGCCCGGCGGCTCGCGCCGCGACGGCGAGGTCATCGCCGCCGCCGATGCCGCCGGCATCGCGATGGTGTTCACCGGCATCCGCCATTTCCGGCATTGAGGCGAGCGGCTTGGCGGACGCGGCAGACGCTCTGCACCGGCTGCAGCTGAGCTGCGTCGAGCCGCTGATCATCGCGACGCGCAAGCGTCGCCGGCTTGCCGCGTTCGGCATCGCCAGCCCCGAGCGCCTCGCCTGTGCCGACCTCGCGCTGATGGCCGATAGCGGCGCTTGCGTCCCGCCCTGTTCCGCCCTGATCGCCGCCGAGCGCCGCTATCTGGCACGCTATCTGGGCGGCGGCGGCGCCTCGTTCATCCCGCCGCGGTGGCGCGGCGTGCCGGCGGTCATCGAGCTCGACCGCTACCCGGATTTTGCGAGCTACGCCGACCGCGTGCGGCGGCACTCGAAAGGCGGCGTGCTGCGCCAGGTCAGGCGGGCCCGGGCGCAGGGTTTTTTCTGCAAGCGCATCCACCGCGATTTTTACCGGCGCCAGGTTTTTGCGATCGACACCTCGAAGCGGTTCCGCTCGGGGCTGGTGCTGAAAAGCCTCGTGCGCCGGCAGCCCGCGTCCGACCTTCCGGCCGACATCTCGCCGGCCGAGATCGCCGCCTATCTCGGGCGCCCGGCGGTGCGGATCGCCGACGGCGCCCCGTTGCCGGAGCCGCCGTCGCCCGTCTGTGCGCAGCATTGGAACATCGATTGGGGGATGTTCCAATGCGAGGATACCGGCAGCGCGCCGCGCGAGCGGCTGGTCGGCTATCTCTTTTTGCGGCGCGCCGGCAATATCGTGCGGACCGTCGGGCTGATGGGGCATGGCGACTATCTGGCGCAGAACGTCATGAAGCTCTTGTTTCACGACATCATGCAATGGCTGTTGGCGCGGGCCGATCCGCATGTCGTCGGGCTGCGCTATCTGCTGTACGGCGCGATCGAGCACGGCAATGACGGGCTCCTCGCCTGGAAGCGCAGCTTCGAGTTCGCGCCGTTGCGGTTCGCGGTCAGGGAATGATGTCGTCGAGCGGCCAGATCGGGCGGCGCACCTTCTTGTAGAATTCCGCGCCGTAGTGAGCCGAGCACAAGGCGCCGGTGTCGACCAGGATGATTTCGCGCGCGATCGGCTCGAAGGCGGCGCGGAAATGCTGCATCGATTTGACCGCGATGGTCGAATAGCGGGTCGGGTCGAGGCCCATTGAGGTGAATTGCCCGAGATCGACCGCCTGGCCGTTATGGGTGATCACGATGATGTCGATGCCGCCCACCCGAAACACCATCGACGGGCCGTAATCGCGCTCGAGCCCGCCGCCCATCGGGCCATAGGCGATGAATTTCCCGTTTGAGAGATGGGTGACCTCGCCGGTCAGATGTAGCGGGCCGCCGCCGAGGCGCGGGTCGGTCTTGCCGCCGAGCGCCACTGTCGTCGTCGCGCCAATCCCGGCGCGCATCCCGGCCTCAACCGCCTCGGGATCGCAGATCGCGTGAAACGCGACGCGCTCGACCCCGGCCTCGACCAGCCCCTTGAGGAACGCGGTGGCGTCGCCATAGCCGCCGCCGCCGGGATTGTCGGTAAAGTCGGCGACAACCAGCGGCTTGTCGCCGGGGTGGCCCTCCCTCGCGCGGGCGACCGCCGCTGCCACCGACAGCAATTCGACCGTCGAAAAGTCGCGGGTTTCCCAGGCGTGATCGATGAACTCCTCGGCGACCCTCTGGCCGCGCGGGCCGGCGCCGTCGCGCAGCGCATCGACCGTCACGGTGACCGACGGGCCGACATCGCCGATGTCGGCGAGCGGGAAGCCGGCGCAGATGCTGACGGCGAGCGCCTCGCCGGCCCCTTCCAGCGCCTCGCCGCGGGCGATCAGCTCGGCCATCGGTCCGCGCTGGGTGCGGCCCCAATCGAGCCCGTAGAGCATCGGCCGGCGCGCGATCACGGTGCGCGGGCGCACCTCGCCCCGCATCGCGCGTTCGAGGAGGCGCGCCCCCTGCCAGGCGCGCTCGTACATGTCGATATGCGGGTAGCTGCGAAACGCGATCAGCGCGCTGGCGTTGTCGGCCATCCGCGATGTGACGTTGGCATGGAGGTCCAGCGTGACGACGATCGGCACAGCTTCGCCGAGGCCGGCGCGCAGCCGCGCCAGCAATTCGCCCTCACCGTCTTCGTAGGATTCGACGACCATCGCGCCGTGCAGGTGCAGCAAGACCCCGTCGACAGGGCCCTGCCGCGCGGCCGCATCGAGGATCATGCCGGCGATCTGTTCGAACGCGTCGTCGGTGACGATGCCGGACGGGTTGGCGTTGGCCGAGACCGGGTGGATCAGGGTCCAGCCGTATTCGTCGGCCGCCTCGAAAGTCGCCCCCAGGGCCGAGCGGGTGCCGCGAAACGCCGCCGGGATCTCGTTGTCGCGGTGGAAGTCGCGGCGCCGCCAGCGCGCCATGTCGGTGGTCTGGACGCTGAACGTGTTGGTCTCGTGCATGAACCGGCCGGTCAGGACACGCTTCATCGGCGACGGTTCCCTATCGGGCGGCGCCAATTCCGGCGCCGCCCGTCGGTGTCAGGATCGGCAGGCCCGTCAGGCCCGTCAGGCGTTGATGTTGACGAGTTCCTCGATGCGCAACCCGGCTCGCACCTGCTTGACCAGCTCATCCGGGTCGAAGTCGATGCCGACCGGGTTCTTGTCGGCGGCCGAGCGGCGGCGCATGTAGTCCTGCCCCTCGATCGCGGTCGCGAAATTATCGACCAAGAGCTCGACCTGGTTGCGGTCGGGATCGTAATAATACATCGAAGTCGTGACCCCGTGATTGACGCAGCGATGCGGCCGGATGCCGAGTTGGCTCAGCTGCTGATACTGCTCGGCCAAATCGTCGAGGCCGCCCATCGTGAAAGCGACGTGATGCAGGCCGACTTCGCTGCCGGCGCGCGCCGTCTTGCCGTCGGCCGGCGCCTTGTCGGCGAGCGGGCCGGGGTCGACGAAGGCGACCCGGTGGTGCTCGTCGTCATAGCTGATGAAGGCGATGAACTTGTTGGCGTAGAGGAGCTCGGCCCCGAGTACGGTGCAGTACCACTCGACCATCTCGTCGCGGCGGTTGGTCTGCAGGACGAGATGCGACAGCTTCTTCGGTGATGCCATGATGTCCTCCCTGGCGCGCACGGCAATTGCCCCGCGATGGGTGCACCGGAATGCCCGCCAAAGTCAATCCCGCCAAGTCAATCCCGCCAAATGAATATGGGCTCGCATGGACGACCGCGCCGCCGCCGCTTATGGTGGGCCGGTCGCCGGGTGCGGGCATTGCGCGATGCGGCCCTCCCGCAAGCCGCCTGAGGATGATCATGGATCCATTGCTCGACATTGCGCTGCGCGCCGCGCTGGCCGGCGGCGAGGCGGCGATGCGGGTTTACGCCGACCCGTTCGAGGTGACGCACAAGGACGACAAGACGCCGGTGACCGAGGCCGATCTCGCCTCGGAACGGGTCATCGTCGCGATGCTAGGCGCGGCCTTGCCGGACATCCCGATCGTCTCGGAGGAAACCGTGCCGGAGGCCGGGTTCGCCTCGCCCGCCGCGCGCTTCTGGCTGGTCGATCCGCTCGACGGCACGCGGGAATTCGTCGCGCGCAACGGCGAGTTCGCGGTGCTGATCGGGCTGATCGAGAATGGCCGCCCGGTGCTCGGCGTGGTGCACGGTCCGGCGGTCGGCGTGACCTATCTCGCCTACGGCCCCGGCACGGCGATGCGGCGGCGCGGCGCCGGCGCCTTCGAGCCGATCCGGGCGCGCGCGCCCTCGCCCGAGGGGATCGTCGTGGTGCACAGCCGCAGCCACGCCAACAGCCGCCGCCTCGGCGAATATTTTGAGGGCAGGGCGATTATCGAGCGCCAGCAATGCGGCAGCGCCCTCAAATTCGGGATGCTGGCGGCCGGCGAGGCCGATCTCTACCCGCGTTTCGGCACGACGATGGAATGGGACACCGCCGCCGGCCAGGCGCTGCTCGAAGCCGCCGGCGGCCATGTGTTCGGCCTGTCGGGTGAGCCGCTCGCCTACGGCAAGCCGGGGCTCAAGAACGACGGCTTTGTGGCGTGGGGAACAACGCCGGCGTGGTAGCGGCCGCCGCTCAACCTTCGCCGGCGATGTTGCGGCGCAGCCGCTCGCGGCTCTCTGCCGGCCAGAATTCGGCGATCCTGTACATCGTCTCGAACGCCGGCACACCCTGCGGCAATGGCAGCCACGGCAGTTTGCTGCGGGTGAAGATGTGGACGTCCGGGCGCACCGCCTCGGGGCGGTCGAGCGTGCCGGCCCGCAGCAGCACCGTGTCGCCCGGCGCCGCATGGTATTTGCTGTAGATCGCCGTGCCGCAGTCGGGGCAGCGAAACACCTCGTGCGGCTTGCCGCTGCCAGCCTTCAGCATGACCGGTCGCAATCCGGCATGGTCGGCCTCGACAAAGTGCCGCTCGATCCAGATGTTGGTCGCGAAGGCGCCGCCGGTGAGCCGCTGGCAGTCGCGGCAATGACAGGCGTGGACGATCAGCGGCGCCGCCGTCAGCCGGTAGCGCACCCTGTCGCAGGCGCATCCGCCTTCCTCGTTCATCACCCTCTCCCGGTTTGGTCGCGGCAGTTCGCACGTCAGCTATCATATGGCAGAATGGCGCCGGCTCGAAGCGCGGCCGGCGCGGCCGGCAAGGAGGTCGACATGGCAACAGTGATTGACGGGCGGCAATCCGGGTTCAAGACCAACCCCGACTACAAGGTCACGCTGGAGCCGTCGCCGCGGCGGGTGCGCGTCATCTTCAACGGCGTGACGATCGCCGACAGCACCGCGGCGCACCTGCTGTTCGAGACGCGGCACCTGCCGGTCTATTATTTCCCGCGCGGCGACGTGCGCATGGACCTGCTGGCGCCGACCGACCACCACAGTTTCTGCCCCTATAAGGGGAAGGCGTCCTACTGGACGATCAAGGCCGGCGACCGGACCTCCGAGAACGCGGTGTGGGGCTACCCGGAACCCTATGACGAAGTGCCGGAGCTGGCCGGCTTTGTCGCGTTCTACTGGGACCGGGTCGACCATTGGTACGAGGAGGACGAAGAGATCTTCGTCCATGCCCGCGACCCGTATAAGCGGGTCGATGCGATCGCCTCGTCGCGGCGGGTGCAGATTGTCCTCGGCGGCGAGATCGTTGCCGATACGAATCGCGCCCGCTTCCTGTTCGAGACGCGGCTGCCGCCGCGCTATTACATCCCGCCCGAAGATGTCCGCATGGATCTGCTGATGCCGAGCGACAAGCTGACCGCCTGCCCGTACAAGGGAGAGGCCCGCTACTGGTCGGCCCGGATCGGCGACCAGACGTTCCCCGACATCGTGTGGAGCTATCCCGAGCCGATCCCGGAATGCCCCAAGATCAAGGGTCACCTGGCCTTCTTCAATGAGCAGGTCGATGCGATCCTGGTTGACGGGGTCGAGGTGCCGCGGCCGGTGACGCGCTGGTCGAAGGACTGGAAGGAAAAGGCGGCGACGGTCCCCGACGCGCAGGGCCCGGTGGTTCGGCCCTAAAGCAGCTTTTCCTCTTGTGTTGTATCGCTCTCGCCTCAATGAGCCCCTCACCCCAACCCTCTCCCCGCAGGCGCGGAGAGGGAGAGCGCGACGCCAGCCAAGCCCCTCGCCCCGCTTGCGGGGAGAGGGAGGTGCCCGCGCCGTGAGGCGCGGGAGGGTGAGGGGGCGACCGCGGAGTTGGCCGGCGTGAGCACCCGATCGGGTATCGGCGACGCTCCGAAACGGCGCGAGGATCTGCGCTTCCTGACCGGGCACGGCCGCTATCTCGACGACCTCTGCTTCGAAAATCTCGCGCATGCCGTCGTATTGCGTTCGCCCCATGCCCATGCCCGGATCGCGGGCATCGACGCGCTGGCGGCGCGCGCCATGCCAGGGGTGCTCGCCGTGCTGACCGCCGCGGAAGCGGGCGCCGACGGGCTGCAGCCGCTCCTGCCGAATGTCGCGGCCAACACCCAGACCGGCGAGCCCTTCGCCTTTGCACCGCAGCCGCTGCTGGCCGAGGGCAAGGTCCGCTATGTCGGCGAGCCGGTCGCGCTGATCGTCGCCGAGAGCCGGGAGGCGGCGCTCGATGCCGCCGAGCATGTCGTGGTGGACTATAGACCATTGCCGGCGGTGACGATCGCCGCCGCGGCCCGCGCCGCCGGGGCGCCGCTGGTGTCGCAGGAGGCGCCGGGCAACCTCTCGTTCGACTGGCGGGCCGGCGACGCAGCGGCGGTGGAAGCCGCCTTTGCCGGGTCCCCCCACATCGTGCGCCTCAACCTCGATAACCACCGCGTCGTCACCAACCCGATCGAGCCGCGCGGCGGCGTCGGGCTCTACGATCGGGAGAGCGGTCGCTACACGCTTTACGTTTCCGGCCAGAGCATCCACGCGACGCGCGACAATGCGGCGCGGGCGCTTGGCGTCGCGCCGGCGCAGGTCCGCTTTGTCGCGCCCGATGTCGGCGGCGGCTTTGGCGCCAAGAATTTCATTTATTCCGAGCACGTGTTGCTGCCATGGGCCGCCCGGCGGGTCGGGCGGCCGGTCAAGTGGATCGCGGGCCGCAGCGAAGTCTTCCTGGCCGACCACCAGGGTCGCGGTCAATCCGCCGAGGCGGCGTTGGCGCTTGATGCCGAGGGCCGGTTTCTCGCGCTGCGCGTCGCCAGCTTGGCCGATCTCGGCGCCTATCTGGCGGGCAGCGCCGGCGGCGTGCAGACGTTTCAGTATGCGTTCCTGCCGGGCACCGTCTATCGGATCCCGGCGATCGAATTGCGGGTCGCCGGGGTCTTCACCAACACCGCGCCGATCGGCGTGCTGCGCGGTCCGGGCTACGCCGAGGCCAACCACATCATCGAGCGGCTGATCGACGAAGCGGCGCGGCAATGCGGCTTCGACCGCGCCGAACTGCGCCGCCGTAACCTGGTGCCGGCGGCGGCGATGCCGATGGTCAACGCCTTTGGCAACCGGGTCGACAGCGGCGCCTTTCCCGAGACCTTCGGCCAGGCCCTCGCGGCGGCCGATGTCGCCGGCTTTGCGGCGCGCCGCACCGACAGCGCAACGCGCGGCCTGTTGCGCGGGCTCGGCTTTGTCTATCACATCAAGGGCACTGGCGGGGCGCCGTCGGAGAATGTCGATATCCGCTTCGAGGCCGATGGCAGTGTGTCGCTGATCACCGGCACCCAGACGATCGGTCAGGGGCACGAGACGACCTTTCCGCAGATCCTCGCCGACCGGCTCGGCATCCCCAACCAATTGATCCGCCTCGTCCAGGGCGACACCGATCTGATCCCCTTGGGCGGCGGGCACGGCAGCTCGCGTGCCACCTATATGGGCGGCACCGCGATCTGGCGCGCCTCGGACGAGATCATCGAGAAGGGGGCCCGTATCGCCGCCGAGGCGCTCGAAGCCGCCGAGGCCGATATCGGCTTTGCCGATGGCGATTTTGTCGTCGCCGGCACCGACCGGCGTATCGGGCTCTTGGCGGTGGCGCGGATCGCGCGCGCGGCCGGCACGCCGCTCGACACGTATTACGCCTGGACCCGCGAATGGATGACCTTTCCCAACGGCACCCACGTCGCCGAAATTGAGATCGACCGCGATACCGGCGCGGTCACGCTGGTGCGCTACAGCGCGGTCGACGATTACGGCGTGCTGGTCAACCCGATGGTCGCGGCCGGCCAGGCGCACGGCGCGATCGCCCAGGGCGCCGGCCAGGCTCTCCTCGAGCGGGCCCTTTACGATCCGCAATCGGGGCAGGTGCTGGCCGGCTCGTTGATGGATTACGCCTTGCCGCGCGCCGACGATTTGCCGCGCTTTGCGCTCGGCTTCAATCCGACGCGCTGCACGACCAACCCGCTCGGCGTCAAGGGATGCGGCGAAGCGGGAGCGGTTGCCGCCTTCCCGGCGATCGGCAACGCAATCCGCGACGCGCTGGCGCCGCTCGGCGCCGCCGATTTCACCGGGCCCGCGACCCCGGAAGCGATCTGGCGGGCGCTGC
>DATLRS010000003.1:0-4109 GCA_035534535.1 Allostellaceae bacterium | reverse complement strand
TGCGGTTTGGCGCACCGCCGCCGGTGGTGGCAGCGCCGCCGGCGCCGCCCGCGCCGCCGCCGATGATGCGCAAGGTGTTCCTGGTGTTCTTTGATTGGGACCGGGACACGATCACGCCCGAAGGCATGCAGATCATCCAGCAGGCGGCTGCGGCGTTCCACGGCGGTGCGCCGGTCACGATCCAGGTTACCGGGTACACCGACCGGTCGGGCTCGCCCGGGTACAACCAGCGGCTCTCCGAGCGGCGCGCCAACAACGTCGCCAACGCCATGGTCCGCCTCGGCGTGCCGCGCCAGGCGATGATGGTCAGCGGCCACGGCGAGAACGACAACCGCGTTCCGACCGCCGACGGCGTGCGCGAACCGCAGAACCGCCGGGTCGAGATCGTCCTCCCATAGACGATCGCTCGTGGATAAGCCGAGGTCAAACCGGGACCCCGGCTTATCCGACAACAACCACGCCTCGTCGTACGCGTATTTGCCGGAGGAGATAAGGGGATGCGAGGTCACTTTCTGCTAGGCGCCAGTGTCGCGCTCGCCGTCGCGTTGAGCGGGGCGGACGCACGGGCGCAGATGCTTGGCTTCGGCGCCCCCGGTGCCTTTTATTTCGGCGGCGAGGGCGGCTGGACGAGTCTCGAGAGCCCGCAAAGCGGGCGGGTCGGGGGACCCGGGCCGCTTACGAGGTTCGGGGAGACCTTCAACGACGGGTTCAACATCGGTCTGCGTGCCGGCTACCGATGGGGACCGTGGCGCTTTGAAGAGGAATTCCGCTACCAGAAGAACGACGTCTCGAGTGAGACCACCACGGCACCCGGCCGGGCGCTGGCCGGCTTGCCGATCAGTGCAACGTTTCCGGCAAGCGGCGCGCGGTACGCCTACGCGTTGATGTCGAACCTGATCTACGATTTCAATATCGGCATGCCGCTGTCGCCGCATATCGGCGTCGGCGTCGGTCCGGTCCTCCAGCGTGACGCCTGGTCGGCGGACGCCGTGCCCCCCTTCGCCCCTACGCGCGTCAGCCTCGGCACCTGCGCCCATGACAACGAGCTCGAGATCGGCTATCAAGCGATCGCCGGTGTCCGCTACGATATCAACCCGACCTTGGCGCTCGATGTCGACTACCGCTATCTCGGAACGACCGACCCGATCTTTCGCTTCGGCGGCGGCGCCGCTGTAGCCAACGGCTTCTCCAAACAGACCTTCAACTCGGGCTACGGGACCCACAGCATCGTGGCGAGCTTGACGTTGCGGTTTGGCGCGCCGCCGCCGCCGCCGGTCATGGCGCCGCCGGCCCCGCCGGCGCCGCCGCCGGTGATGCGCAAGGTGTTCCAGGTGTTCTTCGATTGGGACCGGGCGACGATCACCCCCGAAGGCATGCAGATCCTGCAGCAGGCGGCCGGGGCGTTCCACAGCGGTGCGCCGGTGACGATCCAGGTTACCGGCTACACCGACCGGTCGGGCTCGCCCGGATACAACCAGCGGCTCTCCGAACGGCGCGCCAACAACGTCGCCAACGCCATGGTCGGCCTCGGCGTGCCGCGGCAGGCAATGGCGGTCAGCGGCCGCGGCGAGAACGACAACCGGGTGCCGACCGCCGACGGCGTGCGCGAGCCGCAGAACCGCCGGGTCGAGATCGTCTTCCCGTAGAGCATCGTCAGTCGAGTACGGCCGGGGCCGCGAGGCCCCGGCTGACTGCCGCCGCCGCGCACCGCGGCGGTTTTTTGTTGTCCCGGCCGGCGACCGCTTCCGTCCGCGGCGGCGTGGCTCTACGATCAAGCAGTTTTCCCAGAACGACGGTCGTGATGTCTCATTCTCCTCCGCTCTCGCGCTTCAAGGTCCTTGATCTGACCCGCGTCCGGGCCGGCCCGACGGCGGTGCGCCAGCTGGCCGATTGGGGCGCCCAGGTGATCAAGATCGAGGCTCCGCCCGGCCCCGGCGAGGCGATGGGTGGGCCGCGCCACGGCCCCGATTTCCAGAACCTGCATCGCAACAAGCGCTCACTCACTCTCGACCTCAAAGCGCCGGAGGGGATCGCGATCTTCCGCAAGCTGGTGGCCGAGGCCGACGTGGTCGTCGAGAATTACCGTCCCGACGTCAAGACGCGGCTCGGCATCGATTATGCCGCGCTGCGCCCGCTCAACCCCCGCCTCGTCTATGCCAGCATCTCCGGGTTCGGGCAGAGCGGGCCGTACCGCGACCGCCCCGGTTTCGACCAGATCGCGCAGGGCATGGGTGGCCTGATGTCGATCACCGGCCTGCCGGGGCAGGGACCGGTGCGGGTCGGCATCCCGATCGCCGATCTGTCGGCCGGGATCTTTACGGCGATGGGCATATTGGTGGCGTTGCTCGAGCGCGAGGTGTCGGGCGAAGGGCAATGGGTCGAGAGTTCGCTATTGGCGGCGCAGATCGCGATGCTCGACTTCCAGGCGGCGCGCTGGCTGATTGCGCAGGAGGTGCCGGAGCAGGCCGGCAACGACCACCCGACCAGCATCCCCACGGGGGTCTTCAAGACGCGCGACGGCCATATCAACATCGCCTCGGCCGGCGACGAGATCTTCGGCCGGCTGTGCCGCGCGCTCGACCGGCCGGCGCTCGCCGAGCATGCCGACTACCGCACCGGCCGGCTGCGCTCGCAGCATCGCCAGGCGCTCAACGCCGCGATCGAGGCGGTGACGCAACAGCGCGACAGCGCCGAGTGGATCGAGCGGTTCAACGAGGCCGGGGTGCCGGCTGGCCCGATCTATTCGATCGACCAGGTGTTCGCCGACCCGCAGGTCCGCCACCTGGGCATTGCCCAGCCGGTCGAGCACGCGACGCTCGGCCGGCTCGAACTGGTCGGCCAGGCGGTGAGCCTGAGCCGCACCCCGAGCCGCCTGGCGACGGCGAGCCCCGAGCCCGGCGAGCATACCGACGCGATCCTTGGCGAACTCGGCTACAGCGCCGGCGATATCGCCGGGCTGCGCGAGCGCGGCGTGGTGTAAGGAACCAACCGATGCCGGTCATCAATCGCATCGCCGATTTCCAGGCCGATATGGCGGAATGGCGGCACGATCTGCATGCCCACCCCGAGACCGCGTTCGAGGAGCACCGCACCGCCGAGATCGTCGCGCGGCTGCTCCAATCGTTCGGCGTCGCGGTCGCGCGCGGGGTGGCGCGCACCGGGGTCATCGGCACGCTGGCGGGGTCACGGCCGGGCGGCCGCGCGATCGCGCTGCGCGCCGACATGGACGCGCTGCCGATCGCTGAGAAAAACGGCTTCGCGCATGCCTCGACGCAGCACGGAACGATGCACGCCTGTGGCCATGACGGGCACACCGCGATGCTGCTCGGCGCCGCCAAATACCTCGCCGAGACGCGCAATTTCGCCGGCACCGTGCACTTCATCTTCCAGCCGGCCGAGGAGAACGAGGGCGGCGCGCGGCTGATGGTCGAGGAGGGCGTGCTGCAGCGCCACCCGGTCGAGGCGGTCTGGGGCATGCACAACTGGCCGGGCCTGCCGCAAGGGCAGTTCGCGATCCGGCCCGGCCCGATGATGGCGGCCTTCGACATCTTCGAGATCACGGTCGTAGGGCGCGGCGCGCATGCCGCGATGCCGCATCTCGGCGTCGATCCGGTGGTCGTCGCGGCGCAGATCGTCGGCGGGTTGCAGACGATCGCCAGCCGCAGCATCGACCCGCTGCAGGGAGCGGTCGTCAGCGTCACCCAGATCCACGGCGGCGACACCTGGAACGTGATCCCCGACAGCGTCGTCCTGCGCGGCACCACCCGGTCGTTCGATCCGGCGGTGCGCGACGCGCTCGAACCGGCGATCCGCCGCGTCGCCGAGGGGGTTGCCGGATCGCTCGGCGCGGCGGTCGCGATGCGCTACGAACGCCGCTACCCGCCGACCGTCAACAGCCCGGCCGAGACCGAAATCGCGGCCGCGATCGCGGCCGATCTGGTCGGCGCCGACAACGTACGGCGTGATTTGTTGCCGAGCATGGGCGCCGAAGACTTCGCCTGGTTTCTCGAAGAAAAGCCCGGCGCCTATATCTGGATCGGCAACGGCGCCGCCGCCGGCCAGGCGATGCTGCACAACCCGCATTACGATTTCAACGACGAGATCCTGGC
>DATLRS010000002.1:0-2222 GCA_035534535.1 Allostellaceae bacterium | reverse complement strand
CGGGACTGATTGCACCGGCTTCAGCCGGTTCTCGAAAAGCCGAAACAAACTTGGTCGGCGCCCACCGCGACGGGCGCCGAGGGGCGTCGTGCGCTGACCGCGTGCGGCGCCCTTGTCATGTCGTGACCAACCCAGGAGGCCCCATGCAACCATTACGCATACGCATCGACCGCATCGTCGATTTCGGCACGATCGTCAGCCTGGTCGGCGTCGACACCGAGACTGCCAAGCCGGTCACCATCCATGTCGATCACCGGCCGTTCGCGGCATTCTGGGAGGCCTGGCGCGACGCCGGCTTCCCGCAGCCGATCGAGTACGAAGCCGACCGCCTGCTGCTCCACCTCGACATGGTGCCGGCCGACGATGCCGACCAGGTTCGGCTCATCGAATGCGACGGCTCGGGCGCGGCGAGCGCGAACGACCGGCAGCCGGTTCAGGAGATGGACCAATGAGCGGCGCCTCGCCGATCAAGACGGCGCGGATTCGCGAGCTGAACGATCAGCTGCGCCAAAAAGCGATCGGTGGCCGCGTCGTCATCACCCGCGGCATCGCCGCGCTCGGCGCTGACGACCTGCGTGCCGTGCTGTTGGCGGTCGCGCGGTTCGATGATTTCAGCGAGGACAACGACCCCTGGGGCGAGCACGACTGCGCCGTCCTGACCGTGGACGGGCGCCGGATCATCTTCAAACACGATTATTACGATCGCGACCTCGCCTACCATTCCCCCGATGCCAGCGATCCGGCGGTCACCGAGCGGGTGCTGACGGTGATGCTGGCCGACGAATACTGAGCCGACGCCATGGCAGGCAAACAGGCCAAAACCCTCAGCCGCCAGCAAGTCGTTGCCGCGCTGCGCCGCGCCCAGCGTGGCCGTTACCCGCAGCGCGACCGGCTCATGATCCTACTGTCGGTCAAAGCCGGACTGCGCGCCGGCGAGATTGCCAAGCTGACCTGGCCGATGGTGCTCGACGCCGACGGGCGAATAGCTGATCGCATCGAGCTGCACGACATCGCCGCCAAAAAGGGCAGCGGTCGCACGATACCGCTGCACCCTGATTTGCATCGCGCGTTGCAGCAACTCCGCCGAGAGACCGGAGCGGCGGGCGCGGTGATCCCCTCGGAGCGTGGCCGAACCGAGGGCATGCGTCCCGGCAGCGTCGTCAACTGGTTCCGCCAGCTCTATGCCGATCTCGGGCTCGCCGGCTGCTCGTCGCATTCTGGGCGCCGTACCTTCATCACTAACGCCGCTCGGCTGGTGTTCAAAGCCGGCGGCAGCTTGCGCGACGTGCAGCAGCTGGCTGGTCGGGGTCGGCCGAGTGACGCGCGAGGATTGGCCCGATGGCGTGCCGCGCCCCGACGAGATCGGCATCTCGCCGTCGCTGTCGCCGAAGTTTCCGCTGGTCTCGGTGCCGTATAGTTGCCTGGTGCCGCAAGACATTGATGGCCTGCTCGTCGCCGGCCGGCAAATCTCGTGCGATGCGACGAGCCACTCGTTTCTGCGCGAGATCCCGCAATGTTGGCTGACCGACCAGGCGGCCGGCGCCGCCGCGGCGCTCGCCGCAGCTGAGAAATGCGAGCCGCGCGCGGTGCCGACCGCGGCGCTACAGGCGCTGCTGCTGAGGCAGGGGGTCGTGCTCCGACAGGCGAGCGAGAAGGCTGCAGCAGCGGCTCCGGCCGAACAGGCGGTCTGACTGAAAGGACTGTTTCCGGTTAGGGTTTCGGATGCCGGCGCCACGCGAGCAGTCGACGCGGGCAAGGGCCGAGGGCCGGCGTCCGAAAGCCTCCGATGAACGAACCCGCGGGAGAGCGGCGAGCAGTTGGCCGTCTATGGGGATTTGGTCGCGGAGCGGCGTTGGCAGGGGATGATTTTGCGGAGATTGGCGAGAGCTGAAAGCCTCTGATGACCGCGGACCGGGCCTTGCCAGCGCCACCGAGGGCCTGATCGGGGACTGATCAGTGATGTCCTGCGAACGCTTGCCGATGCCAGAATAAAACGGGCACCGCGCCGGGAACGAGAAGTTCCGGCGGATGGTTGCTGCAACGAGACGACAGGGATCGTCATCGGCTCAAATCCCGTTGGCGGCGCCGGAGGGCGGGCCGCGCGGCGCACCGCTACGCCCGAAGACCTCGACTATGAGCATGCGGCCGCCGCAGCAAGGGCACGGCGGGCGATGATCGGTCACCGCGTCCGGATCGGCGGTGTCGTGCGCCTTCAGCGGATC
>DATLRS010000001.1:0-5008 GCA_035534535.1 Allostellaceae bacterium | reverse complement strand
TGCCGATGGCGGTCTGCGACAAGATCTGCGGCCAGGCGCTGGCCTCGGCCGTCGGCATGGCGCTGTTCGCCCGCGAGCGGACCGGAAGGGGCCAGGACGTGCACGTGCCGATGCTGGAGACGATGACCGCCTTCAACCTGGTCGATCATCTGTGGCATGGCGTCCTGGCCGAGCCGGAAAAGGGGCTCGGCTACCCGCGGATGTTCACCCCCTATCGGCGTCCCTACGCGACCGGGGACGGGTTCGTCTGCCTGTTGGCGACGACCGACCGGCAATGGCGCGGCCTGTTCGCCGCGATCGACCATCCCGAACTTGCCGACGAGCCGCGCTTCGCGACGATCGCCGGCCGCACCGACCATATCGACGAGCTTTACGCGCTGCTCGCCCGGCGCATGCTGACCCGCACGACGGCGCAATGGCGGGCGCGGCTCGACGCGTTCGACGTGCCGAACGGTGGCGTCAACGACCTCAAGGGGCTCGCCGCCGATCCCTATCTGCGCGACACCGGATTTTTCGTGGCCCAAGAGCACCCGTCCGAGGGGCCGACCGTCACGATGGCGATCCCGACCGCGTTTTCCGCGACGCCGGGCAGCCTGCGCCTGCCGCCGCCGCGGCTCGGCGAGCACACCGAGGCGGTGCTCGCCGAGCTTGGCTACGGTGCGGCCGAGATCGCCGAGATTGCCGGCGCGGCGCCGCCGGCTACCTGACCCAGGGCTGCCACCACCACCAGTTCGGGTGCAGGCGCCGCCATTCGGCCTGACGCGCGCGGTTCGCGCCGAGGATAAAGCCGAAGCGGATGCAGGCCGGCCGGTAGCCGCGGTTGCACAGCGCGTGCAGCCGCCGCATCTCGGGTACCCAGCGTTGCGCCTGCGCCGGTACCGGCGCAGTGGTGACGCCGACCAGCAGCAATGCGGCGGCGCCAAAGATCAGTTTGCGAATCATGCTGTCCCCTCATGGCTGTCGTCGATGGAGCAATGTACAGCCGCCCCCCAACGGGCGGAACGTGCGTCTTATTCCGTGCCGGCCAATGGCGTCCCCGGCACCACGCCGCGGCCGAGCGGCGATTGACCGGGCCGGGCGAACGGTATCTCAACCCGACTCGACCGAACAACCGCGGAAGGGATTTGAGCCGCAGCTCAGGCGGGCTTCTGCTCCGGCTCCGGTGCGCCGTCGGCGCCGGTCGATTCGAGTTGGAGGATGCGGGCGTCGATATCGGCAAGCAGGCGGTCATTCACGCTCGGCGAGAGCAGTCCGCGCCGATGCGCGTCGACCACCCGGTTCTTTTCGACCAGCAACAAATGCAGGCGCGCCTGATAGATATCCTCGGAGTGGAGATCGTCCTGCTCGACCGCCAACTTGCCGATTTCCTCGCGCACGCGGTCGACCCGCTGCTGATAATCCCCCCGCAGCTGCTCGAGCGATCGAGGCGCCAGAGAGTGCAGGCGCTCGAGCCGGTCGAGTTCCTCCAAGGCGGCGGCCGCGCCCTGCAACTCGCCGCGCAGCAGGTCGTAGGCGGCGCGCTCATTGCCGCCGCGCACGATGCCGAGAACCTTGAGCAGCGGCGCCATCGTCAGGCCATGCCCGAGGATCGACAGGATGACGACGCCAAAGGTGATGCTGATGATCTGCTCGCGCAGCGGAAAATCCCAGGGCAGGCCGAGCGCCAGAACCATCGGCAGGGCGCCGCGCAATCCGCCCCAGGTCAGCGCCATGCCCCACCTTCCCGAAAACCGCTCGCGCGTCAATCCGACGATCCGCCAGACGACGAAGACGAGAACGCCCCGCACCAACGTCACGATCAGATAGGCGGCGAGGATCGGCAGCCAGGAAGCCCGCAGATCGCTGATCGGCACCTCGATTCCGATCAGCAGGAAAACGACCGAGTTGAGGGCGAAGGCGACGAATTCCCAGAACGTCTCGGCCGCCGCCCGGGTGGACGGCGCCATGCCGGTACGGGCGCCGTAATTGCCGCACAGGATCCCCGCCGCCACGGTCGCGATGACCCCGGAGTAGTTTAGCTGGTCGGCCAGGACGAAGGAGCCGTAAGCCGCGATCGTCGTCAGGCTGACCTCGATCATCGGATCGTCGAGGTGGCGCAGAATCGTCGAAACGACGAGCCCGACCGCGACGCCGATGGCCGCGCCCATGCCGACCACCGTGAGGAACTCGATCCCAAGCCCCCACGCGGTGACGCCGGCGCCGGCAAAGATCGACAGGCTGAGTGTAAAGAAGACGATGCCGGTGCCGTCATTGAGCAGGCTTTCGCCTTCGAGGAGCAGCGACAGCCGACGCGGCACGTTGAGCGTACGGAACAGCGCCAGGACCGCAACCGGATCGGTCGCGGAAATCAGCGCGCCGAACACCAGCGCATGCCGCCAGGTGAACCCCGGCAGGAAATCGAGGGCGCGCGCCACCGGCGCCAGCGCCAGTGCCGTCAACGCGGTCGATGCCACGACGCCGGGGAACGCGAGCGAGGTGATCGTGACGCGGTTGCGCCACAAATCCTGGAAGTCAAGGTGGAAGGCCGCTTCGAAGATCAGACCCGGCAGGAAGATGGCAAACAGCAGCGATTTGTTCAGCTCGGGCGCCGGGAACAAATGCGCCGAGCCGAGGAGCAGACCGGCCAGCACGAGTCCCACCGTATAGGGAAGCCGCAAGCGGCGGACGCTGATGGCGACCACCATTGCGATGACAAACAGGATGATGAACGCGCTTTCGAGATTCATGCCTCGCCATCCGTTGCGACGGAATGCCCAGCATAGGGTGGGCGAGGATGGCCTCCAATCCGAAAGGGCGGCCGCCGCCCCGGCGCGGCCGGTCGCGCAAACGGGTGCGTGAGGGATTGACCGGCGGCGGCGAACGGTATCCCATCGCGCTCCGCGCCAGACGAGCGACAACCCGGAGGACCCGCCCGCGATGAGCATCAAGGACAAGGCCTACATCGTCGGCATTTACGAGCATCCGACGCGCCTGGCGACCGACAAGACCGTGCCGCAGCTGCACGCCGAGGTGGCGGCCGGGGCGCTGGCCGATGCCGGGCTGACGAAGAACGACATCGACGGCTATTTCTGCGCCGCCGGCGACATGGCCGGCCTCGGCCAGCTGTCGATGGCCGACTATCTGGGGCTGAAGACGCGGCACATCGATTCGACCGATGTCGGCGGCTCGTCCTATCTGTTGCAGGTCGGGCATGCCGCCGAGGCGATCGCGCTGGGCAAGTGCGATATCGCGCTGATCACGCTGGCCGGCCGGCCGCGCGCCGAGGGCATGGCGACCGGCACGCAGCCGCGCGCGCCGGAGCGGCCGATGCCCGAATCGGGGTTCGAGCTGCCCTACGGCCCGGCCACCGCCAACATGTACGCGATGTGCGCGATGCGCCACATGTACCAATACGGCACGACCAGCGAGCAGCTCGCCTGGGTCAAGGTCGCCGCCTCGCACCACGCGCAGCACAACCCGCACGCGATGCTGAAGGACGTCGTGACGGTCGAGGAGGTCGTCAACTCGCCGATGATCGCCGACCCGCTGCACCGCTTGGATTGCTGCGTCATCAGCGACGGCGGCGGCGCGATCATCATGGCGCGGCCGGAGATCGCGAAAAGCCTCAAACGCCCGCTTGTCAAGGTGACCGGCGCCGGCGAAGCGCCGAAACACCAGATGGGCGGCAAGGTCGATCTGACCTATTCGGGCGCGGTATGGTCGGGCCCGCCCGCCTTCGCCGAAGCCGGGGTCACACCGGCCGACATCAAATACGCCTCGATCTACGACAGCTTCACGATCACCGTCATCATGCAGCTCGAGGATCTCGGGTTTTGCGAGAAGGGCCAGGGCGGCCGCTTCGTCAGCGACGGCAACCTGATTTCCGGGGTCGGCAAGCTGCCGTTCAACACCGATGGCGGCGGCCTCTGTAACAACCACCCGTCAAACCGCGGCGGCCTCACCAAGGTGCTCGAGGCGGTGCGGCAATTGCGCGGCGAGGCGCATCCGGCGGTGCAGGTCAGGAATTGCGACATCGCGCTGGCGCACGGCACCGGCGGTTCGCTCGGCACGCGGCACGCCGCCGCGACCGTCATCATGGCAAGGGAGTAAGGGCGATGGCGCAAACCCAAGCGGCCCCGGCACAACAGCGCAAGATCGCCGCGCCGCCGGTCAACCCCGAAACCCAGGCCTTCTGGGACGCGGCGACGCAAGGCAAATTGCTCTTCAAGAAATGCGCCGCCTGCGGCGAGCCGCATTTCTATCCGCGCCCGCATTGCCCGTTCTGCTTCAGCGACCGGACCGAGTGGGTCGAAGCCTCGGGCAGCGGCACGATCTATACCTATAGCGTCATGCGCCGGGCGCCGGTGCCCTACGCGATCGCCTATGTGACGCTGGCCGAAGGCCCGACGATGATGACCAACATCGTCGATTGCGACCTCAACGCCATCAAGGTTGGCCAGGCCGTGAAGCTCGTCTTCAAGCCGAGCGAAGGCGGCCCGCCGGTGCCGATGTTTACCCCGGCCTGAGAAAAGGCGACCATGCCCCATACTGTGCGCTTGCACCGGGTTCTGGCAACCACGCCGGAGAAGGTCTATCGCGCGTTCCTCGAGGCGGACGCGCTCGCAAAATGGTTGCCGCCCGGCGGTTTTGCCTGCACCGTGCATCACCTGGAAGCGAAAGTCGGCGGCACGTTCAAGATGTCGTTCCGGAACTTCACGACGGGCAATAGTCACGCGTTTGACGGCGAATATGTCGAGCTCGTTCCATACGAGCGCTTGCGCTACACGGACAAGTTCGACGATCCCAAACTGGCCGGCGATGTCCAGGTGACGGTGACGTTGAAGAAGGTATCGGTTGGCACCGAACTCAACATCGTGCAGGAAGGCCTGCCGGACGTCATTCCGCCGGAGGCCTGTTACCTCGGTTGGCAAGAGTCGTTGCGAAACCTGGCAAGGCTCGTTGAGCCCGAGATCAACCAATAGTGTGGGATGGGTTGAGCGCAGCGATACCCATCAAAAATTGCATGCGC